>JALPYG010000026.1 GCA_023271215.1 Dehalococcoidia bacterium
GGTCGATACAGACCTACCATTATTGCCACCAATCAGGTCGGCGCAAATTGATAGTATACCCGCCGCCAGGTGTCAAACCAAGGGCAGTGCCTCCCGAACGAGAGTCGGAGGCACCGAGCACGTCTCACCAATCGGCAGGCCAGATAGACCAGATCCTGCATCACGCTGCGCACCCGACGCCGCGCAACCTGCTTGCGAATGGGGGCATCCACCTCCTGCAGGCTCTCCTGACCAATCAACCTCAACAGGTTATAGGTCACCATTCCCAAAAGCAGCACCAACTCGTTGGTCTGGAATTTCCCCGATGGCAATCGTTCTAGGTCCAGATCGGTCTTCAACTCGCTGTGGAACTGCTCGCTGGTTCCATGTGCCTGGTATAACTTCACCACCGTCCCTGGGTCATCAGGAAGCGAGGTCCAATAGGTCTCTACCTCCACATTAGGCATTAGCAGCGCCTGCCCATCAGCCTCCACCGTTCGCACCGTCACACAGAATGCTATTCTTAGCGGTTCAGCAATACCTCCCCTTTTAATATAGCGCTCGCCCCGCCACACCTGCTTCCCCGGCCGTGGCTCCTCCATCTCACCACACTCCCTGGCTATCTCCAGCCACTCCTCTGGCGTCTCCCGACGCAGGTTGCGCTTGATGATATAGTGGGCTTTCTCCTCTCGGCATACCTTGATGTTGCCCAGACTGTCATTGCCTGAGTCCATGCGCACCAGAAAGGTCGCATCGTTCATCACACAGGCATGCCGCAGCGTCCGTCTCAGAAAATCCTCTGTCCCTTTCTGGCTATGGTCACTTCCTGGACGCAATTCCAGGTTCGCCAGGTACCCCTCTTCCCCCACATAGCCAAGGATGGGGGCATAGCCATCGAATTTCTTATAAG
Source organism: Dehalococcoidia bacterium (assembly GCA_023271215.1). Taxonomy (GTDB): domain Bacteria; phylum Chloroflexota; class Dehalococcoidia; order SZUA-161; family SpSt-899; genus BS503. The sequence goes on from JALPYG010000026.1 coordinate 890, forward strand.
TCCAGCTTACACCTTCCTTCTTCGTCTTAGAATTGTCGAACGGGCTCACGTCGATGTCTACCGCTGCCAAGTTACCGTGGCAGGGGGTGATCACCGGGGCAAGCCGTCCTACTACCCCAGCAGATTCCTCCAGAATGATGTCATTGAAGGCACCCCTGGCGCTGTCCAATCGCTGCCTGAGGGTCGGGCTGGATGGCACCGAATCCAGGTCCAGAGACTGAGCGAAGAAGGGGTCCTTACGGAAGGGCTCGATGGCATCGAAGTCGGGCTTGCCCACACCAATAAGCCCAATCATGGCTGTAGCCACCTCACCGTGGCTGATCTCTGGAAATGGATGTTCCGGCAGCACCACCGCATCTAATCGCTCCCGAATATTAGTCCTGTCCAATATCGCCCCTACTAGAGCGAGTCCTGAATGGCTGGAAAGTTGTTCATTACCCTGCACTATCTCAAAACGCATTTTCACCTCCAGGGTGAAAGTCTTCAACGACTTCCACAGATTCAAGTATAACACGTCTCAGATACGAAACACAAGGGAAAGTGAAGCCTGGCTTCACGGATTCAGGTATATGATTTCAGGGTCACTGGGAAGTAGTTTGCATGGGGAACCGCGAGCAACTAATGACATTGATTTGATAATTGCTCCCACTGAGAAGCAACTGAATATCTTTATTCAATCATTAGGGGAAGATTACTATGTCTCCCCAGAAGCCGCCCGGGAAGCATTTCGGAATCGGTCTATGTTTAATGTGATTGATTATAAAGCGGGTTGGAAAGCGGATATCATTATTCGCAAAGGTCGTCCTTTTAGCGTTGAAGAATTCAAGAGACGAATACAGGGGGAGATCGGAGGAATTCAGGTTTTTGTTGTTTCCCCAGAGGATGCTATCTTGAGTAAGTTGGAATGGTCAAAAGCTAGTGAGTCGGAGCGTCAATTTCGGGATGCACAGGGAATTGCAGTAGTTCAATGGGAGACCCTTGACAAAGAGTATCTCTACAAGTGGGCACGAGAATTGAATGTGAAAGACCTTCTTGAGAATCTTTTAAAGAATGCTGAAAGATTGCAACCTTCTAAGTAGAATCAGAACCAAGGGAAGTGTGACGGCAGATAACAGCGTGTTTACGCAAGGGATAAAGCCACATCGCTCCCTTCGGTCGCAACGTCGTAAACACGTAAACCGTTAGGCGAAGAAAGCCCTTGTGGTATACCGGCGGAATGGGAGGTCCAACATCATGAATTCCCTAGCTGATGTATTGATGAATCACTACGATGGAATCGTTAAGTATCTCTACATAGGTTATGCCCGGTGGGATGACTTGATAAGTCGCGTTGAAAGGCAGGAGCGAAAACCCTCAGATGATTTCGCCGATGAGCAGATATGGACTTTTCTAGTTGGTTGTGGGTATGCGATAGCCGGGGAAGACGGAGTAGCGATACTAACGAAAACTCTGACTGGCTCAAACTATAAAACCCCGACCAATCCAAGAATCTGCTTTGAAGTCTTGCCAATTCCTCCCTGCAAAGGGGAAGGGGAAGCACATCTTGATTTGGCCTTAGGTACAATTGCCAGACGAAGTGGAACTGAGAGCGGGATGGAGCTGATCTTGATATTGAGATTCTCCAGGAAGGGAGATCCGCAGGCTTTTCAGAGGATGACCCTGTAGCACAGGCGTTGGCAGAAAGCGTGGAGGAGATCACCGGCAAGTCCCCATCATTTGGAATGTGCCCTGGACTCCTAGAGATTCGCTTCTACGCCCAGCAGGGCATTCCGGCCTTCGCTTACGGACCAGGGATCTTGTCGGTCTCGCACAGCCCCAACGAGTTCGTCAAGCTCAAGGATCTCTATACCTGTACAGCGATTTATGCGCTCACAGCCACCCGATTGCTGGCGTAATGATCAGCTTTTGGTGGGACATGCAGTCTGTTGTGAACACCTGACAGGAAGTAGGATTGGCTGGCATGTTTTCTGGCATTACTACCACGGCGGTTCTCATATGTTTTGCTGGTCAGCCCTGGTATGATACAATAAGCAAGTGTGCTCTTATGAGAAAGAAGGGAGGCAAGAATTGATCCTGAAGATGCTCACTTTAGGCCGATTCATGTCCAACTGTTACGTGGTGGGTTCGGAAACCGGTCGGGAGGGGATGATCATCGATCCTGGTGCTGAGCCGGATGCCATTCTGAAAGCTGTAAGGGAGACAGGGCTTGATATCAAGCTTATCGTCGCCACCCATAGCCATATTGATCATGTAGGTGCCGTGAAGCAGGTTAGGGAGAAAACCGGGGCGGCTTTCGCCATGCACGAGGCGGCCGGGCAGAGTCGGATAGTCGAAGGAATTTCCCGGGTGCTGGGAGGCATGATGGGCGGTTCCTTCGAGAAAACCCCCTCACCAGACAGGCTGCTCAAGGATGGTGAAATAATAAGGGTCGGTGATCTGCAGTTCACCATACTTCATGTACCGGGGCACTCACCGGGCGGTATCGCCCTTGCCGGTCACGGTATCGTCTTCACCGGTGACACCCTCTTTCAATTCAGTATCGGGCGGACCGACCTTCCCGGCGGGGATTACGCCCAACTGATGGACGGCATCTTCAACAAGCTCATGGTACTGCCGGATGAAACGATCGTTTATTCCGGGCACGGCACCGAGACCACTATCGGCACGGAACGAAAGGGCAGCTTCGTGCTGCAATGGGATGCTCGTAATGCCTGACAAGATGCTGCCATGAAGGAAAGGATAAAGCAAACCCTCAGAGGCCGGGAGAAGAAGCGCATCTCTGATCCGGGGTTGATTTCATCAGCGGTGCTCGTCCCTGTCTATGAGAAGGCGGGTGAGTATTACGTCCTGTTTACCAGGAGAACCGAGAGGGTGGAGTACCACAAGGGACAAATCTCTTTCCCCGGGGGCAGGAAGGATGAGGGCGACAGAGATCTCCTTGCTACCGCCCTGAGGGAGGGTTTCGAGGAGATTGGACTCCGACCTGAAGCGGTGGAGATATTGGGAGAGTTGGACGATGAGAGCACTGTCTCCACCAGATTTGCCGTCTCACCCTTTGTGGGGCTTATTCCCTACCCATACGACTTCGAGATAAACCGTGGTGAAGTGGCGGGGCTGGTCGAAGTTCCCCTGGCTGCGCTTCGGGATAAGGCCAATTTTCGAGAGGAAGTCGTAACCGATGGCGGAAGAACCTTTATGGCTTACTCCTATCATTATGGGGATCAGGTGATCTGGGGAGCTACCGCCAGGATCCTGAAGCAGTTCCTCCATCTGGTCTACGCCGATGAACTCACTTGACGCTGATTTCGAGGGAGCTCTATCGCCATGATGAGGGGTATGGCTATGGCGGTCACGATAGCGAGGATCAGCCAGGCCAGTTGATAGCTTGCTCTGACATCGAATATCCAGGTTGAGGAGGGAGCGGGAGCTGACCTACTTCTACATTACCCATGACCTCTGCGTTGCCGAGAGTGTTTGCGATAGCATTGCCGTTATGTATCTGGGAAAGGTGGTGGAAGTGGGTAACTCTATTGAGGTATTTCGTGCTCCCAGACATCCCTATTCCCAAGCCTTGATCGTATCGACCCCCATAGCTGATCCTGAGAGAAAGCGAGACAGGATTATCCTTCCCGGCGAGGTGCCCAGCCCGGTCAATCCGCCCTCCGGCTGTAGATTTCATCCGCGATGTCGGTATGCGAGATCCGAATGTCCGGAAGAGGAACCTGCTCTTGTTGAGGTGGAGTCTGGGCATCAGGTTGCCTGTCACTTATTTGCCTAAGAGCGTATCCTAAAAGTCCATTCCGTGGTATGATAGCGGCATGGACATAGACAAAACACGTCCGACCCCAGAAGAGCAAGAGCAACATTTGTGTACAGAGTGGTGATCAACTAGGGCTGTTTCCTCGTGGAGTCACGCAAAAGTCGCCTCAGTTCGCTGAGAGCCCCCATGGCGGCATAGAGCTTTATTTGCCGGCGATGCTGGGGAAAGACGGTGCGGGTTGACCGCGTTCTCGTTCCGTCTGTGATCCCGATGTAAACCGTGCCCGTCGGTTTTCCCTCGATCTCCTCCGGCCCGGCTACCCCGGTTATCCCGATCCCGATATCAGTGTCGAAACATCTCCTGGCGGCCACAGCCATTGCCTCGGCAACCGGAGAGCTGACGGCGCCATGCCGGGTTATCAATTCGGGGGCAACCCCGAAGGCTACCTTCATTTCGTTGGAGTAGGTCACCAGGCCCCCTTTGAAATAGCGGGAGCTTCCGGGAACATCCGTAAGGAGATCGGCCAGCCGTCCGCCGGTACAGGATTCCATGGTTGCCAGAGTCAGGCCCTTCTCCTGGAGGAGGTCGCCGACCACCTTTTCTATGGTTTCGTCATCGGTGCCCCAGATAAGGTCGCCGATTATGGAGCGGATCTGCGCCTCCAGGGGGGCGATCATTTTCTCGGCCTCCTCCTGCTCGGAGGCCTTGGCCGTCAGGCGAAGCTCAATGCCGCCTGGCCTGGCGTAAACCCCGATCGTGGGGTTCGTGGAGGAGAGAAGGGGGCTCACCAGTTCATCAACCTTTGCCTCGGGCAATCCGAATATCTTGAGTGTTCGAGAGACGATGATGGCTGCGTTGATCGTTCGGCGAAGCTCATCCCTGACCTCCCTCTCCCACATCCGCTGCATCTCTCCCGTGGGACCGGGCATGGCGAGAAGTATCCTGTCGTCTCGCTTTATCCACCAGCCGGGCGCGCTTCCTCTGGGGTTAGGGATTGCTCTTGCTGAGGGGATTAGTGTGGCCTGCTTGAGGTTCCGTTCTGGCATCTCGTAGCCGAGCCGGGTGAATAGACCTCGCAGCCATTTCTCGAGGTCGGGATCGACTTTCATCTCCTCACCGAGCATCGCCGCGATGGACTCGCGGGTGAGATCATCCTCGGTCGGGCCGAGGCCTCCAGTGGTGATAATCAGGTCAGAGCGGCCCCATGCCCGCTCCAGGGCTTCGACTACTCGCACCTGGTTGTCACCCACCTGGGTGATCCAGTGGAGATCGATGCCCAGCAGTGGTAGTTGTCCGGCCAGGTAGGGGGCATTGGTATCGACTATCTCTCCGAGGAGAATCTCGGTGCCGATGGAGATTATCTCTGCATTCACGCTACGGGTTCCTCAGTAGCCTGGCTCCATAGATGTCCCAGTTGCCATTGCGCCTGTCCATCCAGACCAGGACATTCCCGCTGATTGCTGGATGCCACTGCTCGGCGTGATTGGTGCAAATGGCGAACTCGAACCTGGCGGCCAAATCGTAGCCATAGATATCCCGGTTCCCGCGGCGCTGGTCTACCCAGGCAATCACGTTACCATCAATAACCGGGCTCTGCTGCTCAGCCGCGTTGGTGGAGATGGGGAACTCGTCACCGATCTCCAGATCGTAGCCGTAGATGTCGAGGTTGCCGTGGCGATCATCAACCCAGATGATTGTGCTGCCGCTCAGTGATGGATAGCGCTGATTGGCCAGGTTGTCGGTGATCTGAAACTCCTTTTTCGTCAGAGTATCGTAGCCGTAGATGTCCCAGTTGCCATTGCGGTTATCCGCCCAGACAACGACATTACGGCTTATCTGGGGCGAGTTCTGATCATCATGATCCTCGCAGATGACAAATTCGGTATTGGTTTCCAGGTCATACCCATAGATGTCACGGTTGCCATTTCGCTCATCGACCCACACCACTATGTTCCCGCAAACAGACGGGCTTCTCTGGTCGGCGGGATCGGTAGAGATAGCGAACTCCTCTCCCGCCTCGATATCATATCCGTAGATGTCCCAGTTCCCCTCGCGGTTATCCGCCCAGACAACGATGCCGCCGCTTATATCGGGATCGCCGGCTAATCCTGGATCGGTGGAGATAACGAACTTGGTTCCGTTCTCAAGATCATAAGCATAGATGTTGTCGTTGAGAGCGGCGGCGCGATCTTGCCATACAACTATCGCGCCGCTGATGGAGGGGTGACGCTGCCAGGCTGGATTGGTGGTGACGATGAACTCCTCGGGCGTCACTCTCACCCGGGGGACGCAGGATACCGTGACTATCAATGCAATCGCTGTGATGAGGCCCGCGAGCAGTCCAGCTTTAAGTTTCTGATTCCCCATAGAATACTCCATCCTGAAACAGCTCCTAGGCTATCAACTCAACTCAATGACATCATAGGTGTCATCTTCCTTGCGATGTACGATGAACTTCACTGTTTTCATCTTCTTCCATCTCCACACCCTCACCTCCTTACTCACACACTGCGGAAAGCTCACAGGGTCGAGAACAAGCTCGGCAGATCTTCTCTCTATGAGGAGACGAATAGGCCAGACTTGCCATAGTTCCAACTCCCTATTCCTCCTTCTCCACCTCAAAGATTTTTATCTTTCCGCTCTCTTTGCAGATGGAGACTTTCCCTTCCCCCCACTTGCGTATTTGGCACGCTCCTTCACGTATCTCTTTTGGATCAATGGTGATCGCCTTCTGCTCCAGCTTTTCTTGAGTCATTCTCTCCTCCTTGTTATGAACTCAGCAATCCTTTTTAGAGCTGCCCAGATACTCACTGACTAACTCCATGGCGCAGTAATTCCCGCACATGCTGCAGCCACCGCCACCTGTCGGTTGGCGGGCATGAATCCGGGCTGCCTTTTGGGGGTCAAGAGCGAGTTTGAGCTGGCTATCCCAGTCGAGCTTCTTCCTCGCTGCGGACATTTGATAATCCCAATCCCAGGCACCCTTGATTCCCTTGACTATATCTCCGGCATGGGCCGCAATGCGAGCCCCGATGACTCCCTCTCTTACCTCATCAGCATCGGGAAGAGCCAGATGTTCCGAAGGAGTAACGTAGCACAGGAAGTCAGCGCCGGCGGCCGCTGCCACTGCTCCACCGATGGCCGCTGTAATGTGATCATGGCCGGCAGCCACATCGGTAACCAGAGGCCCCAAAATGTAGAAAGGAGCCCCTTTGCAGACGCGCTTCTGAATCTGCACATTAGCTTCGATCTGATTTAACGGCACGTGCCCCGGCCCCTCAACCATCACTTGCACACCCGCCTGGCGGGCTCTATCCACCAGCTCGCCGATGGTCAGTAGCTCCTCAAATTGCGCTCGATCCGAGGCATCGGCAAGACTTCCGGGGCGCAGTCCGTCGCCCAAACTAAGGGTCGCATCGAATTCCCTGGCGATCTCCAGCAAGCGGTCGTACTGCTCGTAGAGGGGATTTTCGCGTTCGTGGTGCAGTATCCATCCAATGAGGAAGGAGCCGCCTCGGGATACGACATCGGTGAGCCTCCCCTCTCCCTTCAATCTGTCGATGGTCTTCTGATTTACGGCACAGTGTACGGTCAAAAAATCGACCCCGTCCCGAGCGTGCTCTTCGATGGCGGCGAACATGTCATCGGCGGTCATCCCGACGATAGCTCCATGTTTTTCGATCGCCGCAACAGCCGCTTGATAGATGGGAACCGTCCCCAGTGGGAGTGGGCACTTATCCAGGATGGCGCATCGAATGGCGGTGATGTCACCGCCGGTGCTCAAATCCATAACCGTATCGGCCCGGGCATCGATGCATACCTGGAGCTTTTGGACTTCGGTTTCGATGTCGCCGAAATCGGGAGAGGTGCCGATATTGGCGTTGACCTTGGTGCGAAGTCCCTTGCCGATGCCGCAGGGGTACAGCCCCCGGTGATTGACATTGGCCGGGATGACGATCGAACCATCGGCCACGCCTCGCCGCACAAATTCGGGGTCGAGCCCCTCTTTCTCAGCTACGATCTTCATCTGAGGCGAGACAATCTCCCCTCGTGCCTGTTCCAATTGCGTCACTTTAATTCTCTCCTAATTAACTATATACCAGAGAGGAAAGGATTGCAAATAACGCTCTACCTCTAACCATGGAATCGGCACAAATCACTCAAGCAGCAGTGATGGCAAAGGGGAGACCGCTTACATGTCTCCTTGCCGTGCCGGACGAGGAGGGCATGGTACTCGTTGTAGAGTTTCTCATCATGTGGAAGATGGTCCATGAATAGTGCCTGCAGGGCAGTATAGCTGGCTTTATTGGTGCTCAGACCCAACCGGGCTACAATGCGGCCTGTATAGGCATCGACGACGAATACCGGCTTTCGGGCGGCGTAGAGGATTATCGAATCGGCAGTCTCCTGCCCGATCCCATAGATCGAGAGAAGCTCGCGGCGAAGCGCAGTTATGTGGAGAGCGAACATCCTTTCCAATGATCCCCCATAGCTTTCTCCCAGCCGCTCAACGAACGCCTTAATCTTGCGTGCCTTGGCATTATAGTAACCTGACGGATGGATGAGATCAGCCAGCTCACCAACAGGGATTCGATTCAAGGAGGCAGGGCTCAGAATTCCGGCTTCCTTTAGATTGAGGATGGCTTTTTCGACGTTTGTCCAGGCCGTCGACTGTGTCAGGATGGCCCCGATGATTACCTCGAAGGGCTCATCGGCCGGCCACCAGTGCTGTGGTCCGTAGTGATCCAAAAGGGAATGGTATATCTGTTCCAGCTCTTGCCGCATGTGCATTCCAGGTCAGAATCCGGGAACCATTATAGCATATGATGTGCAGCAATGCCTATTCCGCAGTTGAGGGGTCCAGGCCTTCAAGCGGTTTCCGATATCGCCTTGACAAGAGGGTCAAGATGCTGTAGAATGGTAGTAACCATTACTATTATGCCGAAAGACTCAAAGCAAAAGAAGGCCATTCTGAGTGTTTTGCGAAGGACAACCTCCCATCCTTCGGCCGACTGGATATATGAGGAGGTGCGCAAGGTGATACCTAATATAAGTTTGGGCACGGTGTATCGCAACCTGAACGTGCTCAAGGAGAACGGTATCATTCTGGAACTGAGCCTTGCAGGCGCTTCCAGCCGATACGACGCTAACTGTGAGGACCATTACCATTTCCGATGTATAAAGTGCGGCCGCGTCTCCGATGTAGACGAGCCAGTGAACTATGCCCTCGACGAAAAGCTGGCGGACAATACTGACTACAGGATTCTGGGCCATCGTCTGGAGTTCTATGGATTCTGCCCGGATTGCGGGAGATGTAACGGCTAATATGAGCAGGACCGTCTGGGGTCGAATTCTCATCCTGATTGATGGGCAATCAGAGGAAAGAAGAAACACATGGGCGCAGAAAAGGTAGTTATGGTCTATTCCACTCCCACCTGACCCTGGTGCAAGAAGGCCAAGAGTTTCTTGGACGAAAATGGTATTCCGTATCAGGACTTGAACGTAGCCGAAGACAAAGAGGCCCGGGACGAAATGGTCAAGAAGTCGGGCCAGATGGGCGTGCCCGTAATAGAGATAGATGGCGAGATTATGGTGGGCTTTAACCCGGCCGCGTTGAAAGAAAAACTGGGCTTTTAGAAGGACTATCCGCGGACTCGGCTGGGCTATGTGGTGTGGTGTGGAGTGATCGCAAAGGGAATTTACTGAGGGGGATGGGCATGTATGAGCTAATTATCCTCGGTGGCGGCCCGGCGGGAATGACCGCCGCGGTTTACTCGGCCCGCAAGGGGATCACGACCCTGCTCCTGAGCAAGGACATCGGGGGCCAGGTGGTCTGGACCATGGGGATTGAAAACTACATGGGCTACCAGTTCATTGAGGGCGCGGATCTGATGCAGAGGTTCGAGGAGCAGGTAAAGCAGTTTCCACTGGAGATGAAGATCGGACCCGGCGCTACCCACATAAGGAAAACAGATGGCGGGTTTGAGGTTGAAGCCGACGACGGCGCTGTCTATCAGGCGAAGTCGGTGATTGTCGCCACCGGGAAACGGCCTCGTCCGCTGAATGTCCCCGGCGAGGAAAGGCTTCGGGGCAGAGGAGTGACCTACTGTCTGGAGCATGAAGTGCTGGAAATAGCGGGAACGGATCGGGTGGAGAGCATCACTGTCAGAGGCCTTCAGAGCAAGAAGATCGAGGAACTGGCCGCGGGCGGTATTTTTATCGAGATCGGGCTGATCCCGAATTCAGATCTGGCCAGGGATGTGGTAAATCGCAACAGGGCCGGGGAGATCGAGATCAATTGTGCCAATGAGACGAACGTCGCCGGCCTTTTCGCCGCCGGCGACGTGACCAATGTTCCTGAGAAGCAGATTGTCATTGCTGCAGGGGAAGGAGCCAAGGCGTCGCTTGCGGCCCACCGCTACTTGCAAAGGCTCTAGAATCTTCCGGAAATTGGCTATCAAATTAAGGGGGAGACAACAATGATTGAGCAATGTCCGGGGGCATCGGATATTCGAACACCAACGATTACCCTGAAGGACTGCCCCGAATGTGGTGAAGAGGTAGAGATCTTCTCTAACGAGATGCAGGTAAAATGCAGCAACTGCGGATTTACCATATACAACGACGTAGAGGCCTGCATCCAGTGGTGCAAATATGCCGAGGAATGCGTTGGAGAGGAGCTTTACAGGAAACTGAAAAAGGAGTGATGGCAAGATGGTGAAAACAAAGAGAAAGATCATCAAGATCGACGAGGAAAAGTGCGATGGATGCGGGGTCTGTATTCCCTCATGTCCTGAAGGTGCTCTCCAGATCATTGACGGGAAGGCAAGAATCGTGAAAGAGAATTTCTGCGACGGACTGGGCGCATGTCTGGGCGACTGTCCTCAGGGTGCACTGACTATCGAGGAAAAGGAAGTTGAAGAGTACGACCAAGAGGGGGTGATTGCCCACATAAGGGAAACATCGCCCGAACTCCTGGAAAGACACTTGACACACCTGAAAGAACATGCTCACGAGCTGCCCCAAGACCATTCGCATCAGGAAGTATGTTCTTGCCCTTCATTGCAGATAATGGCCTGGGAGCATGGCAGAGGGTCTTCAGACATACCAAGGATTACCTCTGAGCTAAGACATTGGCCGATACAGCTTCATCTGGTTCCACCTCATGCCCCATACTTCCAGAATGCGGACTTAGTCTTAGTTGCCGATTGCGTCCCCTTTGCCTATGCTGATTTCCACCGCGATTTTCTGAAAGACAAGGCGATCGCCATATGCTGTCCCAAACTTGATGATACCAGCACCTACCTGGATAAAATCACCCAGATATTGAGAGATGCCAACGTAAAAAGCTTGAAGGTCCTTCACATGGAAGTGCCCTGCTGCTTCGGCCTGGTTCACACGGCCCAGCAAGCACTAGCCCAAAGTGGAAAAGATATCCCCTTCGACAGTGTCGAAATCGGCATAAAGGGTGAAATATCGTCTTAGATGATCGATTCTGGTCTTGGCAACTAGAAGAAGGAGGTGCTTATGCCAGAAGAATTGAGTGCCGGATGCGCGCGCCCCGCAGGGGGTCCGGTGGGCGAGAACATCGATGCGAGCATGGAGAAAAACAAAGACGTTCGAAAGGAGGAAATGAAGATGATACAGGTAGGCAAGAAGGCTCCGGATTTTACAGCTCCAGGATACCATGAGGGAAAGTTCGTTAACGTAAAACTTTCAGACTATCTCGGGAAATGGGTGATCCTTTGTTTCTATCCCGGTGATTTTACCTTCGTCTGAGCGACGGAGCTTTCAGCAGTTGCTGAAAAGCATTCCGAATTCCAGAAGCTTGGAGTACAAGTTTTGTCCATGAGCATCGACACTAAGTTTGTGCATAAGATGTGGAACGATCAGGAGCTCTCCAAGATGGTAGAAGGTGGCATCCCCTTCCCGATGTTGTCCGATGCCGGCGGAAAAGTGGGGACGCTTTATGGTATCTATGACGAAGATGCCGGCGTTGAGACACGCGGAAGATTCATTATAGACCCCGATGGAATCGTTCAAGCATATGAAGTGTTGACGCCGCCAGTCGGGAGAAACGTGAGTGAAGCGCTTCGACAGATTCAGGGCTATCAGATGGTGAGGGAGTCAAAAGGGACTGAAGCTGCTCCTTCAGGTTGGAGGCCGGGCAAGATGACCCTGAAACCAGGGGTAGATCTGGTAGGCAAAGTGTGGACAGTGTGGAAAACGGAAATGGCCTTTGATTAGGCTCGACTTGCGGTGGTTTCTCGAAAATGAAGATTCTAGGCATCGCCGGCAGCCCTCGGCGCGGCGGCAATACTGATCTATTGCTGGAGCAGGCGATGGCAGGTGCCGGGGCTACCGGTGGGGAAACCGAAAGCATTGTGCTGTGTGGCCTCAACATCTCTCCTTGCCGGCACTGCGACGGTTGCCTGGAAGCCGGACGGTGTGTCGTTGAAGACGACATGCAATGGATATACACCAAGCTCAGGGAAGCCGATCGGCTCATACTTGCCTCACCGGTGTTCTTTATGGGTCTTACTGCTCAGACGAAGACGATGATCGATCGCTGCCAGGCGCTTTGGGCGATGAAATACGTGCTGAAGCAACCGGTGGCACTGAACTCAGATAGAGAACGCAGAGGACTGTTTATCTCCGTCGGGGGAACCGGTTTCTCCAGGCTATTCCAACCATCGCTGGCCACCGTCAAGAGCTTTTTCACTGTCCTTGATATTGTCCTGGCGGGAGAGGTTGCCTTTTCCCGAATAGATGCGAAGGAAGCCATCAAGGAGCATCCAACCGCCTTGCAGGATGCCTTCGAGGCCGGCAAAGGACTGGCATCGGCCTGAAGTTCCGAATGTAGATGAATGACCGCATGGGCCAACGCGCGATACGAGATCACGGCTTGAGGGCGATGAAATGAGAAGAGTGTATCTGGATAACACCGCCACAACCCCTCTGCATCCAGAGGTCCTGGAAGCGATGCTCCCGTATCTCAGGGATATCTATGGAAACCCCCAATCCATTCACAACTGGGGGGATGCCCCGAGGGAGGCGATCGAGGACGCCCGAGCCAGGTTAGCCGATCTCATCGGCAGCCGGCCTGAGGAGATAATCTTCACCGGCAGCGGTACGGAGTCCAACAACCTGGCTATCAAGGGCCTGGCACAGGCATACCAGGCGAGGGGCAAACACATCGTTATATCAGCCATCGAGCATTTCTCGGTGATACACTCGGCCAAAACCCTGGAGAAGCGGGGCTTTGCCGCGACCAGCGTTCCGGTAGACGGTTACGGGTTGGTCAAGCTGGACGAACTGGCAAAAAGCATCCGGGAGGACACCATCGTCGTCTCCATCGTGCACGCCAATGGCGAGGTCGGCACCATTCAGAATATCGAGGAAATAGCGAAGCTGTTGAAAGGCAGGGGGATCGTAGGTCACCCCGATAATCGCCTCCCCGGGAACGCCAGCTTCTGCATCGAGTTTATTGAGGGAGAGGCTATGCTTATGCTACTATCAAGCTGGGGCATTGCTGCCTCCAGCGGCTCCGCCTGCACCTCAAAGGCGCTCAAGGCTTCCCATGTGCTAACTGCCATGAGGATTCCTCCTGAGATTGCGCAGAGCTCGCTCCTCTTTACCCTTATGCGGGACAATACCGAGGAAGATATTGAATACGTCCTGGAGACCCTGCCGCCCATCGTTGACCGATTGAGGCAGATGTCACCTCTTTACGCCAAATTTCTCAAGAAGCAGAGTGGAGGGAGATGAAATGCCCGTTTACAGCGACAAAGTTATGGACCACTTCATGAATCCCCGCAATGTAGGGGAGATAGAGGATGCCGACGGGATCGGGGAAGAGGGTAACCCTGTCTGTGGCGATATGATGACCTTCTACATCAAGGTCAATGACAGTCGCCTCAGCGATGTCAAGTTCAAGACCTTCGGCTGCGGTGCCGCCATCGCGGTCTCCAGCATCGTAAGCGAGATGGCCAGAGGGAAGACCCTGGAGGAGGCCAGAAAAATCACCCCGGCACTGGTGGCGGAAGAACTTCAGGGATTGCCCAAGAACAAGCATCACTGCTCCAACCTTGGCGCTCAGGCGCTGAATAAGGCCATTGACGACTACCTCAGCAAGCAGGGCAAACCGGTGAAAACTAGAAGGAGGGAAAAGAGAAATGGCTGAAGAGCTGGAGGAAGGCAGGTGTTCTTGTCCCTACTGCGATGAGGATATATCCGTGGAGACCTCGCCTTTGTGCAAACCGTGCCCGGTAGTACCGCGTTATTGCGTCAAGTGCGCGATACCGGTGGCAAGGGAACTCGAGGAATGTCCCCAATGTGGCCAGCCCCTGGAGTAGCAGAGATCATCGAAAGGAGTTTGCACTGTGGTAGATTCAAGCTCGACCGAGCAGGCCCATCGAATTGTCGACTGCATCGGTTTGTACTGCCCCGTGCCCATTCTAAACACCAAGCAGGAGATGGACAAACTTGCTATCGGCCAGATACTTGAGGTATGGGCGGACGACCGTGCTGCCGAGGAGGATCTGAAGGCCTGGGCGAAGCGGTGCCTATCTCATCATTGATGAGAAAATCGCCCTCATAGACACAGTCAAGGCGCCATTCTTCCCTGAGGACCAGATATTATTCTCCAGCGACATGTTCGGTCAGCACTTGGCCAGCTCGCAGCGCTTCGATGATGAAGTCGATGAGGGCACTGCGGATCACAGAAAATAGGGTGTCATTGAAGAAGACACAATGTTAAAAGCAGGAATTCCACTGGGCAGCTTCCACGGTATCTCGATAAGACTGCATTATTCCTGGTTCATCGTTTTCGCACTGGTGACCTTCGCCCTGGCAGCCAACTACTTCCCCATCACCTATCCACACTGGAGCCTGACGGCACGTGTGGCCGTTGGCCTTGCCACCAGTGTTCTCTTCTTTGGCTCAGTGCTGGCCCATGAGCTAGCCCACAGCCTGGTAGCCCAGGCGGCAGGGATTCGAGTGCATTCAATCACCCTCTTCATCCTTGGAGGGTTAGCCCAGATAGCTCAGGAGCCGGGGTTGCCCAACGTTGAGTTTCGCGTGGCTCTGGCGGGGCCCGCCACCAGCCTGGCCCTGGGGGTATTATTCGGTGCTATTTCGATAGCGGCGGCAGGGATCAGCGAGCCCCTGGTGGCCGCATCCGCCTGGCTTGGATTGATCAACGTCGTGCTTGCAGTCTTCAACCTCATCCCCGGGTTTCCACTGGATGGGGGACGTGTTCTACGGGCGATTATCTGGCGGCGAACAGGTAACCTGCGAAGTGCTACTCGAATCGCCTCGGCAATTGGCAGAGGTGTAGGCTATCTCTTTATCTTCGGCGGGATTTGGACGGTCTTTCAGGGAAACTGGGGGGGATTGTGGATGGCTTTCATCGGCTGGTTTATCCAGAACGCTGCTGCGGGAAGCTACCACCAGGTGGTTCTTCAAGATATGCTTCAGGGCCATCCTGTTAGTGAGGTGATGATGCGCGATTGCCCCGCGGTTCCTCCGGAGCTCACCCTGGAGGAATTAGTGGATGACTACATTCTAGGGTCCGGTCGTCGCTGCTTTCCGGTGGTAGAAGGCAACCGGGCATTGGGGCTAATGACTGTACATAACGTCAAGCAGGTGCCGCGTGATCTCTGGCCGACGAGGACACTGGGGGAGGCGATGACGCCCCTGGACAGGCTCAAGTGGGTGGGCCCAGGCGAAGACCTTTCCAGTGTGCTACAATTAATGAGCACCGAGGACGTCAACCAGTTGCCCGTGGTAGATGAGGGCAACATCGTTGGCATGGTGGCACGCGAGAACCTTCTGGCGTTCATCCATACTCGTGCGGAACTGGGGAAGTAACCTACAAGGAGGAAATGACCCGTGAGTTTGATTTTTCCAGTGCCCGGCCGGGGACGATTGACCCGGACGATGAAGGCTGAGGTATATCATTGGAAGCCGAGGCGGTCAGGGTTACCAAATCAAAAACAAGGAGGACAACATGAAACTGAAAGCGAAGCTGTGGGTGAACAAGGTATCCGTAGAGGTGAATCCGTTTGTCGAGCAATTCCTGGCTCGGACTACCCTCGGTGCCGTTGCCTCTCTCAGAGGCGGCGGGAGCGTACAAAGCCTGGAGCTTCATCAGGAGAAGGGTGATGTCAAGATCACCGTCAATGGGAATGAACTTTCCCTCACCCCTTTTCCCAGGGACATTATTTGCAGCACCTTGATTGGCCTCGTATCTTCACTGAAGGGGGTAGATGAGGTAGACAATCTGGACGTCAGCATTGAGGTAGGTGGATGAGGAAGTGGATCATATTTGGAAAGGAGGAATCTCGTAAATGTCCATTTCTTTTTCGACCAGCGAGCTTATCAACATTGCCATCGACATCGAGAGGAGGGGAATGGCCTTCTATGACGTCATGTCCCAGTCAACCGAGAATACCGAGGCCCGCGATCTCTTTCGGCATCTGGGTGAAATGGAACGACAGCACGTTCAGATATTCCGGGACATGCTTGGCGAGGCGGGCAAATATCAGCCTTCAGAGAGCGATACCGAGGAATACGCCGCCTACCTTAAGGCGCTGGTAGATAGCGCTGTTTTCACCGATGATCTGATCACCAGCGGAATGGCGGCTAATGCAGATAGTGACATTGAGGCCCTGCAATTGGCGATAGGTGCCGAAAAGGATGCCATACTCTTCTACTACCTGATGATGGATATAATGCCACCACGAACACATCCGGTAGTTAACAAGATAATAGCCGAGGAAAAGCTGCACCTGAGACAACTCTCCGAGGCAAAGAAGAGACTGGCCGCCCTCTAGTCAGGAACTTTGAACCTGGTGGTTACTACTGTTATAATATATAATACCAGGTCCAGGAGGTAGAGAATTGAGAATATCCTCGGATAGAATCGAAGGATGCCAGGTGGTCCTCAATATCGAGGCCGAAACGGAGGAGATGGAGAGGGCTCTGGAGGGAACGTACCGCCGGTTGGTAAAGCAGGCGGTTGTTCCAGGCTTCCGCAAGGGGAAAGCACCGCAGCCCATGCTGGAGCGCCATCTTGGGCGGACAGCTCTATTGAACGATGCCTGGGACCGGCTGGTGCCCGAGCTTTATGAGCAGGCAGTCAAGGAACAGGGCATTGAAGTCTTTGGCCAGCCGCAGGTAGAGGTCACGCAGGTTGATCCGCTGACATTTAAGGCTACGGTGCCGGTGCGACCTGTTGTGGAATTGGGAGACTACCGTGCCATCAAGGTAACCCCGGAGGTGGTGGAGATAACCGGCGATAAGATTGATGAAGCTCTGGAGAGGCTCCGCCGCACGCAGGTTGTGTGGGAGCCGGTGGAGCGTGAGGCACGCCTGGGCGATGTAGTGGGCCTTAATGTTGAGGGCTCGATTGAAGGCAGTACCCTGCTCGACAAAGGGAGTGAGTGGTATCATCTGTCGGCAGACTCGACGGCACCTGTTCCGGGATTTGCGGGGCAAATAGTGGGGATGAAAGCCGGTAACGAAAAGGAGTTCACCTTGCCCTTGCCCGAGGATCATGCCAATCCTGAGTTAGCCGGGAAAGATTGCCTCTTCAAGGTCTCGATCTCGGAGGTCAAGGAGGAACACCTGCCTGAGTTGAATGATGAGTTTGCAAAGAGTCTGGAGCAGGATGTGGAAACCATGGATCAACTCAGGGAGAAGATAGCGGGCAGCTTGAAGGCCGCTGCCGACTCGGACGCCCGGAACAAGTTGGAGAGGCAGGTAGTCGAAGCTGTGGTTGGGCAGGCCGATCTGGAGTTTCCTGCTGTCCTCGTGGAACGCGAGGTCGATCGCATGGTACACCAGCAGATGATGGCTCTGGGGGGGCTGGATATTGATGAGTACTTGAAACTCAGGAATCTCACCAGGGAGCAGTACCGAGATCAACTCCGACCTGTGGCAGAGAAGAGGGTGGCCAATGCTCTGATTCTGAAGAAGGTGGCTGAGGAGGAGAAGATGGAGGTAAGCGATTCGGAGGTCGATGCGGAGGTGGGGCGCCGGGTGGAAAACGCCGGCGAGGATGGCAAGCGCGTGCAGGAAGCGCTCAGCTCGCTTGAGGCTCGGGAATCACTGCGTGACGACCTTCTTGCCCGTAAAGCGATAGACTTGCTGGTCAGGATAGCTACTACCT
>JALPYG010000027.1 GCA_023271215.1 Dehalococcoidia bacterium
CTCCCCCGCTGGAGGTACTCGATGGCCCGATCCAGTTGGGGGTCGCGGTTGTTCTCGATGTCTTCTGGGGTCAACTCTAGCTCGATATCGGGGGCAATCCCCTCCCTGTCTATCTGCCGCCCATCCGGGGTGAACCAGCGGGCAAAGGTGATATAAAGCGCTCCCCCATTGCTCAACCGGTGGACACGGTTCATACTCCCCTTACCACGGGTTCTAACACCGATAATCAGGCCCCTATTGTGGTCCTGGAGAGCCCCGGCCACTACCTCGCCGGCACTGGCAGTGTGACTGTTCACCAGCACGGCCAGCGGTATGTCCGGTGCCATCCCTCCATCTTGCACCGGCCAGTCGGTTCTTTCCCTCTTGTTATCCAGCGCGTAGACGACGATTCCCTCCTCAAGGAACTGGCTCGCTACCTTCACCGCCGCATCAAGGAGACCTCCCGGGTTGCTTCGCAGATCAAGCACGATGCCGGTGGCACCATGAGCCATAATATCGCTGAGGGCAGATGCGAACTCTGAATCCGTGCGCTCCGTGAAATTGCTGACCCTGATGTGGGCGATGTTGTCCGGAAGCATCTCCCACTCAACACTCGGCAGTTTGATTTCGGCTCGTGTTATCTCAATCTCCCTCGGTGCGTCGTCGTCGGGGTGGAGTACCAGGAGGCTTACCTTTGTGCCTTGCGGCCCCCTGATCTTCAGGGCGGCTTCGTGCAGGGTCATCCCCGCGGTCGGCTTGCCATCGACCTCCAATATCTTATCGCCCGGCCTTATGCCGGCTTGTTCAGCCGGTGAGCCGGCGATGGGGGCGACAACGGTGAGTTGTCCCTCCTCGATCGTGATCGTCGCTCCAATCCCGCTGAACTCCCCCTTAAGTCGAGTTATCGATAGCTCATACTGTTGGGGAGTGAGATAAGAAGTGTAAGGATCATCCAGGGCCTCGATTAAGCCGCGGACAGCGCCTTCCGCCAGTCTATTATGGTCGAGAGCCTCGCTATCAACGAAGTCTCGCTGGATGAGCTGCCAGACCTCCTCCACAAGTTCGAGCCCCTGAGGAGGAGCATCATTTTGAGGGATAAGTGGCACAGCCACACAGGCGATACTGACAAGAAGAATTGTAAGCAGCGATGCGATTGCAAGTTTGAAAGTTCTTGACATTCTATTTCACCCCCTTTGAAATTGAGCGACATATAGATGATAACACATTGGGCGTAACTTGACAATGGCCTTCTTAGAATCTATGCTAGAGATAGCAATTGATTGAGCGATTGTCTATCGAGGGGGTAATCATATGCAGGGCTTTCGAACAGAGGACATCCGCAACGTGCTCTTGCTTTCTCACACCGGTGCGGGGAAGACATCGCTTGCTGAGGCGATGCTGTACGATGCCGGTGTCACTACCCGTCTGGGGAAAGTCGACGACGGCAATACCGTGGCTGACTTTGAGCCCGAGGAGATCAAGCGCAGGAGCAGTATCAGCACATCGCTGCTCCCGTTCGAGTGGAAGAAGACCAAGATCAACGTGATCGACGTTCCGGGATACTTCGACTTCGTTGGCGAGGTGAAGTCGGCCCTTCGAGTAGCTGATGGAGCAGTGATTGTGGTTTGCGCCGCCTCTGGAGTGGAGGTGGGCACAGAGATTGTCTGGGAATATGCCGATGAGATCGGCTTGCCACGCATTATCTTTGTCAACAAGATCGATCGTGAGAATGCCGATTTCTCGAAGGTGGTGGAGCAGATTGAAGAGAGGTTCGGACGCCGGTGCGTGCCGGTGCAGTTTCCCATTGGATCACAGGATAACTTCCAGGGCGTTTTCGACTTGATCTCTATGCAGCCGTCGGGGCATGCCATCCCCCAGGACTGGATCGATGCCTTTCGAGAGAAGTTGGTTGAGGGCGTCGCCGAGACCGATGATGATCTGGCTACCAAATACCTGGAGGGTGAGGAGATAACCGAGGAAGACATTCGCTCTGCTCTGCGCACGGGGATTCGGGAAAACAAGATCGCGCCTATCCTGGTGGGCACTGCTCTGCGTGACAGGAATATCCCTGAATTGCTGGACGCCATCTGCAATTATCTTCCCTCGCCTAAGGATAGAGGGGAGATAGCGGTGCACCGTGGTGAGGCCGAGGAGATGCTGGAACCTGACGACAGTGCTCCTCTATCGGCATTGGTTTTTAAGACCAGTGCCGATCCCTACGTGGGCAAGATGAGCTATCTGAGAGTATTTAGCGGAGCTATTAGCAGCGACTCCAGCGTGTGGAACGCCGGCCAGGGGAAGGCTGAGCGGATTGGCCAGCTCTATACCATGCGGGGTAAAACCCAGGAGCCAACGCCGCAGATCGTCGCCGGCGACATCGGGGTGGTGACAAAGCTGGCAGATACCGGCACCGGCGATACACTTTCCAGGCAGGATCATCCCGTTTCCTTTGATCCAATAGAGTTCCCACCCCCCAACTTCAGTGTTGCGGTTTACCCCAAGACGAAAGCGGATTTCGATAAGCTGGGGATGGTATTGAACAAGCTGAACGAGGAAGACCCCTCCCTTTCCCTCCGCCGGGACGCTGATACCGGGGAGACTATCCTCTCCGGCCACGGCGAGGCACAACTGGAGGTTGTCGCCGACAAGATGAAGCGAAAATTCTCTCTGGCGGCGGATTTTACAGTCCCCAGGATACCCTACAAGGAGACGGTCACTGTTCCGGTGGAAGCGGAATACAAGCATAAGAAGCAGACCGGGGGACACGGTCAGTACGGGCACGTTCTTATTCGGATCGAGCCGCTGCCCAGAGGCGGTGGCTATGAGTTTGAGGAAAAGATCGTTGGGGGAGCGATTCCCAAGAACTATATCCCTGCGGTAGGGAAAGGAATCACCGAGGGGCTTCAGGAGGGCGTTCTGGCCGGCTGCCCGATTGTGGATCTGAAGGTCATCCTCTACGACGGCACATATCATCCGGTTGATTCTTCGGATATCGCCTTCAAGATCGCTGGCTCACATGCCCTCAGAAAAGGCGTTTCTCAGGCGCAACCAGTGCTCCTTGAGCCGATTATGTCCGTCAAGATAACTGTGCCGGATGCATTCACCGGCGACGTGATGGGAGGTCTTAACGGCAAGCGGGCTCGGATAATGGGAATGAATCCTGAGGGCGGCGTCAACATCATTGAAGCACAAGCACCGCTTGCTGAGATGCTTCGCTATAGCATAGACCTCAGATCGATGACACAGGGACGCGGCAGCTACACCATTCGCTTCAGCCACTACGAAGAGGTTCCGGCACATCTGGCGCAGAAGATCATCGCTGAGGCGGCAAAGGAAAAGGATAGAGCATAAAGGGGCTGCGCCCCTTTGATCTGGAGGAAGCGATGGAAACCATGGAACTGGAAGTTGAAAACAGGACTACACTCCGCAAGAAAGTCAAGGCATTGAGGCGAAGCGGGATGACTCCCGCCAATATCTTCGGCCATGCAATCGAGTCTCAGACTGTTCAAGTCAACACGGCAAAGGCGGAGAAGGTGCTATCAAGAGCCGGCAGCACCCACATGATAGCGTTGAAGTCGCCATCTTCGCGGAAGACTCGCCGGGTGCTGGTAAAGGATGTGCAGCGGGACCCCATAAGTGGGAGGCTGTTTCACATTGACTTCTACGAAGTGCGGATGCAGGACAAGGTAAAGGTCGAAGTGCCGCTCCTCTTTCAGGGTGAATCTCCGGCCTCCCAATGTGCTGACCTGGTGTTGGTGGAGAACTTACGTGCCGTGGAAGTGGAGTGCCTGCCCGGTAACATACCGGAGAACATTGCCATCGATCTGAGCAAACTGGTCCAGGCGGGGGATCACATACTGGTGAGGGACCTGAAAGTCGATGGCGTCACTATATTGACGCACGCCGAGGAAGTGATAGCCAGAGTTGCCCGCTCTAAGGCGGCAGAGGTTAGAGAGGTTGCAGTAGAGGGCGAAGAGGCTGTTGTCGAGGGAGCCTCAGGGAAGGGCTAAGGGGGTAGGGGGTGGCCGGAATAATGAAGTCGCTCCGCTCACGTTTTCAAAAAGAGGCTGATAAAGCGGTGGAGAATTACACCGCCTCCGTCTCCTTTGATCACCGACTCTATCGGCAGGACATTGCCGGCTCGATTGCCCACGCCAGGATGCTCGGGAGGCAGGGGATAATCACCGCCGAAGAGGCGGAGCTAATCGTTACGGGCCTTATCTCCATTAGAGAGGAGATCGAGTGCGGCGATCTGAAGCTTGATCAGGCTCTGGAAGACATCCACATGAATATCGAGTCTCGCCTCTTTGAAAAGATAGGCGATGTGGCGGGCAAGCTGCACACCGCTCGTTCCCGAAACGACCAGGTTGCCACGGACATGCGCCTGTTTGCCAAAGAGGCGCTCTCGGAGACTGTCAAGCTGCTAAGAGAGTTTCAGAGGGCACTCCTGGACCTGGCCGAGACGAACGCAGAAGTAATTATCCCGGGGTACACCCACCTTCAGCGAGCCCAGCCGGTCCTTCTCGCCCACCATCTGCTGGCCTACTTCGAGATGTTTCAGCGAGACGTCGAGCGCTTCGGTGACTGCTTGAAGCGGACTGACGTGTTGCCTTTGGGCAGCGGGGCGCTGGCGGGGGTGCCCTATCCCATCGACCGGGAGTCGATAGCCCGGGAGCTGGGGTTCGGCCGGATCAGCTCAAACAGCCTGGATGCCGTCTCCGATCGCGACTTCATCATCGAATACCAGGCAGCCGCCAGCCTGACCATGATGCACCTCTCCCGCCTGGCAGAGGAGATCATCCTCTGGTCGTCGGCGGAGTTTGGATTCGTCGAGATCGACGACGCCTACGCCACCAGCTCAAGCATCATGCCACAGAAGAAGAATCCCGATGTGGCCGAGCTGGCGCGCGGCAAGACCGGGCGCGTCTACGGAAATCTGCTGGCAATCCTGACTACTATGAAGTCCCTGCCGCTGGCCTACAACAAAGACCTGCAGGAGGACAAGGAGGGTTTCTTCGATACCGTGGATACCCTCCACTCGACCATGCAGGTGTTTGCTGGAATGGTGAGAACTCTGTCCGTCAATGCCGGGCGCGCGCGCCGGGCCGCCGGCGAGAGCTACACACTGGCCACCGATCTGGCTGATTATCTGGTCAAAAAAGGAGCGCCCTTCCGAGAAGCGCACAGCACAGTGGGCAAGCTGGTTCGTATCGCCGTCAACCAGGAGAAAAGCCTGCAGGAGCTTCCCCTTGCTGATTATCAGAGCCTCTCCCCACTGTTTGGAGAGGACGTCTATTCTATCACCGTGGAGTCCTCCATCGATGCTCGCGATGCCCCGGGCGGGACTGCACCCCGGCAGGTAGCGCGGGCACTTAAAAGGGCAAGGGAGCGTTTGCAGGAATAGCCATGGAGAGGCATCCAGAATACCATCTTGATATCTCCTTTTCTTTCATATCCCCTGAGGCGGTGCTGGCAAGAATCGCACGGGATGAAGCCGGGGAAAGACGTTTCTACGATCTGAGATTAGACGTTTCCCATCTGTCTTTGCTTCGGAGTCTTGAGGAGCTGCTCTGTCTGGAGACCTTGAAGGGCGTGGAGAAATTCTGGTATCAAATCGAGGTGGTAAAGAGGGTGATCCGGGATTTCAGGGGAAGAGCAATCTTCGCAGATGAGGTGGGATTGGGGAAAACGATAGAAGCGGGCATGGCCATCAAGGAATACCTAATGCGGGGGATGATCAGGAGGGTGCTGATCCTGGCACCCCCTTCTCTGGTTTCTCAGTGGCAGGAGGAGATGCTAAGTAAGTTCGACCTCAATTTTGTGTCTACCGACCAGGTGGATCCCGGGAAAGACGAATCCTTCTGGGAAAGGGAAAGACTTATCATCGCCTCCATCAGTTTGGCCAAGTCACGGCGTCACTTTGCTAGAGTCATTAGAAATGAATATGATCTTGTAGTAGTAGATGAAGTCCATCACCTCAAGAGTCGAAGCACCTTGAACTGGAAGCTGGTCAATGCCCTGAAGAGCAGATTCCTCTTCCTCCTCTCAGCTACCCCGGTGCAGAATAACCTGGTGGAGCTTTTCAATCTTATTACCCTCCTGAAGCCTGGCCTGCTCCGAACCGAGTCCAAGTTTAAGCGAGAATATGTCAAGCGGGGCGATGCCAGAACACCAGCTAATCGGGACAAATTAAAGGAACTCGTGCGTGAAGTGATGATTCGTAATACCCGCTCCCTGGTAGATGTGAAGCTGCCCAAGCGTTTTGCCAGCACCATTATTGTCCCCCCTTCGGAGATTGAGCAAGAAATCTATCAGAAGCTGAGCAGGCTCGTTCGGGAGAGATACAAAGATGGCGCCGGGCTAAGCAAGGTGGTTTCAAATAATCTGCTGCGGGAAGCGGGGAGCAGCCCCTATGCACTTGAGAGCTCGCTGGCGAAACTCGATGGCTCCTTGCCTTCAGCTTCCGTCAAGGAGATACTGGGGCTGATTCATAGTCTTAATGGTACGGAAAAGGGAGTCCGCTTGCTGGAGCTCATAAACAAAGGGAAGGGCAAGAAGCTCATCTTTGTCCACTACTTAAAGAGCCTGGAGTATCTGGCTGATCTCCTGGCGCAGGCAGGGCTCGATTTCGTTGAATTCAGGGGAGGCATGACCGCTGCCCAGAAGGACGGGGCGATAGATTCCTTCCGGAACCAAGTGGACATCCTCCTCTCTATGGAATCCGGTGGGGAGGGGAGGAATGTCCAGTTCTGTAATACGATGATAAATTATGATCTTCCCTGGAATCCCATGAGGATAGAGCAGAGAATCGGCCGAATTCACCGCATAGGTCAAACGCGGGATGTTTTCATCTTCAATTTCTGTCTTCGTGGAAGCATAGAGGAATATATTCTGCAAGTCCTGGACAAGAAGATAAACATGTTTGAACTGGTAATTGGAGAGATGGACGCCATCCTGGGCAACCTGCCGCGGGAAGCTGACTTTGAGGACATCGTGATGGATATATGGCTGAAGTCCCAGAGCGAGGAGGATCTCAGGGAGGGATTTAACTGGCTGGGAGAGGAGATGTTACGAGCTAAAGAAGGGTATGAGGAGACAAAGCAATGGGATGAGGTTCTCTTCAGCGATGACCTTGGTGTATAAGATATGGAACGCAAACCTTTAAAGTCACTGGTAAAGGAAGTTCTGGATGTAGGCGGTTGCTTGGTGGAGGAAAACGGAGACCTGCTTGAGGTGGTCGTGACTCCAGAGATCGCCGGGAAGCTTGGCCTTAAGGAGCATGAGATCCTTTACTTTACCCCACAAGAGAGCCGAAATGGGCAGTTTATCTCATATAGCTCTGATATATTGGATAGCATCTCCGAGCTTATGGAAGATAAGGGGCATTTTTGCAAGGTGCACCTGCCCCGATTATATCTCAAGAAGGAAAGGTTGGATCAAATTATATCTCAGAAACTCTCCCTGGCTAACTCTGTTCTCAGATCAAGCCGGGCAGTGGAAAGGACGGTCTCTTATCTTCTTCTCAATTTCAAATATTCTGCGATATCCGAGGAGAAAAAGGAAGGTATTATCACGGTGGTGGTCAACGAGCTGACTCTGGCCTCTCCCGGAGAGATGATGAGTACCCTGCTGAAGGGATACTATGAAGGGAGTCGTAAGGAATGGAGGGTGGAGGTGAGGAGGCCACTCGAGGAGGTATTCAGCGCTGCCTGCAAGGTCGCTGAACACGAGATAAGACGTGAGCTTACCGATTTCGTAAGGAGGCTGGATCGCCGCCTTAATAAGGATGTGGCAAGGATCGAGGGATACTACGGAACTCTTAAGGAAGAAGTGGAAGCGAGAATCCAGAAAAGGGGTCTGGTTGGCGACGATCAGGAAAGGGAGCTCTCCAGGATAAGAGCTATAGATGTGGAACTCAAGAGGAAGATCAAAGAGCAGCGGGATCGGTATTCCTTGAGAGTAAATGTAGAGCTTCTTAACGCCATTCGGGTGACGATGCTTGCCTCCCTTGTCATTCTCAGGATAAGGCGGAAGAATAGAGAAAAACGGTTAGAGCTTGTTTGGAACCCTTTGCTAAAGGACCTGGAACTGCCTGCGTGTGAGGGATGTTTCAGGCCTACAGGCATCTTCTACCTCTGTGACGAAGAGCTCCACCACATTTGTCCGCGGTGCCACGAATGCCCTTCTTGCCATAAGGCAGTGTGTCGTGTATGCTATCCGCAGGCCTGCCCTAAGTGCGGGGGCAAGTTCCAGGAGAGATGAAAGATGAGCGATAAAGTAAAGCTGGCACCCTCTATCCTCTCGGCCGACTTCGCCCGTTTGGGCGAGCAGGTTAGCGAGGCTGCCGCGGCTGGCGCCGACTACATCCACGTCGACATCATGGACGGGCAGTTTGTGCCTCGAATAACTATCGGCGACGGGGTGGTCAGGGCGATTAGCCCCCACACCACCCTTCCCCTCGATGTTCACCTGATGGTCGATTCCCCAGAGAGACAGATCGAGAGCTTCGCTCAGGCCGGGGCCGACATTATCAGCGTTCATGTGGAGGCTTGCACGCATTTGCATCGCGTGGTGACACAGATAAGAGATATGAATGTGAGGGCCGGCGTTGCGCTGAATCCGTCTACCTCGCTGGATGCCGTAAGAGAGATATTGCCCTTCGTTGATCTGGTTCTTGTCATGACGGTCAACCCTGGATTCGGGGGGCAGACCTTCATTCCCCAGATGCTGGACAAGATCGCCTGCCTGAGAGAGTTGCTGGATGAAAGAGAATTGAAGGCTGAACTGGAAGTAGATGGGGGAATTAACGCGGAGTTAGCCCCTAAGGTTGTTCAGGCTGGGGCACGGGTGCTGGTAGCCGGAGCGGCGGTATTCAACGATAAAGAGAGCGTTTCTCAAGCAATCGAAAGGATTAGGGGAGGCTTGCCCCGGAACCCTGTCCGGGGCTTGCCTTAATTCGACCTCAACTCACCATCCAGGGTATTTATCAAAATCGAAGCCAGCCCAGCCAATTTCCTGGCATCATCGCTCATAATTCGAGCCAGAGAATCATACCGCGCTCGATTCTTCAACTCTAACCCCAATCTTATTTCCCGGCCGATTTCCCCCGGAAGCGGCCCTTCTTTCACATAGATCTCGCTGAATTTCTGAACAATCCCGCCATGGGTCTTCGGTATCTCCCCTGGTCTCAGGAGTAGAAGGCCTTTGATAGCCAGCTCGCAGGCATTGTAAGCTCCATCAACCCCCAATCGCGTGTCGTCCCTGCTTATGGAATTCCGAGCCTGGCTCAAGTAGTCTCCCGCCAAATCCAGATAATTTTGGGCTTCTTTTCTTGATATCTCTTCCTCCTTCATGCTATAAACCTCTTTTCCGCGCTGGACGGCGCTGGAGACAAAATCAGACGTTGGATACCGAAACTCATTTGCCGGGTAAACCATCGGCTCAACGCTCTCGCCATATTCGAGCACCGCTTCGAATGAGGCATCAGCGCAGGTCATCCTTACCTTCTCCGTTTCGCCTAAGGTGAAGACAAAGACATCGATATCGCTACTGGCGGTTGCGTTACCGGAGGCCACGCTCCCGAAGAGAAGGATCTTAGCGATATAATCCTTAACCTCGCTATCGAGCACGCGCTTGAGGAAATAGTCTAAAGCCTCTCTCTTCTCAGTGATTACAGCCATGTTGCTGCCTTTAGACAGTAACTACTCAGGCCTGCCCCCGGCCGCAGGCCCGGGGGTTCAAGGTTCCGGGGTTTATGCTTCAAGCTTGTGTTGAGTGCGCAGGCACCTGGTGCACATTCTGACCCGTTTTTTGATGCCGTTCACTATCAGCGAGGTTCTGACAATGTTAGGCAGCCATCGCCTCTTGGTGCGACGATTCGAATGGCTAACATTATGCCCGAACTGAACGTTCTTCCCGCAAATCTCACATTTCATAGCTGTTCCTTTGACTTAAGTGGTTATCTTGCTGTAGAATTCCTGTATAAGCATACCATAATTGCGGCCGCTTAGCAAATGGGACTGATGTCCGCAATGATGGGTTAGAATTGACTTGGACAAGCCGACCGAACAATTACGGAAAATCCTGAAGCTGGAGCGATCCCGGGGATATGAGGATACGGCGTCGCCGCCCCCAGAGCCGGTACTCTCCCTCGATTCACCGATTACCATAATGAAGGGGATCAACCGGAGAATGGCCGCCAGGTTCGCTAAACTAGGTGTCATCACCGTCCGCGACCTCCTCTATTTCTTCCCCCGACATCACATTGATTACAGCCGAAGAAGTCGCATCGCTGACCTTGAGCCCGGGATAGATCAAACTATCGTGGCCGAGGTTTGGCAAGCATCCGAGAAGAGGTCACGCCGGGGGATGCGCAGCACCGAGGCCATCGTGGGCGATGAGACGGGCACGGTGAGGGTCATCTGGTTCAATCAGCCCTATCTGGCTAAACGGCTCTCCACCGGCACTCGAATAGCCCTCAGCGGCAAGGTGGACCTCTTTAGAGACCAAAAAGTGTTCCAGTCGCCGGAATATGAATTCCTCGAATCGGGTGACCTGATTCACACCGGCCGGCTGATCCCGGTTTATCCTCTCACCCGGGGGCTCTACCTCCGCCAGGTGCGCCAGGTGGTCAAGGACGCCCTGGATTTGTATCTGCCAGATATTGAGGATTTCTTGCCCGAGGGAGTAAGGACCGGCGCCGGCCTCATGCGACTCTCCGAGGCGATCCAACAGGCTCACTATCCCGATAATGAGTTCTCTAAAGATGCGGCAAGACACCGCCTTGCCTTTGACGAACTCTTTCTTATCCAGCTTAGCGTGCTATCCCGGAAGCGAGACTGGCGGGAGGCAAGGCAAGGGATCAGCCTGAATCCGGAGCCGGAATGCCTGGCAAGATTCCTGGCCTCTCTGCCCTTTGATCTGACCTCCGCTCAGAGGAGAGTTCTGGACGAGATCCGAGGTGACCTGGCTCAGGATAAGCCCATGAGTCGGTTGCTCCAGGGGGAGGTTGGCAGCGGCAAGACGGTGGTGGCCACCACCGCCATGCTGCTTGCCGTAGCCAGTTACTGCCAGGCAGCATTGATGGCACCAACGGAAATCCTCGCCGAACAGCATTTCCAGAATATCTGCCGCCTGCTGGGCGACCAAGACGGCGACGGCGATGTTTGCTGTTTCCCCTCTCCCCTTCCTCGCCCGATCGTCGTCGGGCTGCTGACCGGGGGGAGCAGGGCGAAAGGGGAGCTGCATCGGCGCATCGCCTCGGGAGAGATCGACATCCTCATTGGAACACATGCCCTGATACAGAAGAAGGTGGAGTTTCACCGGTTGGGACTGGTGGTGGTGGATGAACAGCATCG
This sequence comes from Dehalococcoidia bacterium, assembly GCA_023271215.1. GTDB lineage: Bacteria > Chloroflexota > Dehalococcoidia > SZUA-161 > SpSt-899 > BS503. The sequence goes on from JALPYG010000027.1 coordinate 11,337, forward strand.
CTTCGGCGTTATGCAGCGCGTCGAGTTGCGTCAGAAGGGCACCAGCCCTCACATGCTGGTGATGAGCGCCACCCCGATTCCCCGCACCCTGGCGCTAACCCTCTACGGCGACCTCGATATATCGCTGATAGACGAGCTCCCGCCGGGGAGACGGGAGATCAAGACCAGATGGCTCAGCCCCCAGCGGAGACAGGACGGCTACGAGTTTGTACGCAAGCAGATCGCTCGAGCATGCCAGGCATTCATCATCTGTCCACTGATCGAGGAATCGGAAAACATCGAGGCACGGGCAGCGACAGCCGAATATGAGCGGCTGTCGCAAGAAATATTCCCTGATCTGAGGTTAGGGCTGTTGCACGGACGTATGTCTACTTCGCAAAAGGAAGAGGTAATGCAGCGTTTTCGAGCCGGAGAGATAGACGTACTGGTCTCGACGTCGGTGGTCGAGGTAGGTATCGATGTTCCCAATGCCACTGTGATGCTGGTGGAAGGCGCGGAGCGATTCGGGTTAGCGCAGTTGCACCAGTTTCGGGGTAGGGTTTGGCGAAGCAGCTATCAGAGCTACTGTCTGCTGCTATCGGAGAACCCGTCGGTGGAAGGAGCGAAACGACTGAAGCTGATGGAAGAGATCCATAATGGGTTTCGTCTGGCGGAGGAAGACCTGAGGCTGCGGGGTCCCGGTGAATTTTTCGGTACTCGACAAAGCGGCCTGCCCGACCTGAAGATGGCGCAGCTTTCCGATGTGGGACTTCTGGAGATGGCTCGCTCCGAGGCTATACGGCTTTTTGAGTCCGATCCTCAGCTTGAGAGGTCGGAGCACAAAGCCCTGGCTGGCGCCGTTGCTCGATTGAGGGAAGGTGCTAAGTAGTAGCAGGTCAGATGCCTGTCGGATGGTTGATAATGCCGGCCGTCAGATGATATACTTTCTAAGCAAGCAATGGTCGTGATGGGCCAGGGATGGTTCATGAATTGGCGCAAAAGCATTTTCGGTTCTGGATGACAAGTATCTGAGAGAGGATTGGGTAGCCACTTGACAGGGGGGGAGGTGTGATATGGTACTCCTTCAGAGCATTGAAAAATAACCAAGTTTTGAATGCAACCTCGGCTAATTCGCTAATTGACAAATGATATTTTCGCCCTGTATAATTTGAATGGAGGAAGCCAAGGACGAGCATGCGAAGAAATACCTATAAATATCACTTCAAAGTAGGCCACAAAACTGTGCGCCGGGGTATAACCTGTGACCTAGGTCGACGACAGATTGAACATAAACGATCTTGGCCGACAGGTCACATCAGGCAGATAGGACGACGCACAACCAGAGAAGGCGCACTCAGGTGGGAAAGAGAAGGAGATCCAGGCTGGTAACCTCATAGGGTTGTGCACATGCGAATGTGTAAGCAGTCGACTTCGTTTAAGCGTGCTTGTCCCATTAGGCGACAACCTTTTCTTTCTGGCATGACCATTTCGTAGCTAATCTCTCGTAGGCTGGTCTGTAATCGCTCCCTCTCGAAACAAACGCCACCCAGAGAATTTGACATCGCTGTAGTTCTAATGGTAAACTGTTGGATATGAAGGGGAACCAAACCTGTACTCTCAAGACTAGCGAAAAGCCGACAAATGCCCTGGATTATAACCTTTGGCTCAAGGAGCATGTTGGAGTCGAGATTACTGAAACGATGCGAGTTCACTACGAAGCGGCTACTGCAAAAATGAAACAAGATTTGGAGATGTCCCATTTTTTTTGTCAATTACCACCATATTTGATCCACCTCTCACCACAGATATTGACCCACCTCAATATTCGTGGTAATTGACACCGTCATACCAGCGGCACTGCGCCACCAGCATGGGATACGTGAAGGTATCAAGCCCCTCCCCAACGATTGGAGGATTTGGGGCCTGTAAAAACAGGCAAGTTTGTGGTATGCTCTTAGTAAAGTACAAACCTGCTGATGGTCAGCGATTACTGCTCCTATGGCATTAAGAATGTAGGGCAGAGGATGCTTTGCGTCCCGTGATGACTGAAATGTAAGTAAGGGGGGGCTAATGAGCAAAGTTGAAGAGATTCCAATGATAAATGGATGTATACGACTTCCGAAAGAGTTTGTCAGGAGACTTAAGCCAGGTACAAGATTCACGGTGCAGATAGAAGAGTTCGGCTTACTGGTAAGGCCGAAAATAGATCCACTGGAGGATCTAATAGGTTGCGTGAAGACAGAGTCGGCCGAGGTTGAAAGATGGTTGAATGAAAGAGTTGAAGAAAATGATTCTGAGGTTGTAGACATATACACCTGCAATCCGAACTTGTTTAAGAAGGGAGACTAGACTGCTGGAATCGAAATGGAATCTCTTGAAAACTGAAATCGAGGATTTTGAGAGCGAACATAAAATGACTTAGGAGGAATCGCCCATGCGCCGCGGCGCACCACGTCGCATGAAAATTGCAGGGTTATTTTCAAGGGAGGAATCTGCCGACAGGTTCGAGCACGGCAAACTTGGGGATGCCCAGGATTTCTTTGAGTGGTGAGGACTCTTGTGAAGGATGGAAAAGATCGAGGGCAAGAATGGGGGTGGAGCCCTCAAAGGAAATGGGGTTAGTTGAGATCTTGGGCGAGGTCGAGGCGTTGATGCTGAGAGAGGGCTTTGAGTAATTCGAGGTGGGGGAAGGTGCCATGGAGGCCAGAGGCAACCTTTTCTTAGAGTATCTGGTGCCTGATGGGCCAGGGATGGTTGAGAGATGAAGAAGCTCGGCACAGCGATTATTCTGGTGCTGCTGGTAGCCATCCTCGCCGGCGGAGTGGTATTCTTCATAAGGCAGACCTCCGCCCCAACCTACCCCATAGAGATCATGCTCCCCCCACCTTCGCCCGAGATCGAGGTTTATGTTAGCGGAGAAGTGCAAAATCCTGGCATTTACGTCTTGAACAAGGGTGCGCGGGTCTCCGAGGCCGTCGAGGCTGCCGGAGGGTTTACTTCTAATGCTGACGGCGATGCGATCAACCTGGCCCGAAGGCTGCGAGACGGAGCGCACATTCATGTTCGTAAGATCGGAGAGGCACCACAGAGGATTAACATCAACACCGCCGATGCCTGGCTCCTCAGAGCCCTTCCCGGAATTGGTGAGGTTCTGTCAGAGAGGATTATCGAGTATCGCACCGAGCATGGGCCTTTCGAGTCCATTGATGAGTTGAAGAAGGTGCGAGGCATTCGCGAGTCAACCTTTGAGAGGTTAAGGGATAAGATCACGGTGCACTGATGAGGCTTGTTTACCTCAGTCTGGCCTGGGTTCTGGGCATCTACCTGGGGTTAAGATTTGCCTTTCCCTGGAGCATCGTCTTAATTCTGTCTGGGGTCTCCCTCTTCCTCATTATCCTATCGCATCGCAAGAAAACCCTCCTCTGGGGCGGATTCTGCCTCATCCTTCTTGTCGGTGCCATCCTTCGTTCCCAGTCGGTTCCCATCGGAGATGAGCTTGAGTCGTACCGCGGATTACACGAGCTACGAGGGGTTGTCGTTGCTGATCCCGATGTCAGGGATTTTGCCACCATCCTTCGACTTGAGGTCAGGGAAATAAAGTTGGACGGGGAGTGGGAGAGCGTCTCGGGCACGGCCCGGCTCAACGCTCCCCGGTTCCCTGGCTGGGAAACCTCACGGGATTTTCCCTTTTACCGCTACGGCGACCTGCTGCAGGTGAAGGGCAACCTGGAATCTCCAAGACCCCCGGATGAAGAAGGGGAATTCGATTTCCGTGAATACCTTGCCCGGCAAGGGATTCATTCCATCATATCCCGTCCCCGCGAGATCACTCTTGTTGCTGCCGGACAGGGATCCAAGCCGATGGAACTGATCTATCGCTTGCGGGGCAGCATGTCTCAGGCCTTGCGGAAAGCACTGCCCGAGCCACAGTGCTCACTCGCCAGGGCGATGCTGCTGGGGCAGCGCGGGTCCCTTTCCCCCGAGATAAGGCGGCACTTCTCCAGAACGGGGACGGCGCATCTGCTGGCGATCTCCGGGGTGCATATGAGCATCGTTGCCGGGATCGCCTTGAGTGCAGGTGTCTGGGCATTCGGCAGACAACGTCCGACATACCTCCTGCTTGTCCTAGCTATGATCTGGCTCTACGCTATGTTAAGCGGAATGCGCCCTTCGGCGATTCGGGCGGCTACCATGGGGAGTCTGTGGCTCTATGCCGACTGGATTGGCCGGCCGCGCAGCGCCTTTACTGCCCTTACCTTTGCCGCTGCTGTAATGCTGGCCTTCAATCCGTTGCTCCTGAGCGATATCGGGTTTCAGCTCAGCTTTGCTGCTATGGGAGGACTGGTCTTCCTGACGCCCATATTCCAGGATTGGGGCAAGAAGGTCTTCGGCAATCAAGAGGGAGAGGTCTCGTCCATCGCCGGTTTTGTGATCGGGAGTTGCGCGGTTAGTCTGGGCGCTATCTTCGCTACCCTGCCCCTGATCGCGTACTACTTCGGGCTCATTTCTCTGGTGGGTCTCCCGGCCACCTTCTTGACCCTGCCGGCGATACCGGTCATCATCCTAACCTCGGCACTGGTGGGAATGGTGGGAATTTTCGCGCCCGCTGTGGCCGGCATTTTAGGCTGGGTCTCGTGGCTCTTTGCCACGTATGTGGTCGAGGTGGTTGAGCTCTTTGCGGCCATCCCCTTTGCTGCGGTAGATATCGAAATAGGAGCCCCCGGGGTTGCTGTCTATTATGGTATTCTGATGGCAACCGTTTGGCTCCCCGGGAACTGGAAGCGCTTGATTGGGAACATTTCCAAAGTGGCATCGAGTGCAATGCCTGAGCTCGTCAGGAATATTCCCCTGAGGTGGATTATTCCTCCGCTCGCCGTGGTGGCAACCCTGATCTGGATAGCGGCCCTGACGGTCCCGGACGACCGACTTCAGATATTCGTCCTCGATGTCGGGCAGGGAGATTCAATCCTGATTCAGCATTCACAACCTGCCCTACTTGCAGAGGGACTGCGCCTTGTATGGTGATGCAATCACCGTCTACCAACACCCGTATTTGGAGAGCTTGTAAAGTTAAACGCTTTTCCTCAAAGCCGAGTCCCTTCAAATTACTGACTACTAGCTCGCAAGCCTTCTTTAGATTATCAATATCAAACTCGAATTGCTCATTACCTTCTATGCGGTTCTTCAACTCCACCTTCTCCTTTTCCAACGCTTGAACCTCTTCCTGAAGCAAGGTTATGTCTTTCCTGAAAGTCTCCTCATCCCCGGTTATTTCAAATGCTTTCCATACCCTTCTCTTCTGCTTTTGTCTGTTCTCTAGCTGGATCGTTATTCTCTCTAGATCTCTTTCCCAAGGGTTTGTCTTTTGTTCCACTCTTCTTCTTTCCAGTTCCTGAAATACCATCTCCGGCTGTGATAATACCTTTTCTATTTCTGTCCATACCAGCCTTTCCAATCGTTCAGCATTATGCTGCCGATTGTCACATCTGACAGGAGTCACCTTTTTTGATTTGCCAGAGCAATGATAGAAAGGATAACGGTACTGTTTACCATTCCTTGGTTTAATCCCTGGGGCTCCCCAAAAAGCTCTCCCACATCTTGCACAGTAGATGTGCCCGTGAAGTAGATACTCATTCTTGCTATTGCGCGTTGCCATTTTACGGTTTTCTTCAAGACGCTCCTGAGCAGCATTGAATATGTCTTCTGAGATGATTGATGGGGTGGCGCCGGGAATCTCGATCCATTCCTCTTTTGGTCTCCAAATGATCCCGGTATTCTTGCGTTTGACATTCGGCTTTAGCCTATGAGTAGGTTCTCCATAAGTGCAAGTAAAGGCATAAGTTTTGCCACAGTAAGCCGGGTTCCTAAGTATCTTCAGCACAGTGCTCCTTATCCAATATCCCTTACCGGAGGGCGTTGGAACGCTGAGGTCTCTAAGACGATAGGTGATAGCATCTGTGGAAAGCCTTTCCTCTATCAGCCAGCGATACATCTCCCTAACCCATTTTGCTTCCTCTTCGTTTACATATCGAATACCTTCGCCGATGCCATTGCCTCTGATATAGGTGTAACCGTAAAGTCGAGCGTGACTGCCGGCTGGCAGCTTGCCTGATAGAGCTCTTTCTCTTCTGCCTCTTACGGTTCGCTCTTTTATCTTTATTGCCTCTAGCTTCGATGCCCAGCCCCTTACAAAGCTCAGCAACTGACCTTCCATTGAGTTATCCATCGGCTCAGTCACAAAGATCAAAGCAACTTTGGCCTTGTCAAGTTCCTCAACCAGTAGCAGCAAATGAACAGGGTCACGGGATAGCCTATCAGTCGAATAAAGTACAACAGCGTCTATTTCCTTGTTTCTGACCCACTGCCTGAGCTGAGTTAGCCTTGGACGGTCAAGGGTTAAACCTGAATACACTTCTTTGAGAAGATAACCATCAGGAACTTCATAGCCCAGTTCACTCGCCTTCTTTAGGCAAGCCTTTTCTTGGCTCTGAAGTGATGTACCTTCCCTTTCTTGGTCTTCTGTGCTAACCCTTGCGTATAGTGCTGCTTTCATCTTTGCGACTCCCTCTTAGTCGTGTATCTGTCTAGAAAAGCCATAAGATCGCTCCTGCGAATACGGGTAAACCGCCTCCCTCGCTTGATAGCAGGTAGCTCTCCTTGCCTCATAAGCCTATAGACATGGCCTTCGCTGACTTTGAGGCTCTTGGCCACATCCTCAATGGTTAGAAGCTCGTTTTCTATGTCCTTACTCCTTTGGTTGGCACAATTATAGCTTATCATAGATTACTATAACTGTCAATAAAACTACAAGCCAACTGAGGCCTAAAGAGTGGAGATTTCAAAGTGGAAACGACCCCCTCAAGAGAGATCACTATCAGCCGTCTATGGGAGCCTCAATCGGCATGGGTTTCTCCCCAGGAGAATGCATCCACTATTTCAGCTTGTTTCGATCCCAGAGCCTTATTCGCACGGACTAACTCCCCCTTCATGTTCTCGCCCTTTTCCCCAAATGCTTTGACGATAAACTCAGACTGAGATTTGTCGTCTAGCACTTCGTAAGACATAAACCCTACATAGAGCGTCATTCTACGTGGCTTAACCCCGCAATACTTGAGATTGAGATTGAGATAAGATAGATAGAATATTGCCC
>JALPYG010000028.1 GCA_023271215.1 Dehalococcoidia bacterium
ATGCGAAGTCCTTCGTTTATCCTCGACTCTTGGCGTAGTGACTCCGCAGCTTATTCCCCTTCTGATTCCCCATGCGTCAAGCTCAGCGTATCCAATGGGCTCCGAATTCGGCCCAGGTCGCGTTGACTTACGTGAGTGTAGATCTCCGTCGTTTTTGAACTGGCGTGACCTAACAGCTCCTGAACGTGGATCAGACGTCCTTCCCCGTCAATGTTCTCTACACGCAGTCGAACGACCTCACCGACCCTCAATCCTGCTGATAGACAAGCATCAGCAAGCCCCTATGTTTGGGATTATTAAGTCTACCACTAAATCGCGTTCACATCAAGGCCACGAATGCTCACCTTAATCCGTGAGTCCCCATGTCTACTCCATGCTGGCACCGCGCTCAGCGCTCAAGCAACCCTGCCCATACTCCTTGAGGTAGCCCTTGACTTCCTTTTCTTTAGGCCTCCATTCTCTCATTCTCCCCTCAAATTCGGCCTTGTCGATCTCCAGGTCTATCCGGCGGCTGGGGATATCTATCGAGATATAGTCGCCCTCGGCAATAAGGGCGATCGGTCCGCCCTCGGCCGCCTCCGGTGCTATGTGTCCGATACAGGGCCCACGGGTCCCTCCGGAGAACCTGCCGTCGGTGATCAATGCCACCGAGTCGGCCAGCCCCCTGCCACTGATAGCCGAGGTGGGCCCGAGCATCTCCCGCATCCCCGGCCCTCCTTTTGGCCCCTCGTAGCGGATGACCACCACATCGCCTCTATGTATCTTCCCGCCGGTTATCGCCTCGAAAGCCTCCTCCTCGGAGTCAAAGACTCGAGCCGGGCCTCTGGTTCTTTGCATGCTCTCGACCACCGCCGTCTGTTTCACCACCGCCCCTTTAGGGGCCAGGCTTCCGTAGAGTACGGCTAATCCACCGGTGCCATGAACTGGGTCATCAAGGGGTCGGATCACCTCCTCGTTGGCAATTTTCGCCGGCGCGATGTTTTCCCCCACACTCCTGCTGGTAACCGTAAGGCAATCCAGGGTTAGCAGCGGCTCAATCCGTTTCATTATCGCCGGAACACCCCCAGCCCTATCCAGGTCCCACAGGGTATAAGAGCCGCCCGGGCGCATATTGCAGATATGTGGAGTGGTTCTACTCAACTGGTCAAATATGTCTATCGACATCTCTACGTCCGTTTCCCGGGCAATCGCCAGTATTTCCAGCACATCGTTGGTTGACCCGGCTACCGCCAGGGATACCCGGATCCAGTTCAGAAAGGCCTTGTAGGTCATTATCTCTCTGGCGGTGACATTACGCCTTATCAGGCTCACTATCTCCTTCCCGCTTTGCCGGGCAATCCTTATCTTTCTGGCATCTACAGCGTGGGCACAGCCACAGCCGGGCAGCGACAGCCCGAGGGCCTCCACCCCACAGGCCAGGGTATTGGCACTGAACATCCCGGCGCAGGTCCCGGCACCTGGGCAGGCACAGCCCTCTAACTCCTTTAAATCATCCATCCCCATCTTGCCATCACTGACCCTGCCCACCGCCTCAAAGACATCGATTATGTCAACTTCCTTCCCCTTGAATTCTCCCGGCAGCATCGGCCCGCCGGTCACCACGATGGTGGGGATGTCTAACCGGCCTGCTGCCATCAGGTGCCCGGGGACGATCTCGTCACAGGCGGGAATGAGCACCATCCCGTCGAGGGCGTGCGCCTTGACCATTATTTCAATGGAATTGGCGATGACATCCCGCGACGGCAAGGAATACCGCATCCCATCATGCCCCATGGCCAGCCCATCGCATACGGCGATGGTGTTAAACTCAAAAGGCAGTCCACCAGCCTCCCTGATGCCCTCTTTTGCGGCATCGGCTAATCCCCGAAGGTGGATATGGCCGGGCACAATATCAGTCCATGAATTTACCACCGCAACGAAGGGCTTGTCCATGTCTTCATCCATCACCCCACAAGCCTTGAGTAACGACCGGTGCGGCGCCCGCTCCAACCCCTTTTTCAATGTATCACTGCGCATTTTCCTCCCCTGGCATGATATGCCTGTATAGGCTCGAAGAACACCTTCTGATCCTTTGCTTCTATACCCACCGCTACCGCCCCTGCCTCGGAGACGGTAGTAAAATAGGGAACGTTGTATCGCACGGCCGATTTTCTGATGTAGCTATCGTCGTATCTTGCCTTTTTGCCCACCGGGGTGTTTACGATTATGTCTACCATTTTGTTCTTCACGTAATCCACGATGTGCGGCCTCCCCTCGTGAATCTTGAGCACCTTCTTACTTTCGACTCCGTGGTCCGAAAGACAGGCATGAGTTCCCGAGGTGGCCAGGATCTCAAAGCCCAGCTCCTTGAACCTTCTGGCCACCGGAACTATTCGCGGTTTATCCTTATCGGCGACCGTGATCAAAACGGTGCCCTTTGTGGGTAGATTCATCCCGGCACCGAGCTGAGCCTTGTAGAAAGCTACGCCGAAGTCGGCGTCGATTCCCATCACCTCACCGGTTGACTTCATCTCCGGACTGAGGATCGGATCCACTTCGGGGAACTTGGAAAAGGGGAAAACGGCTTCCTTTACCGCCACATGGTCGAATCTTACCTCACTCACCCCCAGCTCCTTCAGAGTCTTGCCCAGCATCACCTTGGCGGCTATCTTCGCCAGAGGAACTCCGCTTGCTTTGCTTATGTAAGGCACAGTCCGGGATGCCCTTGGATTCACCTCCAGGACATACACCCTCTCGTCCTTCACCGCCAGCTGGATGTTCATCAACCCTTTGACCTCAAGCTCCCGAGCGATCCTGTCGGTATAGTCCCTTATGACCTCCAGCGTTTCCGGAGCCAGATTCTGAGGGGGCAAGGCACAGGCGCTGTCCCCGGAATGGATTCCCGCCTCTTCAATGTGCTCCATTATCCCTCCGACGACCAGGTCTTCCCCATCGAAGACGGCATCCACCTCAACCTCGGTGGCCTCTTCCAGAAATTTATCCACCAGCACCGGCTTTTCCGGAGATACCTCTATTGCTTCCCTCATGTATCTCACCAGAGTTTCTTCGTCGTACACTATCTCCATTGCCCTCCCGCCAAGCACATAGGAGGGTCTGACTAAGACGGGGTAACCAATCTCTGCGGCTATCTTCACCGCCTCCTCAAGGGATAGAGCGGTGCCGTTCTCGGCCTGAGGTATGGCCAGTCTTCTGAGGAGTTCTCCGAATCTTTTTCTATCCTCCGCCACATCGATGGAATTCGGGGAGGTCCCTATTATTTTCGCTCCTGCTTTCTCCAGGGGAATAGCCAGATTCAAAGGAGTCTGACCGCCAAATTGAACTATCACCCCATCAGGCTTCTCTTTTTCGATGATGTTCAAGACATCCTCAAAGGTTAAGGGCTCGAAATACAGCCTATCCGACGTATCGTAGTCGGTGCTGACCGTCTCCGGATTGCAGTTCACCATTATGCTCTCGTGTCCCTCTTCCCTGAGAGCATAAACCGCCTGAACGCAACAATAGTCGAACTCAATACCCTGCCCTATCCTGTTCGGCCCACTGCCGATTATGAGCGTTTTCTTTCTTTGCGTGACACCGACTTCGTCCTCATCTTCGTAACAAGAGTAGTAGTAAGGAGTCCGGGCCTCAAACTCGGCGGCACAGGTATCCACCAGCTTATATGTCGGAACTATCCCCATCTCCTTTCTCTTTCCCCGGAGTTCCAGCTCGTCGGTCTTGAGCAGATGAGCGAGTTGTCTATCGGAGAAACCATTCCTCTTTGCCTCCAGGAGCAGATCCCGGGGGATGAGATTGAGATCATATCTCTCGATCTCCGTTTCAAGGAGGACGATGTTCCTGATCTTCTCCAGAAACCAGGGGTCGATCATGGTGAGTTCCGCCACTTCGGCAACGTCCATGCCCATTCTGAAGGCCTCTGCGGTAAGGAAGATTTTCTCGGCAACGGGGAATCTGAGCCTGTGGCGCAATTCCTCCTCAGTCTGGAGTCCCCCTCCCCTCGACTCTCGAGTCGTCAGATCGAACTTACCGGTCTCCAACGACCTCACCGCCTTCTGCAAGGCTTCCTCAAATGTCCTTCCCACCGCCATCGCTTCCCCGATGGATTTCATCTGCGTGGTGAGAGACTTATCCGCCTCGGCAAACTTATCGAAGGGCCATCGGGGCATTTTGACCACTACGTAATCTATGGTGGGCTCGAAGGAGGCGGGTGTTTCCCTCGTTATATCATTCGGTATCTCATCCAGCGTGAGCCCGACGGCGAGTTTAGCGGCGATCTTGGCGATGGGAAATCCGGTGGCCTTTGATGCCAGGGCAGAGCTCCGGCTCACCCGGGGGTTCATTTCGATGACCACCAATTCTCCGTTTCGGGGATTTACGGCAAACTGAATATTCGAGCCCCCGGTTTCAACCCCCACCTCTCGCATGATCTTTATGGAGGCATCACGCATCTCCTGATATTCCCTATCGGTCAACGTCTGAGCCGGGGCGCAGGTGATGCTGTCGCCGGTGTGGATCCCCATGGGATCCAGATTCTCTATCGAGCAGACGATAACCACATTGTCGGCCAGATCCCTCATCACCTCAAGCTCATACTCCTTCCAACCCAGCACCGACTCCTCGATAAGAACCTGCCCGATGCGGCTGGACTCTATGCCCCTGGCGGATATCACCTCCAGCTCCTCCCGGTTGAAGGATATTCCTCCGCCTGTTCCCCCCAGGGTGTAGGCCGGCCTGACAACTATGGGATAACCGATCTCACCGGCTATCTTCACCGCTTCTTCCACCGAGTAAGCCTCTTTGCTCCGGGGCATCCGCAGTCCTATCCTCTCCACCGCCTCTTTGAACAGAATCCTATCTTCAGCCTTCTTGATCGCCTCGAACTTAGCCCCGATAAGCTCCACGTTATATTTCTTGAGGATTCCTCGCTCCGAAAGCTCCGCGGCGATATTCAGGCCGACTTGACCCCCGAGGGTGGGGAGGAGAGCGTCCGGCCTTTCCTTCTCTATTATTTTCTCGATGACCTCCGGGGTTAATGGTTCGACGTAAGTTGCCACCGCCATTCCAGGGTCGGTCATGATCGTTGCCGGGTTCGAATTGACCAGAACGACTTCATAGCCCTCCTCCCGCAACGCCTTGCAAGCCTGGCTCCCGGAGTAATCGAACTCGCAGGCCTGCCCGATGATGATCGGGCCGGAGCCGATGAGCAGAATCCTTTCTATGTCAGTCCTTCTTGGCATTCCCGCCCTCCATGTCGTTTATCAACGAATCGAAGAAGAAATAGGTGTCGTGCGGGCCGGGCCCAGCTTCGGGATGATACTGAACCGTTCTGATCGGGAGCTCCCTGTGCTTCAATCCCTCTATGGTATGGTCGTTCAAGTTGATGTGGGTCACCTCAAGTCCGGTTTCCGCCAGCCCCTCCTCAGCAACGGCAAAGCCGTGGTTCTGGGTGGAGATAAATACCCTTCCCGTCTCCAGGTCCTTCACCGGCTGATTCAAACCCCGATGCCCGAACTTCAGCTTATACGTTCCGGCACCCAGGGCAAGGGAGATGATCTGATGCCCAAGACAGATGCCGTAAAGCACGGTCTTGCCTATGAGCTTACGTGCTTCGGCGATGGTCTCCTTTACCACCGCCGGATCGCCCGGGCCATTGGAAATCAAGACCGCATCGGGATGGTAGCTTAGAATGTCCTCCGCCGAAGTGTTGAAGGGAAGAAGCGTGACGTTTGCTCCCCACTTCAATAGATTGTCAACAATGCTCCTCTTGGCACCGCAATCTATCAGCACTACTTCATAATTTCCGTTGCCGGATTCTACTCTCTCAACCTCATTGGTGCTGACTCTTTCCACGAGATTCAATTCGGAGATGCTTTTTTGTTCCCTGGCTTCCCTTTTCAAAGCCTCCAGGTCTACCTTATCGGCGTAAGTCTGGAGCACGCTCTTCATCGTGCCATAGACCCTGATCTTCCTGGTGAGAGATCTGGTATCCACTCCATAAATGCCCGGGATTTTGAATTCAAGCACAAACTCACCCAGACTCTTCTGGGATCTCCAGTTGCTTGGCCGGTCGCAGACCTCCCTTACCACAACCCCTTCCACCTTTATTCCATCGGACTCGTAATCCTCCTCCGTAACCCCATAATTCCCTATCAAGGGATAGGTGAACGTCAGGGTCTGGCCGGCGTAGGAGGGATCGGTTAAGGATTCAACGTAGCCGCTCGTCCCCGTGGCAAAGACGATCTCACCCCTGGCTTTGCCCTCGGCTCCAAATCCCTTCCCCTCGACCACCGTCCCATCTTCTAATACCAGTACAGCCTTCATCTAACATAGCCCTCCGTAGCAGCTTGATATCAATCCCCTTAACCCGTTTAGAGTCTCCTCCGGCTTGAGAATGGTGTTAACGACGTAGATATGATCCATGCTTACGAAGTATCTCTCGAAGAATTCCGTCCTTATTCGGTATTTAGCTCCTGTTCTGATCAGTTGATGGGGATTGCAGAAATCGTTAGATCTCATGAATGCCATTGCTTCCTGAAGGGTAATCTCCCTCAGCGTTTCCTTATCCTGAAAATCCCGCTTAAGCAGCACGGCATTTCTAATCGTTGTCTGCTGAATCGTCCGGCCCACTCCGATCGCCCGCGTCAGATCGGTGATCGCCCTTCCCTTTGGGTCGAACACGCCCTCCCTAACCATCTCCCGGTACTGCGGCCAGACCTCCCCTATTTCGCCCCTGACGTAAATCTCCTTCTCCGAGGCGCAGGCAACGAAATACCTCTTCGATGGGAGGACGAAAAACCAGTCCTCGGAAACCAGCCGGCTTCCCGTTTCGAAGAGGAGCAGACCGAGGGCAAGGGTGGTTTTCCCAGTCCCCGATGGACTGATGATGGTCAGTCCCAGTCCACCGAAGTCTATGGCCGCCCCGTGGACGGAAAACCTCCTCTGGGCCGAGTGGTAATCCTCGAAGAAATCGGCCGCCAGGGCAAGGGCGATCGACTTTATCCAGCCATAGTAATCGCAATCGAGGATAATCACCGTTTTTGATATCGGCTCATAACAGACTCTGAATTCTCCCCTTGCCTCCAGGGCGAAGAGCCTTCCGTGGGGACGAACATCGTCGCTCATAAACCAGAAATTGTCCTCCCACATCTCTTTGAACAGCTTATTGTTGGTGAAGAATTTTAGGCACGTTCCGTTGATGTTAGCTTTCCTCTGCCAGATAATCAGGCTTTCGTATTGGCTGACTATGGAGTCCCTTTCTGCAATGGTTATCAACTCGACTTTATACATTCTGCCTCCTTAAGCTAGGCTGAAGGTTGAAGTCCGAAGGCTGAAGCTTGCTGTCAGCCTTCAGTCTTCAGTCTATCCACCTATTTAACTACTCCCCCGGCGCAACCGATCCATGATCGCCCGGCCAAGACCTTCCTCAGGCACTGGTTCAGCGAGGATAAAATCAAGTCCGGCGGAATCAAGCCGGTGAAGCGCCGCAAACAGGTTCGCCGCCGCCGCCCGGAGATCCCCCGAGGGGGAGAGAACTTCAACTGCAGCAAAGTTCCCCTCCCGGGGGCGTTGGAATGCCAGAAGACCAATCCTCACTCCCTGCCGGCCATCAATGTCCCCCTCGGTTAGCATCTTGAGAGGGGTTCTGGGGGAATAGTGATGCGGCAGTTGTCCCGGAGAGCGCGGACGCCCGGGGTCGGGAGGGGCGATCTTCACCCGCCCGATGACCCTTTCTATCTCCTCAAGAGGTGTCCCGCCGGGGCGGAGAAGAAGAGGTTCCTCTTGGTAGAGGGCGATGATAGTGGATTCTACTCCCACAGGGCAGCTCCCTCCGTCGAGTATGATCTCGATTCCATCGCCGAGCTGCTCCCGAACGTGTTCCGCCGTGGTCGGGCTGAGATAACCGAAGGGATTGGCGCTGGGGGCGGCGATGGGCGTCCGGGCTTCGCGAATAAGGCTTAAGGCTACCGGATGAGAGGGTAGACGCACCGCCACCGTGGGAAGTCCCGCGGTCACAACATGCGGCACCTCCGGCCTCTTCGGAAGCACGATGGTCAAAGGCCCCGGCCAAAATCGCTCCATCAGCTTCTTTGCCCGATCGTCCGCCTTAAGCCAAATCTTCTCCACATCGGAAAGCTCAGCGACATGCACGATGAGGGGATCAAAACGGGGCCTGTTCTTCAGCTCGAAGATGCGGGCGACGGCCTCAGGGTTGAAGGCATCTGCCCCCAGCCCGTGGACGGTCTCCGTCGGGAAAGCCACCACCCCTCCATTTTGAATAATGGAAGCCGCTTCCCTCATCGCCTCCGTTTGATACCCGTCTAAGATTCTGGCCATGACAGTAGTTTAGGTTAATCCGAAACACGGGCATGGGCAAGAATGGCTCTGATTTCCCTCTCCCGGGATTCCAGCCAGGCGAGCCTTTCCCTGGCAGCGTGGTATGGGGCGTTCTCCCGGAGATCCCCGTCCTCCCTGGTTCTCTTTACCTCTGCAATGGCTTTCTCTCTCTCCTCGAAGAGTCCGTCCATTTCAATTTCAAGTTTCCGGCGACCTTCGGCGGAAAGCCAGATAGGACGCGAGGAGAAAGATACGGATTTTGCCCGCGGCCTCTTCTTTTCCTTCGTTTTGACAAGATCGACGATAGGACTCACGATGAGCCATCCCCTCTCTTTGGAAAAATTGAAGAATCCATCCAGCGCCTCGAGGCGCTTCTTACGATCGGCGGCCTTCTTTGCCCCCTTCACAAAGTCCCTCACCTCCTCGGTGGCTAAGGTAAAGAGGGGGCGACTCCCGCACTTCATACTAAAACGCACCAGGTCCGCCCTCATCTCACCCGAGGCGGAAGGACTCCCCAGAAACTCCTCTACGGCTTTGTTGACCGGGATACTACCCAATCTCGGATTCTCGTTCATGCTCCCCTCACTTATCTCCCAACGTAAGTGTTCGCCGCAGCTCAACCCTGCGCACCATCTCCTCGACCTTTTCCTGCAATTTTCCCTTGTATTCCTTGACCTTCTCCCTGATCTCCGGATACTTCACCCCCAGAATCTGCGCCGCCAGGATTGCGGCGTTCCGAGCGTTGTTTATCCCCACGGTGGCCACCGGGACCCCCGCCGGCATCTGGACGATGGAATAGAGGGAGTCAACCCCTTTCAAGGGGGTAGTCTCGATCGGCACGCCGATCACCGGAAGCGGACTTATGGAGGCCACCATGCCGGGAAGATGAGCGGCTCCGCCGGCTGCGGCGATTATCACCTCAATCCCCTTTCCCGCCGCTTGGCGAGCATATTGAAACATCCTCTCCGGCGTCCGGTGGGCGGAGACAACGGTAACTTCGTGGCTGATCCCGAACTCCTCCAGCAGTTTCGCCGCCTCTTCCATCACCGGGAGATCGGACTCGCTCCCCATGATAATTCCCACTCTTGCTTCCATCTATGCCTCCTCTGAAACCACTCGCAGAAGTGTCTTTATCCTCTGGGCTTTCTCCAAAGCGTTCTCTACCTCCTTATCCACTACTGTCACATGCCCCATCTTGCGAAATGGCCTGGTAATCCTCTTTCCGTACAGGTGTAAAGCTGCTCCGGGTATCTGCAAAGTCTCACGAATCCCCCGGAACATTGCCGGCCCCTCATACCCTTCCCCACCCAGGATGTTGATCATCACCGCCGGAGTGAGCAGTTCGGTCGAGCCCAGCGGGAGCCCCATAATGGCCCGGATGTGCTGCTCGAATTGAGAGGTCACGCAGGCCTCTATGGTATAGTGCCCCGAATTATGAGGCCGGGGGGCGATCTCGTTCACCAGAACGTTTCCCGCCTCGTCCAAAAACATCTCTATCCCAAATATCCCTGCCCCACCAAGTGACTCCACCACGGCGACGGCTATTTGCCTTGACTCATCCTGGATTTTTTGCTCCACCAGGACGGGAGCGACAACCATATCGCAGATGTTGGCCGCCTCATCGAAGACCATCTCCACTACGGGATGGCATTTGATCTCTCCGGCGGCACTCCTGGCCACCATTACCGCCAGTTCCTTTTCGATCTCCACAAATTCCTCAAGGAAGGACTCTGCCTTGAGTGCCCTTCCGATATCGTCTCTTGTACGAATCACGAATACCCCTCTCCCGTCGTAGCCTCCCCGGCAGGCCTTCTGCACCACCGGAAACCCGAATTCCTCAATAGCAGCAGCGAGGGCACTCCCCTCGACCTTCCTGTACCTCGCGATGGGGATGCCGCTGCGGGCCAATACCTCTTTTTGCTTCCACTTGTCCTGGATGATCTCCAAAATCTGTGGGGAAGGGTGGATAAGATGTCCCGCCTCGACGAGCTCTTTCAGGGCACCTACGTCAATGTCTTCGATGTCGTAGGTGGTTACGTCGCTCCTGGTGACGAGCTCTTTTATCTTATTTCGGTCGTGAAAACCTCCGACGAGTTGCTCATCAGCCAGTTGACTCGCCGGTGAATTTGGCGTGGGGTCCAGTATGGTAACATAGAACCCCATCTTCTTGGCTTCCTGGGTCATCATCTTACCCAGTTGGCCACCGCCAATGATACCTATTCTTAGATTGTACCCCGAAAACTCCATCGTACCTTACTCAACCGATTCCCTCACCCAATCCAGGTACCCTTCGTGGCCATCGATAATGGGGAGCGCGATTATCTCCGGCACCTCATAGCTGTGTAGATCCCGAATACGCCCTACGATCTCCTTCACCTTGCCGGTCCTCGTCTTCATTATCAAGAGAGCTTCCCCTTCCTCTTGCACCTCACCTTCCCACCTGAAGTAAGAATTAACCTCGCCCACATTCACGCAGGCAACCAGCTTTTCCTCCACTAAGGCCCTTGCTATCCTTCCAGCCTCCTGGCGGGGGCTAGTGCAGAGAATCACCGCAAACATATTCCTCCTGGGCCGGGGCGATCCTGACCGCGCCCCACACCCCCATTTTATCATACTTGATGATGACCACTCCCCTCAATCCATCGACCCTTTGAGCAAACTCGATTCCCTTGGCGATGTCAGTTGCCTCTCTGACGAGATTCCCGATCGCAGTGGCAGCCGCATCTGCAAGGGAAGTGGAGGGCGCCAGCGCAACGACCGCATCAACCCTTCCGAAGCTCAGGGAATGCCCAACGGTTCCCGACGAGGTGCAAATTCCCAGTGGTGTCTCCTCCGGCTCTATCTCCAGAGCAACCTTCCCACTGAGAGGAGATTCCCCCGCATAGATGCCAACCGATCGCTTCTCGGTGACCTTCAGGAATATGTCCCCTCCATTCTCAACAATAACCTCAGGGGAGAAAGAAAGCAGCTCCTTCCCCACACATTCGGCAATGGCACCGGCCACCGCAGCCATAGGACCAACAGAAACCGCCCCGGCAGCCCGTGACATTTCCCTTATGATCCGGGGAGCATCTTCCTGGACAGGGAACGGCTCAAGGGTGGTAAGAAATGAGGGATACCGCCCGATGTATCCCTCGATAGAGGCACGACATTTCAAGACTGTCTTCAGCGTTCTTCTTCTCAGATTCCGCCAGGCCCGGATGTACAAATCGGTTTCTTTGACATTTACGTTGAAGGAAACAAGCCCAGTGTCCCTGACCCAATGGCGGTACGTCTTCGGCTGATACATCAGAAGCATATTTCCATTGCCCTGGGAGGGCAGGCTGGAACACAGACGCCACAGGCTATACACTTACTATCGTCAAACTCGACCCTCCTGGTTACGGGGTCAATTACAAAAGCCCCCGGGGGGCAGAGCACCACACATGCGCCGCAGTGGGTGCATCTCGTCTCATTGCGAATTACATCTTGACTCAGGGGTTGGATAACTATGCCTACCCCGCTGAGATACCTTGTCCCGTTCTCGTAATCTTCTGCCGCCCCACTTAACTCAACCACCAATAACCCCTCCTCCTTAGGTGTTATCGAGGCCTTCAGAATGTTGAATTCCAGATCAAAATCCTTCGCCAGCCGACACATTATCGGCTTATCCGCCAGGGAAGGTGGGAAGTGGAGAACCACTCTTCTTGAAATCGCAATATCCTCTCTCATGTCCTATCCTCTTCTTCACTGAAGGATTTCAGGAACACCTCGGGGATCTTAGGGACGTGACTTTCCACCCACTCCTGAAGGCAACTGAGGGAACAGAAGCTATAGTGCTCAACAGATTCGAGTCCTTTCCAGTAGGAGACCGTAAGCCACCCTCTGAGCACCTCGCAAGGGGGTTCACTGTGATAATGCTCTACCTTTCTGCCACATGAACCGCAGATAACATACCATCCCCGCATTCCAGCCTCCCTCCCGCCGGGACGTCTGCCTCCGCAAGTATTCACCGCGGAGCGCGGAGAACAGAGAACAGAAGCTTCTGACTTCTAACTTCTGACTTCTGTTTTCTCCCCGTCTGACTTCTGACTTCTGACTTCTGTTTTCTCCCCTAGTGTTGCCTTGCTGCTCTTATACTAGACGGCAACTACTTCTTTGATCTCCGGCACCTGCTCTTTGAGCACTCGCTCGATGCCCATTTTCAAGGTCATCGTTGACATGGGACAGCCTCCGCATGCACCGACAAGTTTCACTCGCACCACATCACCATCGACATCCACCAATTCAACATTTCCGCCGTCCGCATGAAGCGCCGGCCTTACCAGATCGAGGGCAGCTTCAACTTTCTCTCGCATGATTTTTCCTCCTTTTTATTCTATCGGCCTTTCCCTGAGCGGCTTGAATTCTATTCCTGCCTCCACACCCGGCAGTGGGGCCACCGGTTCGGTCAAGAGAAACTCGCCTCGCCCGATCCATTCCTTGAGGATATTGGCTATCTCAAGTGCCTTGTAATAACCTGACAATGAAGCGGTAGGGACGTCCTTCCCCAAGACCTCAATCTTGCCGCTCTTCAGTTGAGCGTAGCTCACCTCCCCCAGGATATCCGGCTTGCGCTGAGGGTAAGCCTCCGAGTAGTCCAGTACCGGAGCAAATATCTCCTCGTCCTTAACTGCGGTGTAATGAAGTATCTCCTCGGAGAGTATGGGTATGGGTATTCCTATGCCAACAGCCAGGCTCACCCCATAGCCGATGAAGCTAACGCCCCTCAGCCACCCCGCCTTCATCTGCTTCAGATCGCCGATCACCGCCAGCGTGCCGGCTCCTCTCTTCGGCACACCACTGTCACCCCGCAAGACATCCGGATGATGTTGTGTGCCGTGCCAGGCCACATAACCGATCCCGCCCCCCAGAAATATCTTCGTCCCGATGCCAATGGTCTTATAATAGGGATCATTAAGCAGCGGTGACAACTGCCCCGATGTAGAGTAGTTGGCGTTGCCCAGATCCGGCTTCAGCACCCCCATATAGGTGTAAATAGTCCTGTCGGAGAGATTGACCCCGACGTTGTAATTCTGATAGGCATTGCGAATATTGAAGAGTGTGGCCTCATTCATATCCTCCAGCCTGATCCACGTTTCGATCTTCTTTCTCGGGTAGCAATCGGTCCCGTACCCCGTGGCCTCCAACCTCACATCTTTTCCGGCTACCAAATCCTCGATCACGTGGCCGCCGCCATAGTCGAAATGACCGGGACGGATCTTGTTCCGGGGATCGTCATCGGGGATAGCAGTTGCTCCCAGAAAAACGTCAACAGCGGCGAATCCAGTGTAGACGGGGACATCGTTAAGGCAAGCCCTGCCTCCGCCGATCTTCATCCGCGGCGCCGTATGTCCTAAGTTCAGATAAGCCCCGGAGGAACACATCGGGGCGAAGGTCCCGGTGGTCACCACATCGATCTCCCGGGCGGCCCTCTCCACACCCTTCTCATCGGCGATGCCGATAATCTCCTCCGCAGTCACCACCACGGCTTGTCCTCTGCGAATCTTCTCATTGATCTCAGCAATCGTCCTCAGCATGCCGCAGCTTCCCTCCGAGCAATTCTAGTATAGCTCAGGCGGGGGGATTTGTAAAGCTGTGTCCGGGTTGAGTTTGCCTGGCACGACGATTGCCTCTCTTGACTGCACATTGTATCATAGAAGTTGAGGGAATCTCACCATTGTCTGAGAATGACCTGTTTCACTGGCACTGACATGGCTGAATGCTTCTCCAGGAGGAAACCACATGGAGATACTGGCTATAGCTCTAATCTGTCTGGTGGTGGTTCTGCTCGTGATCGTCCTCGTCGTGCTTCTGCGACCGAGGAAGATCGAGCTTCCCCAGATACAGGAGCTGGAGCAGAAGCTTCGCTTTGCCCTTGCTTCGGAAGCCTCGGTGAGAGAGGTGCAGAGCGACCTGCGGAACCTGCCAAATCAGCTTCTGGTTTCCATAACCAGGAGCCTCGGCAAACGGACCGGAAAGCTGAACGAACTCATGGCCACCTTCGAACTGACCCAGTACGACCGGCTCTTCTACCTCGGCGACCCGATAGATTTCGTGGGGATCAAATACGATGAGGGGGTAGACTTCATCGAGGTCAAGACGGGCCGCTTCCGCCTCACGGAGGACGAAAAGAAGCTCAAGGAACTCATCGAGCAGGGGAAGGTGAACTACGTTCCTCTCACCGTGGAGAGAATCGGGATTGCGGAGGAGGTGGATTAATGTATCAATTCAAACTCGCCGCCGACTTCCACCCCACGGGCGACCAGCCCCAGGCCATCGAGAAGCTCGTCGCCGGGCTCAGGGACGGATACAAGCATCAAGTCCTGCTCGGCGTAACCGGATCGGGCAAGACCTTCACCATCGCCAATATCATCGCCCAGGTCCAGAAACCAACCCTGGTCCTCTCGCACAACAAGACCCTGGCGGCGCAGCTCTGCACCGAGTTCCGCGAGTTCTTCCCCCACAACGCCGTAGAGTACTTCGTCAGCTACTACGATTACTACCAGCCTGAGGCCTACATCCCGCGCACCGATACCTACATCGAAAAGGAAACCGACATCAACGAAGAGATCGATAAGCTGCGTCACTCGGCCACCCGCTCCCTCCTCAGTCGGCCCGACGTGATCATCACTGCCTCGGTATCCTGCATCTACGGGCTGGGCGCCCCCGAGGAGTACTACAGCTTCGTGGTCCACCTTAAGAAGGGTGAAAGAACAAACCGGGACCGGATTGCCCGGCGACTGGTGGAGATGCAATACGAGAGAAACGATGTTGATTTCACCCGCGGCCGGTTCCGTATCCGGGGTGACACCCTGGAGATTCAACCGGCCTACGAGGATCTGGCAATCAGGGTGGGGTTCTGGGGCGACGAGATCGAGCGTATCACCGAGATCGACCCCCTGACAGGCGAGCTGCTGGTGGAGCGAAATGAAATCGAGATTTACCCTGCCAAGCACTTCGTCACCACCCGCGAGAAGCTGATGGCCGCCATCGCTACTATACAGGAGGAGATGGAGCACCGGGTGGCGGAGCTCAAGTCGCAGGGGAAGCTGCTGGAGGCGCAACGGCTGGAGGCTCGCACTAACTACGATATCGAGATGCTGCGGGAAACAGGCTACTGCACCGGCGTGGAGAACTACTCGCGCCATCTCACCCAGCGTCCACCGGGGAGCCCCCCATGGACGCTGATCGATTACTTCCCCGATGACTTCCTGCTCGTCGTTGACGAGTCACACATGACCATTCCCCAGGTTCGAGGCATGTATCACGGCGACCGATCGCGAAAAGAGGTGCTGGTAGAACACGGCTTTCGCCTCCCCTCGGCCCTGGACAACCGGCCGTTGAACTTCGCTGAGTTCGAGAGCCACATCAACCAGGCGATCTATACCTCGGCAACCCCCGGCCCCTACGAATACCAGCACAGCCGGCAGGTGGTGGAGCAGGTCATCCGTCCCACGGGGCTGCTCGATCCGACGGTGGAGATCAGACCCACCAAGGGGCAGATCGATGACCTTATGGAGCAGATCAGGAGGCGGGTAGACTGCGGGGAACGGGTTCTGGTGACCACACTCACCAAGCGCATGGCTGAGGAGTTAGCCGATTACCTCCGGGAGATGGGCATCAAGACCCACTATCTTCACTCGGAGGTTCACACTCTGGAAAGAGTGGAGATTCTGCGGGAGCTGCGCTTCGGTGTCTACGATGTGGTCGTGGGGATCAATCTCCTCAGAGAGGGACTTGACCTTCCTGAGGTGAGCCTCGTCGCCATCCTCGACGCCGACAAGGAGGGATTCCTGCGTTCCGACACCGCGCTCATTCAGACCATGGGGCGTGCGGCGCGCCACGCCGAAGGGCACATCACCATGTATGCCGACGTGATGACGGGCTCGATGCGCCGGGCGATCGACGAAACCAATCGCCGGCGAGGCATTCAGGAGGCTTATAATAAGGAGCATGGCATCACCCCGGCGGGGATCAAGAAAGCGGTGAAGGACATCACCGACCAGTTGCGGGCGGTGGCTGAGCCACGGGCGCAATATGTCACCGCCACTCCCATCTCCAGGGACGAAATCGCCAGGCTGATTAAGAGCCTGGAATCGCAGATGAAGTCCGCCGCCAAGAATCTGGAATTTGAGAAGGCGGCGCTCCTGCGGGATGAGATTATGGAGCTGCGCCGGACACAGGCACTCACGTGAGAACGGATACCATCTCGTAAATAGCGTCAAGCGTAATGAAATTCTGATACCTTTGAATATTTGGATAACGTCTTCCTCGGCATTAGATACTGCCTTGAAGAATTCCTTTTCGATCATTTCACTTCTATTCTGTTCTCAGAAGGTTTTCATCACATGAAAATTCCCGCTCTTCGAGAATCGCTCTGGATATACTATCTGCTACCTTTCCAGTGCGCAAAAGTGCGCGCCTGTACTTGTTGACGCTTCTTCCAGCTTTGCCTGAAAAACAGGTCTTACAAGCTGTCCACGTCCCATTCCTTCGACATAGCCACTACCGAAGGTGCGTAAACCCTCCTGCAAGATATTCTTTGCCGCATTCCAGTCTCTGTTATGTAGAGCGCCACAGCCTATGCAGGCCCATTGCCGATCTGAAAGCATTAGGCTATGATTGACATGCCCACACTCTGAACATATCTTGCTGGAGGCATAGAACCGACCAACCCTGATTAACTGCCGGGACTTGTAGTCCAATTGGCGCAGGATTTCACCCACAGCAGCATCGGCAATGGACAGGGCCAACTTGCGATTGCGACTCATGTCCTTGATATTTAAATCTTCGACAACCACCAGCCCGTAGTTCCTGGTAATTTCGGCTGTCATTTTGTGAATGATATCCATCCGACGATTGGCAATTCGTTCGTGGAAGCGAGCTAAAGACTTTCTGGCTGTCCACCACCGATTGCTGCCCTGTCGGCGTCGGGATAGACGGCGTGAAAGGCGCCTGTAACGTGTAATCTCAGAACGCAGGAGCTTTTGGTTCTCAAACTCCGTGCCATCACTCAGTGTCACTAGCATCTTTACTCCAACATCTACACCGACAGAACCTTGTACATCAGTTCTTTCTGGTTGTTCCATCTCAACCACAATGGAAACATACCACTTATCTGCTACACGGGAGATCGTTGCCCATTTGGGATTGTCGTCAAAGCGCAAGTGCTCAGACATATTGACCGGACTGCTTAGCTTCTGAATGAAAAGCTGATGGCCATCCACTTTGAAGCGTTCATAATCCAATGTAAAAGATTGCTTGCTGCGTTTCTTGGATTTGAACTTTGGAAAACCTATCCGCTCACCTGCACGCTTACCATCTTTGCTTTTAAAGTAGTTATCCAGAGCGTTTCCCAATCGGCGAAAGCCATCCTCAACCGCATTTTTGGTAACGTTCGTAGTCCAGGGGAACTGGTCTCTCTTAAGAGCATTAAACTCAGCTTTAATCATAGCTGGACCGTATCGGCCCACGCCGTTAGCTTTTTGCTCCTTCCATCGTGCCAATCCCCAATTGAAGACAAAGCGGGAGATACCTACTGCCTGTTTAAAGTAGATTTCCTGCTCGGTCGTTGGGTTTAATCTGATTTTATGCGCACGTATCATTCTCTAATGCCTTTTTGAGCACCTTGCGATAATTGCGTAAACCATGTAATCTTGTACTAAAGCAGCAAGCAATCGCTAACATATCCTGAATTATTTCTTGTTCCGGGCTAAGGCTTTCCATATTCATTACAAGCAGGTTGCAGCCATGAGTTTTGCATAGATGCTCAATCAGTTCGAAGCCAAACCTGCATAAACGATCCTTATGAGCAATTACCAATGTCTCAACATTTCCAGCTATAATTGCATTAATTTCTTCTATCCACTCTTCAACCACTAAGCCAGATGCTGCACAAAATTCCTCAAGCATTTTCCGCTGATTGGACAAATCGGATCTCTGTGCTTTGCTCGATACACGGGCATAAACAACAACCTTTCTCTTTTTACTTAGACTCTCCTCCCTTAATTGATAGCCTTAATCCGGGCCTTTTCCAGGAAGGCTCCTTTTTTTCTTCTGAATGCAG
>JALPYG010000029.1 GCA_023271215.1 Dehalococcoidia bacterium
GGAGCTGCTGGTCGGCAGCACTCTTTACCAGTTCGGCAGCGGTGCCAGGAGCTCGAGGTCAGGAAGACTCAAGGCGATGATGCCGGAGCCTTTCATAGAGATAAATCAAGATGATCTCGCGCAGTTGGGCATCAGCCCGGGCGAGCAGGTCAGAATCGTTTCCCCTGTGGGCGAGGTCGTGTCAATCGCCAGGGTCAATAACGCCCTTTCGCCGGGGACCCTCTTCATGCCCATCTCTTTTGCCGGGAGCCCGGCCCATGAGTTATTTGGGATCACTCTGGACCCACGATCGAAGAGCCCGGCACTCAAATCGTGCCGGGTGAGGATGGAGAAGGTGGAGGGGAGTTTGCCATGAGTGAGTCACAGAAAACTGCCGACGTCGACCTGTCGCCGGTTTACCGGATCGTAGACCGGCACAGGGGAGAGAAGTGGGCGCTCATTCCCCTTCTTCAGGAGGTGCAGGAACAACTGGGATATATCCCTCCCCAGGCAATAGAACCCATAGCCGAGGGGCTGGGTCTGTTTCCGAGCGAGGTTCAAGGGGTGATTAGCTTCTATACCCAACTGTACACGACACCGCGGGGAAGGAACGTAGTCCGGGTATGCCGGGGAACCGCCTGCCACGTGCGTGGCGGGAAGACGATACTCAAGCTGGTGAAACAACACCTGGACATCGAGGAGGGGGAAACCACCCCCGACATGGAATACACCCTGGAGACCGTTGCCTGCCTCGGCGTCTGCGCCCTGGCCCCTACTATGGTGATCAATAACGACACTTACGGTCAACTGAATCCCAAAAAGGTGACGCGGATCATAAGCAGCAGAAGCATCAGGGGGAGATCCCCTGAAACCCCCGTAATCCCCGAAAGGATATGATCTAGATATGCCGCAGCCTCAGTATAAGGTTCTGGTTTGTCGTGGCACAGGGTGCGTCTCCGGGGGGGGGGATGGGGTTTATGAGGCGCTCAGGGCGGAGGTGGAGCAGCAAGGATTGCACAATGCCGGCATTGATTTCGTCGGGTGCCACGGCTTCTGCCAGCAGGGCCCCAATGTGGTCGTTGAGCCCGATGGTATCTTCTACACCCAGGTTCAGGTGGAGGATGTGGCGGAGATAGTTGCCGCTCATCTTCGCGATGGCAAGCCGGTGGAGCGTCTCCTTTACCGTGATCCGCTGACCGGCATGGCTGTACCACGCTACTCCGACATTAATTTCTACATCAAGCAGAGGCGCCTTATTCTGCGCAACTGCGGTCACATCAACCCGGAGAAGATAGAGGATTATATCGAGCGGGATGGTTACCGGGCACTGCGAAAAGTTCTGGGGATCATGACGCCGGAACAGGTCATCGAGGAGATTCGCCGGTCGGGACTGCGGGGTCGGGGCGGGGCGGGGGCGAGTACGGCGATGAAATGGCAGTTCTGCCACGATACGCCAGGGCCAATTAAGTATGTTATCTGCAATGCCGACGAGGGCGATCCCGGTGCATTTATGGATCGCTCCATTCTGGAGGCCGATCCACACGCAATGCTCGAAGGCCTGACGATCTGTGCCTATGCCATAGGGGCCGACAAAGGGTATGTCTATGCCCGGGCCGAATACCCCCTGGCGGTGAGGCGGGTGCGCATCGCCCTGGCGCAGAGCCGGGAGAGAGGCTTTCTGGGGAAGAACATACTCGGCTCTGGTTTCGATTTCGATATCGAGATCAAAGAGGGGGCGGGGGCTTTCGTCTGTGGCGAGGAGACGGCGTTGATGGCCTCGATAGAGAGCCGGCGCGGTATGCCGCGTCCGCGTCCTCCATTCCCCGCCACCTCAGGACTGGATGGGAAACCATCCAATATAAATAACGTCAAGACCCTGGCTGCGGTTCCGGTGATTATGGATGAGGGGGCGCAGTGGTTCTCCGAGATCGGCACCGAAAAGAGCCGGGGGACGGCGGTCTTTGCCCTTACCGGCAAGATCGCAAACAGCGGACTGGTGGAGGTGCCGATGGGCACCCCGCTGCGGGACGTTATCTTCGATATCGGCGACGGTATCCCCCGGGGGAAGGCATTCAAGGCGGTGCAGACCGGAGGCCCCTCCGGTGGCTGCATCCCGGCTCGCTTTCTCGATCGCCCGGTGGACTTCGAATCGCTGGCGCAGTTGGGCTCGATCATGGGCTCCGGGGGTATGGTGGTGCTGGACGAGAACACCTGCATGGTCGAGATCGCCCGATTCTTCCTCAGCTTCACCCAGGCTGAATCCTGCGGGAAGTGTACTCCCTGCCGTCTGGGAACCCGGCAGATGCTGGAGATACTCACGCGGATAACGCAGGGCAGGGGGCACGACGGCGATATCGACGCCTTGCTGGACATCGCCCGCGTGGTGAAGTCGTGCTCCTTATGTGGACTGGGACAGACCGCCCCCAATCCGGTGATTACCACCATCAATTATTTTCGCGATGAATATGAGGCGCACATCAAGGAGAAGAAATGCCCCGCTGCCGTCTGCGATGCCCTGATGATCTCCCCCTGTCAGCACACCTGCCCGGTGGGGGTCAACGTGCCGCAATATGTCGCCGCTATTACCGAAGGGCAATACGGGAAGGCCGTCGAGGTGATCCGTGAGCGTAACCCCTTCCCCGCTATCTGTGGTCGTATCTGCCATCACCCCTGTGAGGTCCGCTGCCGCCGCGGTGAGCTGGATGACCCGGTGGCAATTCGCTCGCTGAAGCGCTTTGCTGCCGACTGGTATTTTCAGAATATGGACGTCGACCCCGAGCCGTTCCGGCGAACAAGGGACGAGCGGGTGGCGGTGGTGGGGGCGGGGCCCGCCGGACTCTCCTGCGCCTATTTCCTGGCACAAATGGGTTATGGGGTCACGGTTTTCGAGGCGCTTCCGGTGGGCGGGGGGATGCTCTCGGTCGCCATACCGGAGTTCCGACTGCCGCGAGAGGTCATTCAGATGGAAATTGACTACATCGCCAGGAAGGGAGTGGAGATAAGATACGGCACCCCGATAAATGTCAACTACACCCTGGACGATCTCAAGAAAGAGGGGTTCGAGGCGATTTACATCGCCGCCGGCGCCCAGAGAAGCCAGCGCGTGGGCATACCCGGTGAGGTTGAGGGCCTCGAAGGACTTCATTACGGACTTCGCTTTTTGAGGGATGTGAAGATCGGCCGGGAGGTTACGGTGGGAGGGCGGGTAGCAGTGATCGGTGGTGGGAATGTAGCCCTGGATTCCGCTCGCACGGCGCTTCGCTTTGGTGCGGAGGAGGTGAATATCTACTATCGCCGCTCTCGAGCCGAGATGCCGGTTAGTGAGGTGGAATACGAACAGACTGTGGCCGAAGGGGTGAAGATCAATTTTCTGGTCAGTCCCACCCGCATAGTGACCGAGGGGTGGAAGGTATCGGGGTTGCAGTGTGTCCAGATGAAGCTGGGTGAGCCGGATGACAGCGGCCGGCGGCGACCGATTCCAATCGAGGACTCAGGTACTTTCATAGAGGCAGACACAGTTATCGCTGCTGTCGGCCAGGCTCCTGATCTTTCCTTCCTGCCCGCCGATAGCGCCCTGGAGCGCACGCGGTGGGAGACCCTGGTTGTTGATAGCAATACACTGGCTACTAATCTCCCCGGGGTTTTCGCCGGCGGTGATTTTGTCACCGGGCCCGGGTTGGTCATCGACGCTATCGCCGCCGGGCGACGGGGGGCACTGGCAATAGATAGGTACTTCAGACGAGATGCCTCGCCGGTGCAGATGTATGATCTCAAGGGTGAGATCGCTCAAAAACCGGCCCCGGAGGAAACGGAGGAGGAGTGGGAGGCGCAACCTCGAGTCCCCATGCCCATCCTGCCGCCTGAGGAGCGAAGGCGGAGCTTTGATGAAATAGAGCGCGGCTTTTCGGAGGAGCGAGGCAGGGAAGAAGCAAAGCGGTGTCTGCGATGTGACCTCGAAACGTAGCAGGAGGGGAGCATGAAATCGATCACCAAGTCAAAACCCTTCGATGAGATCAAGGAGTGCCTGGAGCGATTCGATAGGATCTTCGTCATCGGCTGCGGCACCTGCGCCACGATGACCAGGACCGGCGGCATAGAGGAGGTTGCCGACACGATCGGCCGCCTTCAGGAGTGGGGTAAGATCGTCACTGGTTCCACGGTCATAGCTACCGCCTGTGACGAAATGACCGGGGCAGCCACGGCAGAGAACAGCCAGGCCATTCGGGATGCCAACTGCATTCTGGTGATGTCCTGCGCGCTGGGGGTACAAAAGACGGCGCAGTACATCGATCAGCCGGTGATTCCCGCCCTGGACACCCTCTTCATGGGCATCGAGGAAAGCCTCGGTATTTTCCTGGAAGCCTGTGATCAGTGCGGGCAGTGTGTCCTGGGCGAAACTGCAGGCATCTGTCCCATTACTGCCTGTCACAAGGGATTGATAAACGGCCCCTGCGGTGGCACGGACAACGGCAAGTGTGAGGTCGATAAGGAGAGGGATTGCGCCTGGACGCTGATATACCAGCTCCTGGAGAAACAGGGGCGACTCGACCTGATGAAGAAATATCATCCCCCGAAGAATTTCCAGGTTGCACCCCGACCGAGGGTGATCAAGATCTAGAGTCCAGAGCCGAGAGTCGGGGAGGGGGACTCCAGACTCTAGACTCCAGACTGGAGGGACAATGGCACAGAGCTTGAGAGAGGCACTCGATTCCGGGAAGTTCGTCATCACGAGCGAGATTGGCCCGCCGAAGGGAACAAATATCGCCAAGATGCTTCATCACATCGATCTTCTCAAAGACAAGGTTGATGCCCTCAATGTCACCGATCACCAGAGCTCGGTGATGCGGTTTCCCTCTATCGGTGGCTGCCTGGCGATCAAGGAACGAGGCGGCGAACCTATCCTGCAGATGACCTGCCGCGACCGCAACCGGCTTGCTCTGCAGTCGGAACTTCTGTTTGCCTGCACCAGAGGTATAAGGAATATCCTTTGTCTTACCGGCGATGCCGTTCCCGTTGGGGACCACAAGGAAGCCAGGGGAGTCTTCGATCTCGATTCGTCTCAACTGCTCCACACCATTCGCCTGATGGAATCGGGCAAGGATCTGGGGGGGAACGATCTTGATGGAGTGGTGGAATTCTGCACCGGGGCGATAGTCACCCCGGAGGCAAAGCCGCTCGAACCGCAACTTGCCAAGTTCGAAAAGAAGGTGGAGGCAGGGGCTGAATTTTTCCAGACGCAGGCGATATATGACCTGGAGAATTTCGCCAGGTTCATGGAGTTTGCTCGCCAGTTTCGAGTCAAGGTACTGGCGGGGGTTATACTACTCGTTTCCGCCCGGATGGCCAAATACATGAACGAAAACGTCCCCGGGGTCTTAGTTCCGCAGAACCTGATTGACGAGTTGGCCGGCGCCCCCAAAGGCGAGGCGCTCACTAGAGGCATCGAGATCGCCGGACGGATGATCGCCGCCCTGAAGAAGGACTCCATTTGTGATGGGGTTCATGTCATGGCCATCGGCAGAGAAGAGGTAGTCCCCGATATACTGGCTGCGGCCGGGCTGTAATCGGGGACAGTGATTTCTTGCCTTTCCCAGCCAATTGCTGTAGAATATAGTTCGGGCACAGGGTTGTGAGTCAACCCAGGGTGAACGTTAAATAGGAGGTTCTAGAAGTGATTACACTAAAAGAGAAGCCCAGATATCAAGAACTGCTCTCTCCGGAAGCGGTGT
Organism: Dehalococcoidia bacterium; assembly: GCA_023271215.1. Taxonomy (GTDB): domain Bacteria; phylum Chloroflexota; class Dehalococcoidia; order SZUA-161; family SpSt-899; genus BS503. The sequence goes on from JALPYG010000029.1 coordinate 5,709, forward strand.
CACAGGCGTCTCATCCGGAAAAAGGTAAAGCTCTGATAGATGACAGAATGGTTCCTGAGGAAGAGGCTTGGGAGAAAATTGCTGAGGTCTGTCTAAATGCCAGGAAACCGGTTATTTTTGCCCCCGCTCGTATTATGCTCTGGACCTGGGAGGAAGGAGCGCCGGAGAAAGCCAGGGTGCTAAGAAAATTGTGCGCAGCAATAGGGGCTGAAATACTTCCCGTATTTGATATCCGGCCGAACTACCCCCAGATGAGAACGGCTGTAGAAATAAACCCGTATCATGGCGACCTGATTATCGGACACAACAGATACGATGTAGCTGTTTTTATGGGGATAGATTGCCCTTACGCTGACATAGCTCTGAAAATAATCTTAGATGGCACTGGTATTTATACCATTGCTCTTTGTGGGAACTTGGGTCATGTAGATGCAACAATAACTCTGTGCCAAAGCGGGGTGGACAAGGTCGAACAGCTTGTTGAAGTCATTAACAAGATGAAGAACAAGCGTTCAGTGAACGCCAATCTGACCGCTGACCGCTTGCAATGAAACAGAAAAGGCAGAGTAAGGGAGGCTAAAGGTTATGGGCGAAATCACTTTTTTCATTGACGGACTCAAGATCGAGGCAAATGAAGGGGACACCATACTCAGGGCGGCGCTTGAGCAGGGAATTTATATTCCCCACCTCTGCTATCATCCTGATCTGAAGCCCTTCGGAGGATGCCGGCTATGTACGATTGAGATCGAGGGGAGAGGGCTCACCATCTCCTGTAAAACGCCGGTTGAGGAAGGGGTGAGGGTAATAACGGAAAACCCGCAGATCAATAAGGCGCGCCGTATCGCCGCCGAACTCATTATCGCCAACCATTATTCCGAGTGTCTCCAATGTGCCCGGAATACAGATTGCAGGCTCCAGGATATCGCAACCTACATTGGCATTGAGGAAGGGCGTCTGCAGCGTCTGAAGCGAACCGTAAGGGATCTTCCCATTGATGACTCGAACCCCTTCTTCTACCGTGATCCCAATAAGTGTGTTCTCTGTGGTATCTGTGTGCGAACCTGTGAGGAGATCAATGGGGTCGGTGCCATCGACTTTGCCTTTCGAGGCTTCGCCACTAAGATCAGCACCCTTAAGGATAAGCCCATTACAGAATCCACATGCGAGTCCTGTGGCGAATGTGTGGACCGCTGTCCTACCGCAGCGTTGGCACGCAAGGGGAGCGAGCGCCCTGCGCGTGAGGTTAAGACCATCTGTCCGTATTGCGGCGCCGGCTGTGGCATCTATCTCGGGGTAAGAGGGGATCGGGTACTTTCCGCCCGCGGCGATCGCCAGAATCCAGTAAATAACGGGCAGCTTTGTGTAAAAGGGCGCTTCGGCTACGACTTTGTCAACCACCCCGACCGCTTAACGACCCCCTTAATTAAGCGTAACGGCACCTTTGTTGAAGCTTCCTGGGACGAAGCGCTAGATTTAGTTGTTGCTAAGTTTAAGGAAGCCCGGGAAGAATACGGCCCCGAAGCACTGGGCGGTTTAAGCTCGGCCAGAGTTACCAACGAAGACAACTACCTCTTCCAGAAGCTCCTGCGCTCCCTGGGCACAAACAGTATCGATCACTGTGCCCGTCTCTGACATGCTCCCACAGTGGTCGGTCTGGCCACCGCATTAGGGAGTGGAGCGATGACCAATACCGTTGGCGAGATAGCAGGCGCCGGCGCGATTCTCTTAACCGGTTCCAATCCTACCGAAAATCATCCCGTTATCGGTTATCGAATTCGCCAGGCTGTGAGACGTGGTGCAAAACTCATCGTTGCTGAACCGCGCCGCATCCCCCTGGTGAACATTGCCGACGTTCATCTGCAGTTCAAGCCAGGGACGGACGTAGCCCTCTTCAACGCACTGGCACACGTAATCATAAAAGAGGGGCTCGAAGACAAAGAATACATCGAGAGCCGCACCCAGGGTTTTGAATACTTGAAAGAAATAGTAGAGAAATACACCCCGGAGTATGTCTCGGGGATAACCGGCGTGCCGGCTGAAGACATCATCAAAGCCGCCCGGCTCTTTGCCGGGGCTGAAAGCGGCTCTATCATCTACTGCATGGGAGTAACCCAGCATACCTCGGGTACAGAAAACGTCGCTGCTCTTACCAATCTATCCTTGCTTACTGGTAATTTGGGGGTACCACATGCCGGAATGAATCCCCTGCGTGGCCAAAACAACGTCCAGGGAGCCTGCGATATGGGCTGTCTGCCCAATGTCCTCACCGGTTACCAACCGGTATACGGCGATAGGGAAACAGATACTTACTGGCGGCGCTTGAAACTAGAGAAAGGCGAGGCTGTGGCACCTCCGCCGGAGGAGATAGATACCAGTGTGATACTTGCCGATACTATCGAGTTCGAAACCCCGGTATACAAAGGGATGAGCGTTAGCGAGGAAATACGGAAAAAGTTTTCCAAAGTCTGGGGGGTTGAGCTCTCCGATGCACCCGGCCGCACTATAGCCGAGATGTTTCACTACAACCCAACCAGGCGGAATCGCGTCATGTACATCATGGGGGAAAACCCGGTTCTTTCCGACCCCCATGCCGATCATGTACGCAAATGTCTGGAAGAGATGGATTTCGTAGTAGTGCAGGATATCTTCCTGACAGAAACCGCTAAATATGCCGATGTTGTCCTGCCGGCGGCTTCTTTTGCCGAAAAAGACGGTACTTTCATCAACACAGAAAGACGAGTACAGCGTATTCGTCGTGCCGTCATACCGCGGGGTGACAGCAAACCCGACTGGGAAATCCTCCAGTTGCTGGCACAGAGGTTCAACCTTAACTGGAATTACTCTTCACCCGAAGAGGTATGGGATGAGGTAAGAAGATTGACACCTCACTACTTCGGGGGTATGAGTTACGAGCGATTAGAGAAAGGAGGTCTGCAATGGCCGTGTCCCACAGAAGATCATCCCGCTACCCCCATAATGCATAAAGGTAGATTCGCCCGCGGCATAGGACAATTCGCTACTGTGGAATACCGCCCATGGGCTGCTGATACTGTTGATGAAGACTATCCCTTTATCTTGACTACGGGCCGGAAGCTTTATCAATACCATACCAGGACCATGACCGGTAAAACCGGCGGGTTGAACTATTTCCTTAACGAAGAATTAATGGAAATCAGTCCCCGGGATGCGCAAGCGTTAGAACTGACCGCCGGCGATGTGGTCAAGGTTAGTTCACGACGCGGTTCCATTGAAACTAAGATACAGATCACCGACCGTGTGCCACCTAGTGTGGTCTGTATGAGCTTCCACTTCGGAGAGTCAGCAGTCAATGTCCTCACTGACCCTGCTGTCTGTAATATGTCCGTCGTTTCCGGACTTAAGGTCTCTGCTGTTCGGATTGAAAAAGCATAATGGAGGTATCGTGGAAGACCGTTTAACTGAAATTGTACCCTCCAGGGGAAGGAAGGGTGATCTGATACCGATTCTGCAGCGAATTCAGGCGGAATTTGGCTATCTCCCTGAAGAGGCGATAGTTAAGGTCGCTGAGTCTACCGGTGTAGCGGAAAGCAGGGTGTTCGGTGTAGCCTCCTTCTACGCCCAATTTCGTTTTACGCCCATGGGCAGAAACAGGGTTATGGTGTGCCGGGGAACGGCTTGCCATGTGAAGGGGGCCCCGCGGATACTGGAAGAGATAGAAAAAGTCCTTAAAATCAAAGAAGGTGAGACAACGAAGGATCTGGAATACACACTGGAATCCGTTGCCTGTATCGGTTGTTGCGGGCTTGCACCCTGTATAATGGTCAATAAAGAGGTTCACGGTCGGTTAACCACTAAAGAGATAAGCGATATCTTTACCACTAGAGGAGAGTGTGATGCCGGATAAGACTGTTCTGGTTTGTCAGGGGACAGGTTGCGTGTCCGCAGGAGCCGAGCAAATTCACATATCGTTAGAAAGAGAGATAGCAGAGTTGGGTTTGGGAGGGGACGTTCAGGTTAAGCGTACCGGTTGTCACGGCTTCTGCCAGCAGGGCCCGCTTGCAGTCGTCGAACCCGAAGGAATCTTTTGCACAAGGGTCAAGGTCGAGGATACACCGGATATTGCTCAGTCGCTCCTGTCACAGAAGAAGCCTCCTGAGCGGCTCTTCTACCGTGACCCCCTTACGGGCAAAGTAATACCTCATTACCGTGACATCACCTTTTATAGCAGACAGCAGCGAACGGTGCTAAAAAACTGTGGTTACATCGACCCTGAGGAGATTGACGACTATCTTGCCGTTGGTGGCTACGAGGCGTTGCGCAAGACTCTCCTTGAAATGTCGCCGGAGCAGGTTATTGACACGGTAAAGCGTTCCGGGTTGCGGGGTCTTGGCGGTGGCGGCTTCCCCACCGGACGGAAGTGGGAGTCCTGTCGCCGCGCCAGTCAAGAGTCGAGAGTCGAGAGTCGAGAGTCGGGAAGGAAGACTCTGGGCTCCGGACTCCAGACTCCAGACTCGTATGTGGTCTGCAACGCCGATGAAGGCGACCCGGGGGCATTTCAGGACCGCTCGGTCTTGGAGGGCGACCCTCACTCGGTACTGGAGGGGATGATCATTGCCGGCTATGCTGTTGGTGCCAGAGTGGGTTATATCTATGTCCGGGCAGAGTATCCCCTGGCAGTGAAGCGGCTTGAGATCGCTATTGCTCAAGCAAGAGAAAAGGGATTCCTGGGGAAGAATATCTTGGGCAATGATTTTGATTTTGACATCGAGATCTTCCAGGGTGCCGGGGCTTTTGTTTGCGGCGAGTCTACTGCTCTGGTTCTCTCCCTTGAAGGTAAACGGGGGATGCCGAAGCCCCTTCCACGTCCCCGCACCACTCAGGTGGGATTATGGGATAAGCCTACTCTGCTTAACAATGTGAAGACCTTCGCCAGTATCCGCTGGATTATCACCCGGGGGGCAGACTGGTTTGCCGGCAGGGGCACGAAGAAGAGCAAGGGCACCGCCATCTTTTCCCTGACCGGCAAAACGGCAAACTGCGGATTGATAGAGGTGCCAATGGGGATCAGTCTTCGTGAAATCGTCTTTGATATTGGTGGAGGGATCCCCGGGGGTAAAGCCTTTAAAGCGGTGCAGACCGGCGGACCTTCGGGAGGATGTCTTCCGGCAGAACTCCTGGATACGCCGGTTGATTTCGATTCCCTCACCGACGCCGGTGCCATGATGGGCTCCGGCGGTATGGTGGTGGTGGATGAGGATACCTGCATGGTTGATCTGGCCCGCTATTTCCTGGACTTCACCCAGAAAGAGAGCTGTGGCCAGTGTTCTTTGTGCGTATTGGGAACCTTACAGATGCTGAATATCCTCAACTCTATAACTTGCGGGAGGGGTCGACCGGAGGACATTGACCTGCTTATTGAGTTAGGCGAAGCGATTAAGATGGGCTCGATTTGCGGTCTGGGGCAGACCGCCCCAAACCCGGTGCTCACCACAGTCCGCTACTTCCGTGAGGAATACGAAGCGCATATCTACGAAAGGAAGTGCCCCGCTCGGGTATGCAAAGACCTTATCTCCTACCGTATCCTGCCGGATAAGTGCAAGGCTTGCATGATCTGTCTTAGAGGGTGCCCTGTCGAAGCGATAACCGGCGGGAAGAAGCAAATCCACATGATCGACCAAGATAAGTGCACCAGGTGTGGCGTCTGCCTGGATGTTTGTCCAGAACGCTTCAGCGCGGTGGAATGCATTCCCGGGCGACTGGATAACACTTTGCATTCCGCATAATTCTTGTGGTCTACGATTTTGTCGCCACACTCACACTATCGAACAATATCGCCGGGAAGGTTCCCATCATTGCCGGGTAGAGGGTGTCTTCGATAGCCAGCACATTTTTCATCACCTCGTAGACGTTGCCGGCTACCATGGCGTCCTTTACATTCCCCACTATTTCCCCCTTCTCCACGTATAGTCCGGGGCTAAGGCCCATTGAAAAATCACCGTTCGGGATGTTACCGCTGTGGGCGCCAAGCACGCCGGCGATGACGATGCCGCGATCGATCGACTTTATGAGCTCCGAAAGAGACTTATCGCCGGGCTTTATAAAGAGGTGATCCAGAGAAGGGGTAGGTTTTGTGGCGATCGAATCACCGCCCCACATGGCGCTCCTGAATCCATGCCCGGTGGGGCTTGCCTTCAGCTTGTCGGCGTAGTGAAGATCATAATAGAAATTCTTCAAGACGCCGTTTTCAACTACCGGAAAATAACGACAGGGCGTACCCTCATCGTCAAAGCTCCGGGCACCGGGAATGTCATCATTGAGGGGGTCGTTATATATGGTGAGTTGACGGTCGAATATCTCCTGACCCAGTTTCTCCGAGACCGGCGATTTCTTCTCGTAGATGTTCTTTCCGTTTGTGGCACTCTGAAGCCTCCAGATCAGACCGTATATAGTATCCGGCAGGAAAAGCACCTTCATCTTCCCGCCGCGGGGACTCACCTCTTTCAGCGACTTATTGTAGGTGTGGAGAATAAAGTTCAGATGTTCGTCGGGTGTTTCCTCAAAATGCTTGAAAACTACCAACCGGCTTATCGAAGAATAGGATCCAGGATACATGATTGCGGTGCGACAGTAGTATAGGGACGACCTCGACGAAAGGTCGGTTCCATTGCTGTTCAGGAGCCGCATCCTTGATGTCACCCGACCGGCATCTACGTTGATCTGTCCATTTGTTCTGGGGGCCAGCATTTCACAGATCCTGTTGCACTCATCCACGATAGTGGTATTGGTGAGGCTCTCAATGGCGGGGTTGTAAGTATCCAGTTGAGCCAGATCCCGCGTAGCAGGGAGATCAAAGCCCGCCTCAACGCCGCCCTTGAGGGAATCGAGCGCATTTTGCAGGAATTCCTCACCACTGATCAGGTTTCTGGTGAATGCGAATCCAAGTTTTCCCTCTTTTATTATCCTCAGGGAAATCCCCGATTGCAGCTTGCTGTCGATGTCCTTGAGCTTCGCATTCTCGAACGAAACGGAATCCGCCGTCTGATCCAGCGAGTAAACCTCCACTTGATCACTGGCTTTCCGGGCGATTTCAAGCAATTCTTCCATCAGGCACCTCCGATGACAACGCTTTTGACAAGTATGTGTGGTCCGCCCATACAGGAACGGATGTTCGTTTGCCCTTTGCCACACCCTCCGGTTTCAGACAGCATGAGGTCGTTTCCTATCGCGGTGATGTTTTGCATGGTCAGGTACAGATTCCCGGAGATATTGATGTCACGAATCATTTCCCCCAGTTTGCCGTTCTTCACCCTGTAAGCGTACTGAGCGCCGAAGGTGAAGTTCTCCCCGCTGGTCTGCCCTCCCCTGGCGTCCAGGATGTACAATCCATTGCCAAGTTCCTCAAGAAGTTCCTCAAAGCTGTTCGTTCCCGGCTGGATAAAGATGTTGCCCATCCTTATGATGGGGGCGAAACGGTAGTCCTCGGCAATCGAGTGGCCGCTGAGGGGCTCTCCAAAGGAGGCCGCCGTCCTTCTCGAATGCAGGCGGCCCACCAGAATCCCATCCCTCAAGAGTTGAACCGGTCTGGCCGTTACACCCTCGTCGTCGTACTTGTAGAAGCCCAACTGGTCAGGGGTCGTGGGGTCATCGATGATGCTGAGCACATTGTTCCCCAGTTTGGCTCCAATTCTCAACTTCTCTCTCATCGTTGGGTTGTCTTCGACAAGGTCGGCCTCGGAGAAGTGACCAAATGCCTCGTGAGTAAAGACCCCGGCCATATCGGGATTGAGTATTACATTATAGACCCCGGCCCCTACCGGTTTTGCCCGGAGGAGATCGAGTGCAATCCCCGTTTTCCTCTCAAATTTCTCCTCCCGATTTCTAAGTATGGCAAATCCAGTGCTTCCCCCAATCCCTACCCTCACATTCTGAATGAGATTTCCGTCCTTGCTGGTAATTAGCCCGCTTATCGTTGTGGTGATCAGATCCTCTCTGATTTCGCTTCCCTCCGTGCTGGCAAAATACTTTTCCCGTGCAACCTCCAGATACTGCAGGTTGGTTGTGCTGATCCCTTCGTGTTTCAGGGGTATGTCGTTGTAGTGCCGGGTTAATTCCAGCTTTTCAGCGATCGGAATCCCCCGCGGGTCCTCCTTCAAGGGTGGCAAGAAGGTGCCCTTAATTGCCTCGGTTGGGGCGAACACGACGGGCTCATTAATGTTCCGGGACAGGAGCAGGGCATTTTCCAGGGCGCTCTTGATAGCTTTTTCGGCATCGATCTCTCTGGTAAAGGCTACGGTGGATAAGCCCCCGTTTTTCAGTACCCGCAATACGTATCCATCGGTTGTATTCGAGCCGATCTCCCCTAATTCGGCACCGTTCAAGACAATCCTCGTCTCTCGGAGTATTTCGTAGCGAATGTCGGCGTAATCTGCATCTGTCTTTGAAATGATCGCCCTTAATGTCTCAAACATGTGCCCTCCTTTGGCGGAAATCTTGAGAAAAGTGGAGATAGGGGGACTCGAACCCCCAACCTCGGCGATGCGAACGCCGCGCTCTCCCAATTGAGCTATATCCCCCAGGCTTTTTAATGTTAGCAAAAGATGTATCGTCGAGTCAAGCAATTAAGGCTGAAGGCTGAGGGCTGAGTGAAAGGTGACTGGTGACTAGTGACTGGTGACTAGTGACTAGTGACTGCGAACTGTGAATCGTGAACCCCGGAACTTTGAACCTGCGTAGCCAAGTTCCGCAAAGAGTGAGGAACACAAGCTTTCCAGGTGACTCATCTGGCTCGAATTGGCCAGGTTGCCTCGAAGCATGGTGATCGAGATCTTGTCGTGCCGTACGGCCCATATGTCGGTTCCCTTCTCCTCACCCCGTTCAGGTTCGCTGCGCACGATCCAATAATAGTCCCTTCTGCCGTCGTTCCCCTTCTTGATGTCATCCCGGTAGCTTCTGCGGCCGAGTCTCGTTGCCTGAATGCCTTGAATCTTCCTGAGGGGCAAGTGGGGCAGGTTTACGTTGAGGAGCGTTCCGGGGAGCAAATCCTTCTGCTCAACCTTCTTTGCCAGCAATGCCGCCATCCTGGCAGCGGTATCGAACCGCACCTTATTCTTTACTAGGGCAGCGGAGATGGCTATGGCAGGAATCTCGTAGAAGTATCCCTGAAGAGCAGCACCGACCGTCCCGGAGATGAAAACATCGTTGCCTAGATTGAGCCCTTCGTTAATTCCGGAAACGACCAGGTCGACACCGTCCTTTGCCAGCATCTGCAAGCCCAGGATCACGCTATCGGCCGGTGTTCCTTCGACCGAATAGGCCTCTACCCCGCTTAATCGAGGCTTGGCCTTCTTGACCCTGAGCGGGTAATGAAGGGTAACCGAGGTTCCCACCGCGCTCTGTTCGCGGTCAGGAGCCACCACTATGACTTCGCCCACTCCTTTGAGTGCCCTTACCAGAGCCCAAAGCCCCCTGGCATAGATACCATCGTCGTTGGATACCAGGATTTTCAAGATGCACCGTCCAGGATCACGTTGTCGATGAGCCGGGTCTTCCCGATCCGAACCGCCAGGGATACCAGGGCCGGGCGATCTATCTCGTCGAGTTCCCGCAAGGACTCGGGGTCAGCAATGCTGACGTAATCGATCCGGGCTCTGGGCTCACCTTCGATAAGGGCAATCATCTGTTGGCGAATTCGATCTGCGCTTCTCTCACCACCGGACCGGAGCTGCTGTGCCAGGCTAAGGGATTTCCACAGCACCAGGGCAGCCTGACGTTCCTCGGGGTCGAGGCGGACATTGCGACTGCTCACCGCCAGTCCGTCAGGCTCGCGGACCGTGGGGGCGACGATGATTTCCGGGCTCATGTTGAGGTCGTTAACCATTTTCTCGATGACCAGGGCTTGCTGGGCATCCTTCCGCCCGAAGTAGGCCCTGTTGGGCTGAACGATATTGAGGAGCTTGGCTACCACGGTAGCGACTCCCCGGAAGTGGCCGGGGCGTGAAGCACCCTCCAACATCTCGGTCATCCCTTCGACCACTATCCATGAATTGAAATCCGCGGGGTACATCTCTTCTGCCTCCGGCACGAAGACGACATCGATCCCTTCTTGCCTCAGCAAAGTCAGGTCTCGCTCGGCATCACGGGGATAGGTCTCAAAATCCTCCTGTGGGCCGAACTGGGTAGGATTGACGAATATGCTGACGGCCACACTTCTATTTTCCCCCCGCGCCCGGCGAACCAGTGACAGGTGCCCTTCGTGAAGGTAGCCCATCGTCGGAACGAAGCCCACCGGCTCCGGCAGCTCTCCTCTGATCTCTTTCATCGTAGGGATCGTCCGGGCGACCTTCATGCCCTCATTCAAGAGTGATTGTCCCACTCTTCCCTCCGGTCTTCTTAACGAGACGGATTCCCTCGATCCTCATCCCTCGATCTAGCGCCTTGCACATATCGTAGATGGTCAGGGCGCTCACCGCTACCGCGGTGAGCGCCTCCATTTCCAGGCCGGTCCTTTCTGCTGCCTTGACTGTAGCGGTGATCTCTACAACATCTCGTTCCCTATCCAACTGGAATTCCACCGCCACGCTGGCGAGGTGCAACGGATGGCATAATGGTATCAATTCGGAGGTTTTCTTGGCCGCCATGATGCCTGCCATCTGCGCCACAGCGAGCACGTCGCCCTTGGCCGCTTGCCCCCGCTCGATCAACTCCAGAGTGGAAGGATTCATCTTCACCGCGCCTTTAGCTACGGCCGCCCGCTGGGTGATCTGCTTCTCGGAGACGTCCACCATATGGACCTGACCGGAGGAATCGAAGTGGGTCGGCCTCTCGCCTTGCCGGCGAGGCATCTGACCGGTGCAGGCAGACATCTCCACCGCCAGTCTGTTGGCCCTTTCATTCCCGGGATGGCCAACATGTCCCTCGACCCAAATCCACTTCACCTTACGGGCCGCCGTTAGTTCATCGAGCCTGTGCCAGAGGTCGAGGTTGGCGCGCCGTTTCCAGTTGCGACTCATCGTGTTGACCAGGTATTCACTGTCGCTATGAATGCTGACCTCGGAACCCTCGGGGACGTGGGCCAGTCCGTTGATTGCCGCGGTGAGCTCCATTCGATTGGAGGTAGTCCCCTCCACACTCCCCTTGAGCTCCACCTGCCGGCCATCCTGCACCACTATTGCTGCCCATCCTCCGGGGCCGGGATTGCCCGAGCATGAACCATCGGTATAGATATCGATCATTGCTTTAGCCCCCGATCTGGCACATAGTCCGGTTCCTCGCCGTGGTGCCGCATTCAAGTTTGTGACCTTCCGGCTTGGCTTCGGTAGCCTGCTCGATCAAACGTTTCAGTTCGTCAACCGAGGCCCCGCGGCGAAGTGGCTCGCGGAGGTCTATTTCTTCATCTGCAAGAAGACAGGAGCGAAGCTTCCCCTCCGCAGTGAGCCGCAGACGGTTGCACTTAAAGCAAAAATGCTCGCTGACCGGACTTATAAATCCGATGGTACCCTTCGCATGGGGCAAGTGAAAATATCTTGCCGGCCCGTTCCCATCGAGTGAGCGCGGTTCCAGAATCCCCAGGGACTCGATACGCTCAACGATCTCCGAAATAGGCACAAGCTCTTCAGTCTGGAGTCTGGAGTCTGTAGTCTGTAGTCTGTAGTCTGAAGTCTGAAGTCTGTAGTCTGTAGTCTGTAGTCCCCCGATAGGCATGAACTCGATAAATCGCACGTGCCATCCCTCCTCCCTGGTGAGGCGAGCGAAATCGGCTATTTCGTCGTCGTTTACTCCGCCCATTACCACCATGTTGATCTTTATCGGCTGAAGTCCTGCTGCCTGAGCCGCCTCTATCCCCAGGAGCGTATCCTCAAGTTTGCCAATTCTAGTTATCTGCTCGAACCTATCCGGTTGGAGGGAATCCAGGCTTATATTCACTCGCTTCAGACCCGCCGCTTTGAGTTCCCGGGCATAGCGGCTTAAGAGCACACCATTCGTCGTGAGAGAGAGGTCGTCGATCCCCTCGACCTCAGCTAACATTCCGATGAGACCGCTCAAATGAGCCCGCACCAGCGGCTCACCTCCGGTGAGCCGCACCTTGCTGATGCCCAGCTCGGAGGCTGCTCTGGCCACGAGGCATATCTCTTCGTAGCTAAGGATCTCACCATGCGGCAGTGGGGCAACCCCCTCAAGTGGCATGCAGTAGACGCAACGCAGATTACACCGGTCGGTAACCGAGATGCGCAGGTAGTTGATGGGGCGATTGAAGAAATCGGAGAGTCCCGTCATTTTCTCGATAAGCGCTCCAGTACCAGGCGCGCTTCCCTCGCTGCCTTTCCGCGGTGGCTCACCCTGTTCTTCTCTTCGAAGTTGAGTTCGGCCATCGTCCTGCCGAATTCCGGCAGATAAAAAATGGGGTCGTATCCAAAGCCATTCTCGCCCCTGCTCTCAAGGGCAATAAATCCCCGGCACTCGCCCGAGCAAAGCTCCACCTCACCCTCAGGCGTAGCTATGGCAATGACACACCTAAAACGAGCTGACCGCTTCTCCCAGGGCACGCCGGCGATGTTGGCCAGG
>JALPYG010000003.1 GCA_023271215.1 Dehalococcoidia bacterium
CGGTAGGGTTCTTATTGGGGGTCTTACCCCCAACCCCCGCAAAAGGATGCCATTCATCCCCGTCCAAAGAACGGGGCATTCTGGCATAATCTCGTAAGATTTTCAATTTCCTGCTTGACTTTTGGCGATCTTACAGTTATAATACTGTTAGATAGGAGGTGATGGTCATGGGGCAAAGGCAACAGATGCGTGCCAAAGCCAGGGGTTTGCGCTCAGAAATGCGAAAGTTGGGGCCAATGCTCCAGGGATCAGTAATCTTGAGGCGGATGAGGTGCGGGAAACCTAACTGCCGTTGTAACCGGGGCTATCCTCACACCTATCTCTGTGTTACTTACAAGGAGAAAGGCAAGACCAAAACAGTGTACGTAAACAAGTCCCTCCAGGCGGAAGCACTTCTGTGGTCTCGCAACTACAAGATGTTTAAAGTACTGCTTAAGGAACATAGCCAGGTAAATCTTGAGATACTGAAAAGTCGCTAAATATAGTTTTGGGAGGGATTAGAAATGAGAGAGCTGATAAATAATGGCGAAGCAGTGAAGGATTTTGCCACGGAACTGAGAGGGAAATTAGACGAACATTTCTCCGCTTTGCCAAAGCCGGTACTGAGAAACATAGTAGAGATAGTGATAGCGCTGCTGATACTTCTCCGAACGCCAAGGGGATGGTACGGAAGGCTGACTTTAAATGGGGTAGCCAGATGTATGAGAACCGAAGGGGATATGCACACCAGATACAAAAGGCTGGACAGATTTCTGAGAAATGCAAGATTTGAAACAAGCAAAACTGCCCTTGGATTATTAATGATAACTCGGGGGAGAAATAACGAAGGGCTTTTTCCTGTTCTTATCGACCAAAGTACGATAGGGGATGTGCAGGTAATAGCAGCCAGTTTTCCGTATGAGGGCAGAGCCATTCCATTTGCTATGAAAACTTTTGAATATGAGAGCATAGCAGTTAGCCAGAATAGAATAGAGAAGGATTTCTTTTCTCAGTTACAGGGAACCATCGGCAAAGAAAATACCCCGCTTCTTATAATGGACAGGGGGTACGCAGATGTAAAATACATTCTGGAGTTTAACAAAGAGGGAGTGTTGTACATAATCCGGGGTTGCAGTAATGTGAAAGTAGAATATAACCAGGGAGGAAAATTGAAGCGGATTAGTCTTGGGAGATTACCTCATAGGCAAGGGCAGGCAAGAAGATACCGCAATGTTATATACCATGGCAAAGAGAGGGTATTGCTAGATATCATTGTCTACAGAGAAAAGGGGTTCAAGGAACCCTGGTTTCTCATTGTGCCGGCTGGGACAGAGGAGATTCTGCCAACCGAGGAGGTTGTGAAATGGTACCGGTCAAGAATGAGAATAGAAGTTAAGTTCCGAGATTTTAAATCATATCTGGGCGTTAGAGGGCTGAAGTTTAAGGTACATAAGGCAGAAAAGATGGGCCGGCTGCTAACCTGTATGGCTATTGTTTATGTGTTACTTATAGTCATGGGTGGCAGTGACTTGGCCAGACACTTGAGGAAGCGCATAGAAGTATTGCGAACGAAGCGCAGACATGGTACTCGCCGGACGCTGAGTGTGCTCTCTACGGCACTTTTTATGGCAACAGATTCGTTTTTATTAACTTTGTCCAACCTGATGGCACTTTTAGCTTCCATGCTCAGCTCATCAACAAATGGCCTTTGCTTTCTATTCTCTCCGGCCTAAATGCCTCATTCCTCCGTGAACAGTCATTTCCCCCGTGTCAATTTCTCACTCATATGGTAGAATAGCAGGTGTCTGAGATTGGTTGTTTCACGCAATTATTGTTGTTGATTGAAATCGCGGTAATTATTGCCGGAACCAAAGTAAACCATGATTTTTGCTAACCATTTCCCCATTCATTGATAGTACACTATCTTCGCACTTTGAAGGTAGGACTTGAGGGCATGACCCGCTTCGTGGATAACGGTATACCGTGAATCCGGAGGTGAGCCATGCCCACACTCATTATATGCCTGTCCGAGCCTTTGTGCTGGTTCACCGAGAGCTTTCGCGGCTGCTTCAGCCAGCGCCAGTTGAATTACTTCGTAACCGTACTCCTGGGACTGGTGGAGTGTCAAGAGCGCCGCCCTCTCAGCGGACTGTTGCGCCGGGTCGCAGCATAGGTAAGCTTATCGCGTTTGTCCCGCTTTCTATCCAGGTGGCCCTGGTCGGAGAGCGAGCCGGCAGCCATGTGGCAGAGTCGATTCCTGAACCCCTGCTTTCGCCGGGGCAAGCTCTGTGAGGAACAGATTTCGAGGGCAAATGGGACCATTGATCCAGGCCGAGCATGCCCGCCCTGGCGATGGGCCAGGGATGAAGGGACTGGGCCGGCATCATTCGACGACCGAGAAACGGCGAGTGAAAGGGCATAGTTTGTTCAGCGGGCTCTATGAACTGCTGCGGCAACGCTGCCCTTTGGCACCACAGATGTACCGCCAGAAGGCCACTTACAAAGCCGAAGGGATACCCTTCCAAAGCAAGATCAACATGGCAGTAGAGCAAATCCAGAACTTCCAGTCCGTCGAAGGGATCCACACCCATCCGCTCATGGATTGCTGGTACCACTGCAAGCAAGTGCGAAGGGCAGCCCAAAAGCGAGGCTGGGATGTCGGCGGCGGATTGAGGAGCAACCGTAAGATGCCGATCAACGAAGCCGATGGTGTGCGCCGCTGGGCGAGCTTAACCGAGTATGCTTGCCTGAGCCGGAATGACTTTGAGCCGGTGGTGTGGCCCTTGCAACAGGGTGGGCGGGTTATTTATGCCCACATCGTGCGCAGTAAGGTACGCAAATTGGGGGCCTGCCAGGTGCTCATCAGCCGAGAGTCTCTGGATAGGCCAGTGGAGCAGGTCCGTTGCTGGGATACCACCCTGTTAACCAGATTGTATCCGGAATTCCGCTTCGCTCCACTCCGTATACAATCTTTAGTGTTAAACGCCGATGCTCAGGCAGTGGTCAATGTGCCGGCCATCGGCTGGGGTATCGAGGTGATGTTTGAAGACAACAAGGACCTGCTGGGCAGTGATCATTATCAAGTCCTCAGTGACAAGGCCATCCTGCGCTTCTGGACACTGATCGCTTGTATCTCCGTGTTCCTGGACGAGCAACGTGCCCAGATAGAAGCTGGCATGGAGAGCCACGTGACTTCGGGTGATGCCCGCCGAGCTGCCCACGACATACACCAACGCAACTTTCTGAGTTGGATTTACCAGCAGTTTTGGGCTGGAGCCACTCCAACTGATGTCTGTGCCTTGTTGAACGCCAATTCTGTCTAAAAAGTGCAAAGATAGTGATAGTAGAATAGTGTCTGACTGGTGTCATTAATCACAGTAAGGCGAGAATCTATAGCCCTATTGAGGCGACGGCAACTATCTTTCTTGATTGCTATATTGGTGTTCTTGAGTAATGGTGAAAATTCTGGGGGATGGCAAGCCTTTTTTAGGGATTGCAACTGTGAGCTAAGTTGAGAAAGACGTGTTAAGAAACGGCGCGAGCGTGCAGGCTGTGGATAGGGGTGAGACGTTGTGTTAGAATAAGTGAACGGCAAACTGAAAGCTGTCGGCTGACAACTTCAAGAAAAGGGATTGAGAATGGAACATCTATGGGCACCGTGGAGGATGGAATATATTCTGGGCGAAAAGGAAAGGGGGTGTATCTTCTGTGAAAAACCGAAACAGGATACGGATGCGCAGAATTACATTCTCCATCGGGGTGAGAGAAATTTCTCCATGTTGAACATCTACCCCTATAATCCGGGGCATCTCATGGTAGCGCCGTACAGGCATGTGGCGAGCCTGGGGGAGATGAACGACGAAGAGCTGCTGGAGCATTTTCGACTGGTAGGCCGGTGTGTTTCGGTGCTCAGAGAGACGGTCAGCCCCTCCGGCTTCAATATCGGGATAAATCTGGGCAAGGTCGCCGGCGCTGGAGTCGAGGATCACATTCATACTCATATCGTGCCGCGATGGGAAGGGGACACCAACTTCATGCCGGTTGTATCCCATACGAGGGTTCTGCCCGAAGCTCTGGTCGAAACCTACGCCAGGCTGGTGGCAAAGTTCTGATGTTCGGACCTTCCGCTCATTCTCCTTGACCCGGTGAGGATTATGTGGTAAGATGCGGTATGTCGCTGAATTGGCGCTGCATCAGTATTACGATATATGCCGGCAGAGGGATTATGTTGACATCTCCGGAAATATATGGTACAATGAATTATGGCGGAAAATTAACGCCATATAAATTATCTGACATATTACCATGTGGGATCTCGCTATGAGTAAGCTTCGTCCGCAATCAGCCATGCTTACGCTCTACGGCGATTATGTCCTCCCTCGCGGGGGCGAATGCGGCATTGGCAGCCTGATAAAACTGCTGGGCAATTTTGGGTTGTCCAGTCAGGCTATCCGCTCAGCGGTGTCGAGAATGTGCCGCGCCGATATACTCAAGGCGAGGCGAGCGGGCCGGAGAAGCTACTATTCACTGACGGAGAATGGTCATCAACTATTGACGAAAGGTGCCCGGCGCATCTTTGAACGGAAGAACAACCACTGGGATGGAGGCTGGAGTATTGTCGTCTACTCCATCCCCGAACCAAGGCGGCAGGCAAGGGACAAGCTGCGCCTTGAGTTGGGTTGGATGGGATACGGTGCCCTGAGCGAGGCTACCTGGATCTCACCCTATGACTTGACCAATGAAGTGGAAGATCTGGTGGATAGACTTCAGATCAGGGAGCACGTCCAGATATTTCGGGCCAGACTGATGAGTTCCGAGTGGGGCGGGGGCTCAGGACTCAGTACTCAGGACTCGGTACTCGTTGCCCGCTGCTGGGATTTAGACCGGATTCATCAGAAGTATGCCGATTTCATAGCCAAGTACCGTCCCAGGCTCGAAGATCACGGGAGGCGTCTTAAGGCCGGAGAAGCTATCCCCCCCAGCGAGTGCTTCGTGGAGAGATTTACTCTGATTCACGAATACCGCAAGTTTCCCTTCTTTGATCCCGATCTACCCCGGGGGCTCTTACCGGAGAGCTGGCTGCGCCCTGAAGCTGCAGCCTTATTCCATGAATACCATGGCCTGCTGGCGGAGAAGGCCAACGAGTACTTTGACTCGGTGTTTAAGGAGTACTGAATGAGGTACGCAGAGACAGGGTTTAATTTAGAAATTGATCTTACCCGAGGAAACATCGAGAGGGTAGCAACTGACCCAGGAGACACCGAGCTTTATCTTGGGGGCCTGGGGACGAACGCCAAGATATTGTGGGATAGGGTTCCCCCTGAAGTTGAACCCTTTTCTCCTGATAATCTACTGATATTTGCCGCCGGTCTTTTATGTGGCACACCTGCTATCGGCTGTAATCGTACCATTGTTTCTACCATTTCTCCTCAGACTTTGTTAATGGCATATTCAATGATGGGGGGTTTTTGGGCGCCGGAATTGAAGTATGCCGGTTATGACAAAGTGATCGTTCGCGGCAAGTCCCCGGATCTGGTTTATTTATGGATAAACGATGACGAAGTAGAAATACGTGATGCCTCTCATTTGCAGGGTAAAGGTGCTATTGAAACTGCAGAACTTATTAAAGAGGAGTTGAATGAGCCGAAAGCCCAGGTGGCGGCTATCGGCCTGGCCGGTGAAAACAGGGTCTATTTTGCTTCCATCGAGCAGGGCAGGGCCAGTGCCAGCCGAGGCGGAATAGGGGCCGTTATGGGGGACAAAGGGTTAAAGGCGATAGCTGTTCGTGGAAGAAAGGACGTCAATATTGCCCGACCGGTTGAATACCTGGAGCTTTGCAACGAAGTGCTGCAATACATCAAATGGCGAAATGAAAATCCAATCCCGGGAGTAATACCCATTTTAGCCGGGCTTGGCTCACCGCAGGAGATGAAAATCCATGATGAGAAGTGGCACACCGAGAATTTTATGTGGGGAAATTCACGCGTCCGCAAAAAAGGTTTCTGGAACAAGGAAGTCGAAGAGAAGTGGACGGAGACCATGGAAAATGCGCGGACGCGGCTAATAAGTTGCTATAACTGTCCGATGAAATGCGGGGCCACAATTTCCGTCCCGGGACTTCCAACATACATGATGAAATGCTTCTCGAAACTGACGTATACAATGGCAGCATTTTCAGACCTGGATTTTGGTTTAAGAATCGCTCAACGTGCCACGGAGTATGGAGTGGACGCATACTCGACCCCGCAAGTTATGGCCTTCGCCCTTGAGCTTTACGAAAACGGCATTCTTACTGACGATGACATGTCGGGAATGCCGTCCGATAACGAGGGGAGATTCTACTGGTTACTTGACAGGATTGTTCGGCGGGAAGGGATAGGAGATGTTTTGGCCAATGGTACGTATTGGGCGGCCCAACAGATTGGTAAGGGCGCAGAGGAATATGCTCATAATAATATTAAGAAACATGAGCAACTGCCTCTCAAGCTATCAATGCTGAATCCCATTTATTTCCTTATGTATGCTACCGGCGAGAAGATAAACATTACCCAGATTGAAGGGCAGTTCCCCCAGACGCCTTTTCCTACGAGAGAGGAGAGAGAAGAGTTTGTAAAGGATTGGATCCAGGTTCCTGATGAAAAGTTTAAGCAATATTTTTTGGATTGGGAACTACGAGGAGAAAACTCGATCCCCTATTACCCAACTGTTCCAATGACTTGCGACATTGTTGACTGGCAAGAGAAGATGCACTATATTGATGATGCCCTCGGCATGTGCGCCGGGTTATCATCATTCCCCCTGAAGCCTCCCTATCATATCCACAATTACCCGAGATTTATCTCATCAGGGGCCGGGATCGATATGGATGAAGCCAAACTAACGCAAGCAGCCAAGAGATACCGAACTTTAGTTAGGGCCGTTAACATAAGAAGAGGCATGAGGAGGGCTGATGACAAGCCGCCTGAAAACCATTGGAAGAAAAGATTCCCCGAGCTTGAAGCTCAGCTCTTAGATGAGTATTACAAATTTAAGGGGTGGAATAACCAGGGTATTCCTACCAAAGAGTCTTTACACGAATTGGCTTTGGATTACGTTAGCGAAGACTTCCTGCGGAGGGGCATCTTGACAGATAATGAAGGTATTCCGTAATTACCCAGGTTGTCAGGCCTGCGGCCGGGGGGCAGGCCTGAGTAGTTATGTGGAGGGAGTGAACCGTGCAGGGTAAGAAAAAAACGAAAATAGTCAAAACAATAAAAATTGATCTTGATAAATGCAATGGTTGTCGGGCCTGTGAGGTAATCTGCTCCGCCTTCCACGCTACCCCGAAATATAGCAGCACTAATCCGGCGAGGGCTCGTATTCGGGTGATTCATGACCCACTTAAAGACGTATACGTTCCTGTATACGCGGGTGAGTATACCGCAGCCGAATGTAACGGCAGAGACAAATATGTGATTGACGGAAAGGAATACGACGAGTGTGCCTTCTGCAGGGCCTCCTGTCCATCCAGGGACCTTTTCAAAGAACCCGATTCCGGTCTCCCCCTGAAATGCGATATGTGTGAAGACGATCCGCCGCAAAAAGAGCCCTTGTGTGTTCAGTGGTGCTTAAATGATGCCCTGACTTACGAAGAAAGGGAAGAGGAAGTAGAGGAAGAAGTGGAGCAGGCGGAGATGGAGATCGGATTGGAAGCATTGGCAAACAAATATGGCCTGGGCAAGATAATGGATACCGTCGCCCGAATGTCCATGTCGCGGTGATTAGTGAATAGTAAGTTGACATTGTCAGATTAGGTGGACGCCAATGAATTTCTTTCTGTCATTGCGAGCGGAGCGAAGCAATCTCTTTTCTAGAGATTGCTCCGTCGCTTGCGCTCCTCGCAATGACACGGAAATGTGACAATGTCAAGGTAATTAGTGATTAGTAATCAGCAACTAGCTCGTACCACCAATCACCAATCACCAGTCACTCGATCACCAATCACCCGTCCGAAGAGGATCAAAGAAAGATAATGGAGAATGTAGCCGACTACAGAGAGATCGTAGAGGTCATAAGAGGAAGTGGTGGAGAAGCCCTGAAGAGATGCTTTCAATGCGGATTATGCGATGTTGTTTGTCCCTGGAATAGGGTTAGAGCCTTTAGTATGCGCAAGATGGTCCGAGAGGCTACGTTCGGTTTGACGGAGATAGAAAGTGAAGAGATATGGCGTTGTACTACCTGCGGAAGATGCCCTCAGCAGTGCCCCAGGGACGTAAAGCAGATAGATGACGTGGTAGCGCTCAGGAGGATCGCCACCGAAAACAGGGTGTTTCCTACTTCGGTCCGCTCTATCCATACCGTGAGCGCCGGTCTTGCTACCGGTAACCCTTTCGGTGAAGAACCGGCAAAGAGGGCCGATTGGGCAAAGGGTCTGTCTGTAAAAACGTTCGTCGAAGGGACGGAAGTTTTATATTTCCCCGGTTGCTACCTCTGCTATGACCCAAGATTAAAGAAGGTGGCTCAAGCCACAGCTAATATCCTGAACAGGGCCGGGGTAGATTTCGGGATACTGGGTGTCAAGGAGAATTGCTGTGGAGAAAGCATTCGCAAGACAGGCAATGAGGAATTATTCAAACACTTAGCCAGAGAAAACATCAAAACTTTTATCGAAAACGGGGTGATGAAAATCCTTGTTTCTTCCCCTCATTGTTACCACACATTCAAGAACGAGTATCCTGAATTCAAGGTGAACTTTGAGGTGGTTCATATCTCCCAATATTTATTCGAGCTCATTAATGAGGGAAGGCTTGAGCTCACCAGGGAGTATGGAAAGAAAGTTACCTGGCACGACCCATGTTACCTGGGTCGTCATAATGGCATATATGACGAACCCCGGGAGGTCTTAAAGAAGATACCTGGTTTACAGTTGAATGAGATGCCTGATTCGCTGGAAGATAGTCTCTGTTGCGGAGGGGGAGGAGGCAGGATTTGGATGGAAACTCCAAAGGGTGAAAGATTCTCCGATCTCAGATTAGAACAAGCTATCGGGGTCGGGGCTGAGGTACTGGTTACTTCCTGCCCATATTGCATCAGCAATTTTGAGGATAGCAAATTAACCCTGGATGTCGGTGAAGGCATAGAGATTAAGGACATCACGGAGATTCTGCAAGTGCAGACTGAAGGCTGAAGGGTCTAGCCTTTGCGTTCTGCACTTTGAAATTCCGTAACCGTTCACGGTTTACAGTTATCGGTTCACGGTTGATGAATGCATAAAAGCAAGAGGTTCGAAGGATTGTTGATTGTCAAAGGTGTTTACCGTAAACCGTTTTCAATATCCAAAATGCTTCAATCGTTGCATAGTTTATTGAAAAAACTGTGAACCTTGAATGTTGAACCATCAACCATGAACCATGAACCATCAACCATGAACCATCAACCATCAACCGTGAAAGGTGCCACACGGGACGTAGTCTGCGATCGCTTTTCGGACCAGGGATGGGGCAGGGCCTCAGTTTATGTGCCTAGCGAGATGGAGTTCACAATCTATGTAAATGGTCAGGAACTGGTGACCATCCTGTGCACTCCAACCAAGCTGAATTGCCTTGTCCTCGGATTCCTGTACACAGAGGGAATCATCTCAGACATCGGCGACGTCGCGAGCATGCGGGTGTGTGAGGAGGAATCGCTGGCCGATGTGATGTTGAGCAATCCTGAGTATAAATTGCCAACGCTGCGGACACTCACCTCCGGCTGCGGTGGGGGTGCAGTTTTCCAAACTCGGGGACAGAGGGTTGATTCGGATCTTGTTGTTACACCAACGAAAGTACTATCACTGATGAAGCAGCTTCAGGAGCAGATGGAGCTGTATCGGCTTAGTGGTGGCGTGCATACCTCAGCTCTGTCCGATACCAACAACCTGCTGGTAGTGGCTGAGGATATCGGACGACATAACACCTTCGACAAGATCCAGGGCGAATGCCTATTGAGGGGACTATCAACCAGAGATGGATTGCTACTGAGCACCGGTCGCGTTTCGTCCGAGATGTTGCTCAAGGCGGCAAAGATGCAGGCCTCGGTTGTTGTTTCGCGGCACTCGCCGACGGGGAGCGCCATTTCGCTTGCTCGTGATCTGGGCATTGCCCTGATTGGCTATGCGCATGGCAGCCGCCTGTCGGTGTATTCCCACCCGGAGCGACTTGGCCGCTCAACATTTAGTTCTCTGCAAGTAAAGACTGAAGGCTGAAGACTGAAGGCTGAACCGTGAACCGTGAACCTTGAACGGTGAACCTTGAACCTTGAACGGTGAACCTTGAATAAGGGCGGAGAGAAGTGAAAAAAGAACCCGTTGAAGGGCAGCATTTTAGAATTCCCGCAGACAGCAATTTTGGAGATGTTATGGTTGTCGGTGGAGGGATCAGCGGTATTCAAGCCGCTCTTGATCTGGCCACTGCAGGTTATAAGGTTTATTTGGTAGAGAAATCACCGACCATTGGCGGCAAGATGGCCCAGCTTGATAAGACCTTTCCCACTAATGACTGCTCCATGTGCATTGAATCTCCTAAGTTTATCGAATGTGACAGGCATCCCAATATAGAGATTCTGACCTATACCGAGGTTGACGGTATAGAAGGGGAAGCAGGAGACTTCAAGGTAAAACTGATTAAGAAGCCCAGATACATTATAGAGGGCAGATGCACGGGTTGTACTACCTGCGTAGAGTACTGCCCGGTCCCGGCCGGTGACCCATTTAATCAGAATTTATCGAATACTAAGGCTGTCCGTATATACTTCGCTCAAGCAATCCCCCTTGTCACTTATATAGACCCCGAAACCTGCCTTTACCTTGAAGACGGGAAATGCACTATTTGCGAAGGAGTCTGTAAAAATGACGCCATAGACCTTCATCAAACGGCCGAGAAGGTAGAAGTAAGAGTAGGGGCGATAGTTCTGTCTCCGGGCTATGAGGTATTTGACCCTAAATTGAGGGGCGACTATGGCTACGGAAAGTTTGAGAACGTGGTAACCAGTCTTGACTTTGAACGGCTATTATGTGCCTCCGGGCCATTCGAAGGTGAGATACTGCGCCCTTCCGACATGAAGCATCCACACAATATAGCCTGGATTCACTGCGTCGGTTCCAGACGGGTTACCCCGGGCGATAACAGCTATTGTTCCGCGGTATGCTGCACGTATACCCAGAAGCAGGTGATTTTGACAAAAGACCACGACGCCGAGGCCAGGGCTACGATATTCCATAACGACATTCGGTCCTATGGCAAGGGTTTCGAACGATTCTATCAAAGAGCAGAGAATCTTCCCGGGGTTCGATTTATAAGAAGCTACGTATCAATAGGAAAAGAGATCCCGGAAAGCAAGAATGTAACTATACGATACTCTACTACCGAGGAGGGAGTAAAGGAAGAAGAGTTCGATCTGGTGGTATTATCTGTTGGAATGAATCCTCCTGCTGATGTGGAGGGCCTGGCAAATACGTTCGGCATCGAGCTCAATTCTCACGGATTCCTCAAAACCAATCCTGCCAATCCCATTGAGACATCTCGCCCGGGAATTTTTGTAAGCGGAGCCTTCCAGGGTCCTATGGATATCCCCGAGTCGGTTATGACCGCCAGCGGGGCTGCTTCCTACTGCGGTCAACTCCTTTCTTGCCGGCGAGGGAAGCTGTCCAAAGAAAGGATGTATCCGCCGGAAAGGGATGTCTCGGAAGAGGAGCCCAGGGTGGGTGTTTTTGTGTGTCATTGTGGAGCTAATATCGGAAGAGTGGTAGATGTTCCTTCCGTAGTTGAATATGCCTTGACCTTAGACAATGTTGTCCACGCTCAAGAAAATCTCTTTTCGTGTTCTACTGATGCTGCCGAGCAAATATCAAACACGATCCGCGAAAAAGGGCTCAATCGCGTGGTTGTCGCCGCCTGCACCCCCAGGACACATGAGCCGCTATTCCGGGACACACTTCGGGAGGGGGGAATTAATCAATATTTCTTCGACATGGCTAATATTAGAGAACATTGCTCCTGGGTCCACTCTCGAGAAAAGGAAGATGCCACCGAAAAGGCAAAGGATATAGTCCGGATGTCGGTAGCTCGAACTCTTAGTTTGCAGCCCTTGCAGGAATTTGATCTGCCCGTCAGCAAGACGGGGTTGGTGGTCGGAGGAGGCCTGGCCGGGATGACCAGTGCTCTGAGCTTAGCCAACCAGGGATTTGAGGTTCACCTGGTAGAAAAGGATACAGACCTGGGGGGAATGGCGCGAAGAATTCATTTCACCCTGGAAGGGCTGGATGTTCAAGCATATTTGCGTGATGTTATACGCAAGGTATATCAGCATCCCTTAATACATGTATCACATGATGCTACCATAACTGATGTTTCCGGTTACGTGGGGAATTTCATAACCACGGTGGAATCTGAAGGAAGGGTCAAAGTGATACACCATGGCGCAACCATCCTTGCTACTGGTGCCGACGAATATAGACCCACCGAATACCTTTACGGGGAAGGCAGGGTATTGACCCTGCTGGAGTTGGAGGAGCAAATCGCCAGGGGAGAAGAAAGGCTGATTAACTCCCAGAGTCTGGTGATGATCCAATGTGTAGGTTGCAGAGAAGAGGACAGAAATTACTGCGCCCGGGTATGTTGCAGCCAGGCTATAAAGAACGCCTTGAAACTAAGAGAGATAAACCCCCGGATGGATATCTACATTCTCTATCGGGACATGATGACGTATGGGTTGAGTGAGGATTATTATCGAGAAGCGTCAGACAAGGATGTGAAGTTCATCCGCTATGAGGCGCATGATAAACCTCAGGTGGAAGCTGTTGAGGAGGATGGTCAGTCTATCTTAAGGGTTACCGTGACCGATCCTATTTTAGGTCAGACGCTTGCTATAGATGCGGATTCACTCGCTCTGGCTGCCGCCGTTATTCCCTCGGCAGGAAGTCAGGAAATATCCCGATTATTCAAGGTACCCTTGAGCCCGGAGGGCTTCTTCCAGGAAGCTCATGTAAAATTAAGGCCCGTGGACTTCGCTGCAGATGGCGTTTTCCTGTGCGGAATAGCTCACTATCCCAAGCATATATCAGAAACGATTAGCCAGGCTTATGGAGCTGCCGGCCGGGCCGTAACTATTCTTTCAAAGGATTCAGTCATAGCCTCAGGTGCTATTTGCGAGGTAAATGAAAGTGAGTGCGTAGGGTGTGGGGCGTGTCAATCGGTTTGTCAATACGGTGCTATAGAGCTTCATGATACACGACAAGGCAAAAAGGCCAGGGTTATTCCTGTTCTCTGTAAAGGAGATGGTCTCTGTAACGCAAAGTGTCCAACGGGGGCTATTTCACTAAAGCACTATACCGATGAAGAGGTCTTTCGCCAAATCGACGCCGCGGTTCCAGCCTTACGTGGAGAAGTCAGAAGTCAGAGAATAGAGAACAGAATCGTCTGACCTCTGACTTCTATTTTCTGTCTTCTGCCTTAGGAGTGAGATAAGAATGGGTACAGGGTTTGAGTTTAAGCCAAGGATCTTAGGTTTTTTATGCAATTGGTGCTGCTACGCAGGGGCCGACCTTGCCGGAGTTTCCCGGTATCAATACCCCCCTCACATAAGGGTGATAAGGCTGATGTGCTCCGGCAGAGTAGACCTGGCATTTATTCTCCGAGCTTTCTCAAACGGAACAGACGGGGTGTTTATCGGCGGTTGTTGGCTGGGCGAATGCCATTATATTACCGAAGGGAATTACGATGCATTAAGCATGATGCATCTATGTAGAAAATTACTGGAGCACATAGGAGTGAACCCCGACAGGTTAAGGCTTGAATGGGTATCTGCCTCTGAAGGAATCCGTTTCGCCGAAATTATGAATGACTTTACCAGGAAGCTGAAGGAGTTAGGTCCTCTTGGAATAGGCGAAGGAAGAGACGTAAATGGATTGAAATTAAAACTTGAAGCAGCTAGAAATTTGGTTCCCTACATTAAGCTGGTGGAAAGGGAGAGATTGAGAGTACATTTTGATACCGAAGACGAATATAACGAATTCTTCACCAGTGACGAGGTAAATTGGTTATTCGACGAATTAATTGGTGATAAATTGTCACTAAGCCAAATAATGTTACTCCTGCGGGAAAGACCCCTTTCAACCGGTGAAATCTCCGAGATTTTAGGCCTAAGCCTGTCTGAAGTATCAAGACACCTTAATATTTCAGCAAGGAAAGGATTGACCAGATTCAGCGAAAGGCAGAAACGCTTTGCGCCTGCTTGAGGGGAAAGCGAAAAGACCAGAAATAGGACAGAAGCATGGATCACGATAAAACTGACCAGATCATAAATAAATATCAGGGCGATGCCAGTTCACTAATTCAGATATTACTGGAGATTCAGAGCCAAAATCGTTGGCTTCCTAGAGAAGTATTAGAGAAGGTCAGCAAGAAATTAGAAGTGCCTTTAAATCGGATACAGCATATAGTCACCTTTTATAAAGCCTTCAGTTTAATCCCTAAAGGACGCCATGAAATTCACGTATGTATGGGCACTGCCTGCCATGTTCGTGGTGCGACGCGCGTCCTCGAGACGGTGCAAGACCTGACCGGAATTAAACCCGGCGAAACGGACTTTGATTTGAAGTTCAGCCTGGAAACTGTTAACTGCATCGGCTGCTGTGCTTTAGGACCGGTGATGGAAATCGATGGGAAGACCCACGGTAAGTTGGCGCCGGCCGAGACAGCAGACGTATTGAAAAACTATGAGTAGGATAAAACTATGTCGCCGATAAATTCGCCCGCTGAATTGGAAGAATTCAGGAAGGGCATCATGTCGAGAAGAGACCCAGCCACGCCCTGCGTTTCAATATGTGCCGGTACCGGTTGTATTGCCTCCGGTGCGGATGAAGTCATCGTAGCTTTCAAAGCAGAGATTGAAAAGCGGGACTTACAGGCTGATGTGGATATCAAAGGGACCGGGTGCCCTGGATTCTGTGAGCGAGGGCCGGTGGTGATTATTTATCCCGAGGAGATATGCTATCTCCAGGTAACGCCTGAAGATGTTTCCGATATTGTCTCACAGACCATAGAGGCATCAGGGGGAGACCCCCTGAAACCCCCCGTCGTCGATCGTCTTCTCTACGTTGACCCCACCACGGGCGAAAAAGCAATCCATGAATCCGATATCCCCTTTTATAAGAATCAAAAACGAAACTTGATCTGCGATAATACTAAGATTGATTCAAAGAGCATCGATGACTATCTGGCGATTGATGGTTATTCCGCATTAGCCAAAGCTCTTACCGGAATGACTCCCGAGGAAGTATTGGAGGAAGTAAAAAAATCAAACCTGAGAGGGAGGGGTGGTGGCGGTTTTCCCACGGGAAGAAAGTGGGAAGGTTCCCGCAATGTCCCTGAGCCAATAAAATATGTGATCGTCAATGCCGATGAGGGTGACCCCGGTGCATTCATGGATAGAGCTCTCCTCGAAGGAAATCCTCATTCAATCCTTGAGGGGTTGATCATCGGAGGCTATGCCATCGGTGCCCACGAGGGCTATGTTTACGTTCGGCAGGAATACCCCCTGGCAGTTGAAAATGTGACCCTCGCGATCAAGCAAGCTGAGGAATATGGTTTTCTGGGGAAAAACATCCTTGGCTCGGGCTTTGATTTCACGGTTAAGGTGCACCAGGGGGCCGGCGCTTTCGTTTCTGGTGAATCGACTGCTCTGATGAGGGCATTGGAGGGCAGCGTAGGTGAGCCCCGACCGAAGTATATTCGCTCCAACGTCAAGGGCCTTTGGGAAAAACCCAGCGTGATGAATAATGTTGAGACGTGGGCGAATGTGCCGCTGATCATCAATAGGGGCGCTGACTGGTTTACGCAATTCGGAACGGAAGGAAGCAAGGGTACGAAGATTTTTTCCCTGGTCGGCAAGATAACCAATACCGGCCTTGTGGAAGTACCCATGGGCATGACCCTGAAAGATATTGTCTACAAGATAGGTGGCGGCATCCCTGGAGGCAAGAGATTCAAAGCAATACAGACCGGGGGACCGTCCGGAGGATGTATCCCTGAAGAACATTTAGATATAAAAGTTGATTTTGACGAACTCACCAAAGCCGGCTCGATGATGGGTTCAGGCGGGATGATCGTCATGGATGAAGATACCTGTATGGTTGATGTCGCCAGGTACTTCCTTAATTTCCTCGCTGATGAATCGTGTGGCAAATGTGTCCCATGCCGTGAAGGCATCAGGCAGATGCTTAAGATTCTGACCAATATCACCAAAGGAAAGGGACGAGTGGGCGATATCGAGTTTTTAGAG
The DNA here is from genome assembly GCA_023271215.1 of Dehalococcoidia bacterium. GTDB lineage: Bacteria > Chloroflexota > Dehalococcoidia > SZUA-161 > SpSt-899 > BS503. The sequence goes on from JALPYG010000003.1 coordinate 16,276, forward strand.
GAGCTATCCGAGGTAACTAGAGACGCCTCTCTTTGTGCCTTAGGGAGGACTGCTCCTAACCCGGTCTTAAGCACCATACGCTACTTCAGAGACGAGTATGAGGCACACATCAAGGAGAGGAAGTGCCCCGCCTATGTCTGCAAGGAGCTAATCTCGTACTACATTGACCCCGACAAGTGCGAAGCTTGCATGATTTGCCTTAGGAAATGCCCCGTAGAGGCAATCACAGGCGGCAAGAACCAGATCCATGTAATCGACCAGGAGAAATGCACAAAGTGTGAGACTTGCTTCGAAGTTTGTCCTCCACGCTTTGGTGCAGTGAAAAAGATTTCCGGTGAGCTTGTTCCGGTTTCTCAGCCTGAAGACTGAAGACTGAAGGCTTAAGCGATCAACCTTGAACCGTGAACCGTGAACCTTGAACCAGGGTAAAGAAAGATGAGTGAAATCCTTTTACAGATTGACGGAAGAGAAGTTAAAACAAGGGAAGGGGCGACCATTTTGGAGGCAGCACAAAGCGCAGGAATTGACATCCCTACGCTATGTCATCATGAAAAATTGGAACCTTATGGGGCCTGCCGAATTTGTACAGTAGAAGTAGAAACTCGCGGTAGGACAAATTTCGTTGCTGCCTGCCTTTACCCTGTAGAAGAAAATCTGGTGGTAAGAACCAGATCGGAGAAGATAGATAAAATTCGCAAGGTACTTGTGGAGTGGCTGCTGGCTCATGCTCCAGAATCCAGGGTATTGCAAAATCTGGCTCAGGAATATAGAGTAAAGGAAGCTCGTTTTGAAAAAGAGCCGTCATTTTGCATTCTTTGCGGTCTATGTGTAAGATATTGCGCCGAGGTCAAAAAGAAAAACGCTATTGGATTTGCTGAGAGAGGAGTAAGACGAGAGGTGATTTTCATCCCAGAGATAGCCTCTAAGGAGTGCTGGAAGTGCCAGGAATGTTTTTCGCTTTGCCCCACAGAGGCAGTACAAGCAACATTTCTCTTAACTGAAGCGCTTTGTAACTACCCGGGTTCCAGGTTCCGGGTTCACGGTTCAACGGTTAGGCAGTGCCAACCTCGCAACCTTGAACCTTGAACCTTCAACCTTGAACCTTGAACCTTATGGAGACAAGAACCGGAGTTTACATCTGCCACTGCGGGCTGAACATCGCCGCCACGGTAAATCCGGGGGAGGTAGCGGGAGATGCCGCATCCCTTCGTGACGTGGTGGTGGCCCGTGATTATATGTTCATGTGCTCTGATCCGGGGCAGGAGCTGATCATGAAGGATATCAAGGAGCAGGGCCTTAACCGGGTAGTGGTGGCCTCATGCTCGCCGATGCTCCATGAGCGCACCTTCCGCCGTGTCTGCCAGGAGGCGGGTTTGAACCCCTATCTCTTCAAGATGGCCAACATCCGCGAGCATTGCAGTTGGGTACATAAGGATGGGGCCACGGAGAAGGCGAAGGCACTTGTACGGGCGGCGGTACTGCGGGGGCATTATCAGGAACCTCTACAGACGATGGAAGTTCCCATTAACCCGAACACGCTGGTTGTTGGTGGAGGCATTGCAGGGATACAGGCGGCCTTAGACATCGCCATTGCCGGTTATAAGGTCTACCTGGTGGAGCAGGAGCCCTCGATTGGGGGGCACATGATACAACTGGACAAGACCTTCCCCACGCTTGACTGCTCGGCGTGCATCACCACCCCTAAGATGAGCGATGCGGGCTCACACCCGAACATTGAGCTGCTGACCTACAGTGAGGTAACGGAGGTAGCGGGCTACATCGGCAATTTCACCGTCAAGATAAAGAGGAAATCGAGGTATGTCGATGAGAGCAAGTGTAACGGGTGTGGCCTGTGTTTCGCGGGATGTCCGGTGGTGATGGGAAACGAGTTCGATCTGGGTCTGAGGGAGCGCAAGGCGATCTACGTGCCCTTTCCGCAGGCGGTGCCCAACAAAGCGGTGATAGATAAGCGCGAGGAGCGACTCTGCAAGGCTGCCTGTGTGGATGCCTGCCCGATCTCGACCAATGTACTGGGTTACATCAAGCTGATTGCTGAGGGGAAGTTTAAGGAATCATACGAGCTTATAAGGGCAACCAATCCGCTTCCGGCGGTTTGCGGCCGGATTTGCTACGCCCCCTGCCAGGAGGCCTGCAACCGGGGGCAGATCGACGAGCATGTGGCTATTTGCGATCTCAAGAGATTTGCCACCGATCAGGTGGATATCGCTAAGCTTGAAGTCCCCCAAATCACGGCGACGGGCAAAAGGGTGGCGGTTATCGGATCGGGGCCTGCCGGGCTGGCGGCGGCCAATGACCTTGCCCTAGAGGGGCATGGAGTGACCGTCTTTGAAGCCCTGCCCGAACCCGGGGGCATGCTTCGCTATGCCATCCCGGAGTATCGTCTTCCCCGGGAGCTTCTTCGCCAGGAGATAGATTACATCCGCAGGCTGGGGGTGGAGATAAGAACGGGGGTTGAGGTGGGAAAGGACATCTCCCTTGCCGAGGTAAGAAATGAATACCAGGCGGTCTTCATCTCCGCCGGTGCACAGGGGGGGATGAGGTTAGGGGTGGAGGGAGAGGATCTCCCCGGGGTGATGGAGGGCATCAGGTTCCTTCGGGAGGTAAACCTTTCCGAGTTTCGAGTTCCGAGTTCCGAGGTGGGGGGTGGGGACTCAGCACTCAGTACTCAGCACTCGGTACTCGGTCGGGTGGCGGTGATTGGGGGAGGCAATACGGCTGTTGACTGCGCTCGGACGGCCAGGCGCCTTGGAGGGGAGGAGGTGAGGATCATCTACCGTCGCTCCCGGGCCGAGATGCCGGCCTCAAGCGAAGAGGTAACTGCGGTGGAGGAGGAAGGGATAGGGATAGATTTTCTGACGGCACCGGTGCGATTTCTCTCTGAGGACGGGAGACTCACGGGGATAGAGTGCATCAGGATGAAGCTCGGGGAGCCGGATGCCAGTGGCCGGGCCCGTCCGGTCCCCATTGAGGGGTCGGAGTTCAGGATGGGTGTGGATACGGTGATAGCTGCTCTGGGACAGGTGCCGGAGACCGGATTCGTCCGGGAACTCGGGATATCACTGGGGAAGACGGGCACGATAGCGATCGATGCCCGTACCGGGGCGACGAGCATCGAAGGGGTATTTGCCGGGGGGGACGTGGTGACCGGACCTGCCTTTGCCATCGATGCCATCGCTGCGGGGAAGAGGGCGGCGCGTTCGATAGGCCGCTATCTGAATGGCGAGCCGATGGAGGTTGAGGAAGAGGAGGGTAAGCCGGAGAGGCTCTCCGAGGAGGAGGTCAAGTCATTAAAGGAACAGTTTCCAGCGGAGAAGCGGGTGGAGATGGGGGAGGAACCGGTAAAAGAGAGGGTTGCTGACTTCCGAGAGGTAGCCCTGGGGTATACTGAGTCGGAGGCAGTTGGGGAGGCTTCACGGTGTCTTGCAGGGCAGATAGAGGGATGTATCGAGTGCCGGGAGTGCGAGAGGCGGTGTGAGCCCGGAGCGATCAATTATGAGATGAAGGATGAAACTATCCAGGTGGAGGTGGGGAGCATCATCCTGGCCACTGGTTACGATCAGTTCGATCCCTCGGGTATACCGGAATACGGGTATGGAAGGTATGAGAACGTTATCACCGGGTTGGAATTTGAGCGGCTCTCAAATGCTGCCGGGCCGACGGCGGGGCAGATACTGCTGAAGAATGGCCGGCCACCCCGGAGTGTAGCCATTATTCATTGTGTGGGCAGCCGGGATAAGAACTTTCACGAGTACTGTTCCCGGGTTTGCTGCATGTATGCTTTGAAATTTGCGCATCTGATCAGGGAGAAGACCGATGCCGAAGTATATCAACTGTACATTGACATGCGATGTTTTGGGGAGGGGTACGAGGAATTTTACGAGCGTGTGGGGACCGAGGACGGGGTGAACTTTATCCGGGGGAAGGCGTCGCGGGTAACCGACCAGGCTTTGAACGAGGAGGAGGAAGGGAAGCTCATCGTCTGCGTGGAAGATACGCTGCTGGGCAGTTTCATGCGGGTGCCGGTGGAGATGGTGATTCTTTGCACTGCGCTGGAGCCGAGGGCGAACACGGAGGAGATGGCCCGGCTCTTCTCCATCGGGCAGAGAGCGGATGGATTCTTCCTGGAGAGGCATGTCAAGCTTGCCCCAATAGCGACCACGACCGAGGGGCTGTTCGTTGCCGGGTGCTGCGAAGGCCCGCGGGACATCCCGGACACGGTGGCTCAAGCTAAGGCGGCCGCTTCCGATGTGTTGAGTCTGCTGGCACGGGGCAAGGTGGAGATCGAGCCCATCGTTGCCTCGGTGGACGAGGAGATCTGCGCCGGCTGCGGTCTGTGTGAGAAGATATGCTCCTATAGTGCGCCCTCGATTGACAGGCTTCGGAGAGTGACGGTGGTCAATCAGGCTCTGTGTAAGGGTTGCGGTGCCTGTGCCGTCACCTGCCCTTCAGGGGCGATGAGCTTAAGCCATTTCACTCGTCGCCAGATACTGGAGGAAGTGGAGGCCTTGGTCTATTAGCCCCTAGAATCTGAAGTCTTGCGCCAAATGGCCAAATAGCCAACCACGGAGACACCGAGGCACTGAGAAAGCACAAAAGGGTTTATGCACTAATGTTATATGAAGGGGGTCTAACAGAAAAAAATAGTTGGGGCGGCGATTGAAGTACATCGTCATTTGGGGCCAGGGCTATTGGAATCCGCTTACGAAGAGTGTTTATGTCGTGAACTGGAATTACGAGGACTTTCCTTTGAACGACAAAAGCCTCTCCCACTGGAATACAAAGGCATTAAGTTAGATTGCGGTTATCGGATTGATGTAATAGTTGAGAGTAAAGTGGTTCTGGAGTTAAAGTGTGTAGATGCCATCGCGCCTGTTCACGCAGCACAATTGTTAACATACTTGCGACTTTCTGCTCTCAAAGTAGGCTTGATTCTCAATTTTCATGTTGCGGTGATGAAAGATGGGATTAAAAGATTGGTGCTATAACAGCGACAAACACAAACAATTCTCCGCGTCTCTGTGCCTCTGTGGTGGATAGCCACAATTTTGGGTCCGGCTTGTCCGGGATAGGAGGATAAAATGGAGTATCGGGAAATAATCCTGCTGAAGCAGGGCGAAATGGCCAGGATCACCATCAACCGACCCCCGGTTAACGTGATGACCTTGAACACCATAGCCGAGCTGAACCAGGCACTAGGGGGATTGAGGGAAGATCCCGAGGTCAAGGTGGTGATCATCCGGGGAAGCGGGGAGCGGGCCTTCTCCGCTGGCGTGGAGGTGGCCGACCATCTGGGCGAGAAGTTGCCCCTGATGTTGGAGGAGTTTGGCCGGTTGTTCAAGTCGTTGAGGAACGTAGGCAAACCGGTCGTCGCCGTGGTAAATGGCATCGCTTTGGGCGGCGGCTGCGAACTGGTGGCCGGGTGCGATATGGCTATCGCCTCGGAGAAAGCTCAGTTCGGTCAGCCGGAGATAAAGCTGGGTGTGAACCCTCCGCCGGCAAGCGTGCTTTTCCCCAGGCTCATAGGGATGAAAAAGGCCCTGGAGTTGATCCTCACCGGCGATTCCATAGATGCGTGGGAGGCGCAGAGGATAGGTCTGGTGAACAAAGTGGTCCCTCACGAGGAACTGGACCAGGCTGCCGAGGAATTCGCCGGCCGGCTTCTGGAGAAGAGCGGGTACATACTGAAGTTGACCCGGGGGGCCATCTACGAGGTTAGCGAGATAAGCGACTACGAGAAGGCCCTCGACCTTATGACCTACCGGTCGCGTAAGATCATGGAGTCTGAGGACGCCGTCGAGGGACTGACCTCTTTCATCGAAAAGCGCAAGCCGGTCTGGAAAAACCGGTGATGGCAAGTATAATAGACGAACTGGAGCCCATCTTTAATCCCCGAAGCATCGCCGTGATAGGAGCCTCAGATAATCCCGCTAAGCTGGGCTATCACTGCATGAAGAGCCTGAAAGAGAGCGGGCTTCAGTCCATACATCCCATAAATCCGCGCTCTTCGGAGATCTGGGGATTTCCGGCCTATCCCTCGCTGAGAGAGGTACATCAGGAAATCGACCTGGCTATCGTGATTGTGCCGGCCTCTGCGGTTCCTTCAGCAATAGAGGACTGTGCCCGGAAGGGGATAAAGGGCATTGTCCTTATGACTGGCGGATTCAGGGAAGCGGAAGACCCGGCGAGGGCCGAGCTTCAGGATGAGATAGCTTCGCTGGCCGTCAAGAGTGGAATCAGGGTGATCGGCCCCAACACATTTGGATTTGTCAATCTCTCGGTCCATCTGAATGCCTCCTTTACCCCGGAATTCCTCGCCACCCGAAGGGGCAACATAAGCCTCATAAGTCAGAGCGGCGGGGTATGCCACCTTCTGTCCCCCTTGCTGATGGAATCGGAGAGGGTGATAGGTTTCTCCAAGATTGTGGGCCTGGGCAACCGGTGCAATCTTGATTTTGCCGACGTGCTGGAGTACCTGGCGGTGGACCCGGAGACCAGGGTGATCCTGATGTATCTCGAGGGGATAGATGATGCTCGCAGGCTTATCGAGGTTGCCCGGCGAGTGGCGCCCCAAAAGCCCATAGTAGCCTTCAAGTCAGGAAAGACGACCACTGCGGACAGAGCGGCTTATTCTCGTACCGGTTCCCTGGCTGGAAAGCACGAGGTCTATCTCGCCGCTTTCAGGCAGGCCGGCATCCTGTTAGCGAGCGATTTCGAGGAATTGCTGGATATCTGACCCGAACATTGATGCCCTCTTGTTTCTCTCTGCCTATGCCTCAGCCAACGAGCCCGTAATCAGAGCGCTCGCTGCAGTGTTGAAGGAGGAGATCGAGGCTCGCCGGAAGCCGATCCTCACCTGCTTCCCGGCACCGCTGGGAATCTGGGAGGAAAGGGTCGAGCTGGAGGAGAGCGGCATTCCGGTTTATGCTACGCCGGAGAGGGCGGCTAGATCTCTGGCAGGTTTGGTCTGCTACGGGGATATCCCGGCTTTGGCGCTATTCACGAAAACTTGAACCTCCCATATTTTTCCACCATTTTTTGGTCAATGGAAGGTCCCGTCTTGTGGATAACCTCCGCTAAGTCTCTCATTTCCACATCCCTTGCAATGCCGGTCTGGATATTCTCTCTAAAGGGGATCAGCGAGGCTTTAAGGCAGATCTGCCTTATGTCCGCGCCGCTACGACCCTCGGTCATCTGTGCCAGGTTGTCGAAATCAATATCCTCTGCCAGCGGCTTTCCCTGGAGATTCAATTCAAAAATCTTTTTCCTCGCCTGAGAATCAGGGGGAGGAACGTAGATAGTCTCGTCAAATCTTCCCGGTCTAAGGGCGGCATGGTCAATGCTCCATGGCTCGTTGGTCGCTCCGATGAAGAGGAGGTTCTCATTTTTCGACTCCATCCCCTCCATCTCCGCCAAAATCTGAGGAACAACCCGTTGCATCACCGTAGACCCGGAATCCTTCCTCTTTGGAATCAGTGCTTCAACCTCGTCAATAAAAATCACCGCTCTCTTCTGATTCCTCGCCGAAGAAAACAGCTTCGCTATATTCTGCTCACTCTCCCCGACCCACTTGCTCATAATTTCGCTCGGCTTTATGCTGAAGAATACCGCATCCACTTCATTGGCAACCGCCTTTGCGATGTAAGTCTTGCCTGTGCCAGGGGGACCGTAGAGCAAGATTCCTCCCCCGGATCCGATCCCAAACCTCTTCGCCTCTTCAGGATATAGAAAAGGATAGATTATCTTGTTCTTGATCTCCTCTTTTATATTCTCCAGTCCTGCCACGTCGTCGAAGGTTACGGCAGGTCGTTCCTGCAAGATGAATTCTGCACCTTCTCCCCTTCCCGCAGCAGCCTCCTTTTCCTTAAGAGTGATAGACTTTGCCTTCTCCAGGAGTTTCTGGGCGTTTTCAACCCTTATCAACTTCACCCTCCCCTGCGATTCGGAAGACGCATTAAAGAGTTGTCTGCTCGCCTGCAGGTAATAGTCTCTGGCTTTTCGCAACTCGCTTTGCGCTTCCGCCTTCATTGCCTCGGCGATACATTCTTCGGCTTTTTGAAGAAATACGTCAATGCTCATCGCCTACCCCTTCCGCATCATGTCCTCGACTTCCTTGATACCCCTGGAAATCCTCTCATCCAGGCCCTTTTCCTCAGTCTCTACCTCCCCTTCCATCGTTTTTACAATTTCGTTAATGTCTCTATCAGAGAAACCTTCGGCACTCAAGATACCCTCGCTGGCCATGTCTAAAGTAGTGGACAACGCCTCGTCGATGCCCTCTGCCTGTGCCATCGCCTTCTCAAACTCCACCTGCATGCCGGCGATCTTTTCTACATCTGGGCCTTCGGTAATGGACTCGCTTATGTCCTTAGCAAAGGTTACAAAATCCCCGGAGATCTTGACCATCTCCCGTTGAAGTCTGGCCTCGTCCATCAGCAGGAGCATCCGCTGTCCCTTTCTTATCCGTTCCTGCAAGACCAGATATTTGGCAGCCTGCCTCTTCAAAAACTTCTCTTCATTTAGTCTAGCTGCCTGCCTTCCCTGATCGTATATCGTCTTTTGCAGGTCCATCAGCTTCGAGATGTAGCCTTTAACCCTTGCTTTCGCCTTCCTGTACCTTATCTCCCTCTCGATCTCCTTCTCTTCCCTTGATTTTCCCTTCAACTTTTTCAATATGCCCATTCTTTCACTCCTTTACGAGGTTCCAGGTTGACGGGTTTACGGTTCACGGTTCACGGTTCTGCATAGTCTAGAGTCTAGAGTCTAGAGTCTAGAGTTCCCCGCTCCACCCCTACCTTCAACCTTCAGCCTTCAGCCTATCCACCTGAGTAGCCAGGATTACAGTTATATTGTCCCTTCCGTTCGTTTCTTTCGCAGAGTTTATGAGCTTCTCGCAGGCTTCATCGAGGTCTTTTGAACTTATTATAATTCGCCTTATTTCTTCACCCCGTAAGGAATCTGTCAAGCCATCAGAGCACAACAACAGATATTGACCACAAATCCGGATCTCGTAGAGGTCAGGTTTTATATCGGCATCCGTTCCCATCACCCTGGTAATGATATTCTTTTCCGGATGATCAAACGCCTCCTCTTCTGAGATAATACCTCTATCCACCAGTTCTTGAACGAAGGAATGGTCCTTGGTCTGCTGCTTTATCTCCTCTCCTATCAGATAAGCCCTGCTGTCGCCTATATTTGCGATCACACATCTTTCTTCTTCAATCAAGGCAGCCACCAGCGTTGTGCCCATATTACTATAGTCTGGATTTTCCCGGGCTAAACTGTATATCTCCCTATTTGTCTTCTCAAAAGCCTGCTGAAGCAGCATCCTGAAGTCAGTAATCCCCTCGCTAAATCCTTTGTTCACCGCCTCTTCTAGCTCTATCACTGCCAGCCCACTGGCAATCTCGCCGGCGCTGTGCCCGCCCAGACCGTCGGCAACGGCAAGGAGGTAAATGTCGCCGAAGCGCGTTACCGCAAGGCTATCCTCGTTATTTGCTCTCTTCCCGCTGTCAGTAAGAGATGCTATCTTCATCCTTCTGTCCTCGCTTTGCGGATAATTCTATCCATATCGTCTAATCTACGGGGATCTAATGTTACATCACGCTCAACGCAATAGTTAAGGGCGGCGATTTTACGGTCGATCAAATCCTGTGTCTCACTGGATTTCACCTGGGTTTTTAAGGAATTCAGGTAATCGATACATTTGTTCAGCGCACTCAAGCGCGTCTCGCGACGTTCCGAGCTGCTATATGCCTGTCGTAAGAGCATATCCGACATCTCGCAATAGACCGTTATTCTCTCCAGTCGATCTATGGTTATCTTCACCTTTTGTTTGTGTTCTATTTCCAGAACGTCTGCCAAGTGATTTAAGTTTCGTGGAGACGATAGAAATCAGCAACATTGAAGCTAAAGAGGGCCCGCCCGAGCGCCGTTGCGTAATCCAGGTGGGCCTGGTCACTTCGCTCAATCATATTCTCCTCCAGAGCTGTGGTCACATTTACACCACGCGCTCGCAATGAGCGAACCAGGTCCTGATCCATCGCATCTTCGTCGATGTACAAATGAATTGTCATGAATCGTCTTGAACGAAGCGAATATGCCCCCGTTCGAGTGTTTTGGCCTCAGCTTCTTCAACAGCAATGTCGTATTCGACCTCTTCCCGGTTGGCATGGTAATAAGCCAGGGCAGCATATACTTGTGCCAGTGACAGGTGTCCGGTACGGTTTGCGATCTCCTCAGGGCTCAACCCCAGTTTGTACCACCCCACAACGCGCTGGACCGTGACACCGGTTCCAGCGATCCGTGGCCGTCCCCCGCGCACCTCCGGCGTTTGAACGATAAGCTCTCCTATGTCGGTCACCTTTGGCATTGTCATCACACCCTCCGCTTAAGAATCCTTCATCTGGTTCCAACGCTCCCTGTCGTGTCCGTGGCCCGTGTCCGGAAGTCCCCCTTCCTTCAGCCTAATCCCCTTCAGTCTAACCTACCTGAGTAGTTACCCGATTTGTTTCTCAATCCCTCTCTCCCAAATGTGCTTTGCCTCTTCAATGCTCTCATCACTGATTCTAGCATCCTTCCAGATTCCACGTAGAGAAATCACCTCCCCCTCCGGCGGGGTTTTCTGGGGCTCCCCATGAAGGATTTGCATTCTTACTCGCTCGTTCTCTCTTAAGTCAACTTTGTCCAGAAGTTTGATCACCCCTTTTTGATAGACGCCCTCTATGACCTGGGGTCGAGTAGAAGTCATCTCAACCTCCTTTCAGTAAGCATCCTCAGCCGAATGAGCATGCTCAAATGCGAATAACCTGTCTCGAAGATTTTGACTTGTGTTTGTCAGTCCGTAGGAATTATCCATTTCACACTACACTCTCGACAGATTCACAAAAGACTTGTCAAAGCTAATAATCTCTCTTTTAGATCCCGTCACGCCTCCCTCCAGGTCATAACCCGCTTCCAATAAGAATTCCTCCAGTGTGCCTAGCTCTTTCATTTCTTCAAATTGGATCTCAATGACTTCAAGGAGATTCTGCCTCGCTTCCTCTAGAGAGTTCCCCTGAGCCACCATGTCTAATTCGGGAGAGCGAGCTATATAGAGATTACCCTCTCTCCAAAACTCTATGGTTGTCTTTAAGGCATTCATTTTTCCTTTCCCCCTTATTCTTGCTTTTCAGTAACGAGTCAGGTTGCCAGGCCTGGCCCCGGCCGCAGGGCGAGGGGCTCACGATTCCAGGTTCACGGCTCAGGGTTCTACCTTCAGGGTTCAGGCTTCACGCTTAACAGGTCACACATCACAGATCATGCTATTCGCTACACGCTAACTGTGAACCCCGGAACTTTGAACCTGAGTCGTCACCTTTATTCTAAATCTTTTTGCAAAGAACTATAGTTGAATCCCTCCTTAGTTCTTCGTGGATAACAGTTACTGCTTTACAACATCCTTTCACCTCGATAACAAGATTTTATCCTCTTGCCGGATCTTCTCAATCTAACGGTCGTCTTGGGCTCTCCCTTTGCTTATTCGTAACCGCCTCTTCGTGAGATTCTTTCAACAGGATTACAGGACTGGCAACATTCTTGTAAGCATTCATCTGAAAACGGACAGTTAACAGGTGACGGCTGAACACTCACATAGGTAGAGGTGTGGATAATCACCAGGGGGGCAACATGCGGGAGCTTTTGCGGGCAACCCTGTTTCTCAAGGAGTCGCCGCCAGAAGAAGCTCTTTGCCTGGCAGTCAAGCACTTCTTTCATTGGGCTTGCTCCACCGATGGCCGCTTACAGGCTCAATTATCGGGCCAGGGGCCGTACCTGTGATTTAGCATTGTCAGGACGTGGCCCCATCAGTTTCATCTGTCTGGTTTGGTTTCTATTATATACTGAACGACTATTGATAGGCAAGATCATTCCGAACGTACCTCCGAAACCTGATAAGGGAAAGGACTTTAGTGCGAGATCCCATTGATGCTGCGCTGAGGGATGTGTGAAGCAGGCTCTCCCCGCTCTACGAGGCGCTGGAAACACGAAAGCTTGACCTGGACGACCAGACTCCCAGAATCAAGCAACTAAGAGGTCGCCAAGATGAACTGCGGCGGGCACGGAATCAAACAGATGGGGAGATGGCGGCGGAGCTCCTTTTCCTTTCCCTGCTCATACTATATCCGGAGGTATGAATCCCCGGGAGACAAAGTCACGCTCCCAGGCGGCATCCAACACCCTGGCTACCTCCGCCGAGTATCTGTCCAATTCACCACAGAGGGTGGTGACCAGTGTCTCGGCACCCTCGTGAGTAGGGTAGGGGCGAAACTCAGCGCAAACCTCCCGAAGCACATGGGGGTGATCGATAATCATGCATGGGCGCAAGAGGTTACCACTGTTGTATATATGTAGCTGGCGGGATCTGATTCCCCTGAAGTAAGGCGAGTTAAGAATTTCTTTCAAACTTTTCTGCTTGACATTGTCGGTTGCTAGATGGGCAAAAATACAGGGCTCTACATCGCCGTGTGAGTTGATGTGAAAGAAGTGGCGACCAGCGGCGATACAGCCACCAACAAAGGGGGCGTCGTTCCAGAAGTCGAAAACCAGGATTGGCTTCTCCTCGCGGATGCGCTGAGCCCCCCGTAGTCTCATCAACTCTCGCTGCTCGGCGGTGGGCATTAAGCTGACATTGGGGTCAATCCCTGAGGGCATATAGAGAAAATGCCAGCCAAAGAGGCAACCTTTCTCAATGAGCATGTCGTTAAATTCATCGCTGATAATGGTCTCCACATTCTGGGAGGTAACCATTACGGAATACCCAAATATTACCCCTGCCTCCCGCAGGTTATCCATTCCCTGCATTACCTTCTGGAAGACTCCCCTGCCCCGCCGGGCATCTGTTTCCTCCTCAAAGCCCTCCAGGCTGAAGATGATAATCACGTTGCCCAGCTCCGCCAGCTTCCCGGCCACCTCTTTGTTGACGAGAGTCCCGTTGGTATAAATGTGAAATGTAATGTCGCTATGACGCCGGTAAATGTCCCACAGGTCTGGCCGGATGAACGGCTCGCCACCCAGAATAGTCACAAAGAAGATTCCCAGATCCTTCCCTTCTGTCAACACCTGGTCGATGACCTCAGTCTCCAGGTCGTCCTTCATACTGTAATTAGCGGCATAGCAACCAGCACAGCGCAGGTTACAGCGCATGGTGGGGCTAATGAGAAAGGTGTTAGGAATAGACAAGCCTTCCTTTTTTCTTATCTCCTCACGCCTCACGCTCCCGTACCAGTGGTTTCTAATCACAAAACTGTCCATCACTCTCTCCCTCACGTGAGGGTTTGCCTGACGAACAAATCTCCGGAAGAACTCGATGGTGGGGTGCTGCTTGTGGCACAACTCCTCTAGCGAGCTAAGTATAGATCTGGAGAATTCGGTGGGAGCGAACTTTCCCGCTACCCTGAGGACTTTCTCCAAATCCTTATCCGACATCCTGCTCACCAAAGGGAGCATCCGCTTCGCTGCCTGCCTGACGGCGAACTCTTTTAGGGCCATTTTCTCCTCCGTTTAGTTTTGATTTCCCCTTCGACCTGCTGCATGGTGGGATGTCTAAGTGGCAGCGGAGGGATTCGAACCCCCGACCAGAGGCTTATGAGTCCCCTGCTCTACCGCTGAGCTACGCTGCCACACGCTAAGAATATAGCACCTTACAACTCGGCTGTCACGCCGCCGCCCAGGGGTCGCACTTTACATAACATTAGCGCTCTTTGATTTTGGAGGACGGGCTGTGGTAGTATAGTAATTGTCCAGCACGTCGGGGTGTGGCGCAGCCTGGTAGCGCACCTGCATGGGGTGCAGGGGGTCGGAGGTTCAAATCCTCTCACCCCGATTTTCGTTGGAAATACTGTTGTCTTCTAAAACAGGGCTACTCGCTTGCGACTAGCCCTTTTGGTGTGAGCAAAGATGAATCTCTCCGGCTTGCGGGCGCTGATGCGGGATGTTCCCGCTTACCACCAGCTTATCCAGGGTAATGGCAGACAAAAGACGGTAGTCCTCGAGGCCGCCACACCCTTTCTCCTGGCCTGTCTCTATCACGATCTCGGTGTGCCACTCTTGGTCGTCACTCCCGGAGTTGAAAGAGCGAAGGGACTACACGAGGAGCTATCAAAATGGTGTCATCCCGATGCTCCGGTGCGTCTATTTCCTGAAATTGACATTCCCCCCTACGAGCGCCTTGCCCCCGATCCCTCGACTGTCCAGCAGAGATTGCAGGTACTGTCCAGACTGAACGAGTGGGATAGGTTGAGCTTGCCTCCCCTGATCGTAGCCTCGGCTTATGCCGTAGCCCGGAAGACCCTATCCCCGGCTGATTTTGCCTCCGCCTGCCAGGTGGTGAAAAAGGGAATGCGCATTGAACCAGATACACTTATCGCGCAGTGGATACGCCTGGGTTACGAAATGGCCCAGGTGATAGAGACACCGGGAACCATCAGCAAGCGAGGCGGCATCGTAGATGTATTCTCACCAGGCAATGACCTCCCGGCCCGGATCGAGTTCCTCGGAGACGAAGTCGAGAGCATCCGATGGTTTGACCCGGGCACCCAGCGCTCGGTGGGATTCACCGATTCGGTAGCAATTGTACCCGCCGGGGAGCTCCCCCCGCCGGAGAGGGAACTCATCGAAGGGTCGTTTGGCGAAAACGGCGGCGCCATAACCGACTACCTCCCTCGCGAGTCGCTGGTTGTTCTTGACGACCCCGAAGGAATTGTCGCCGAAGCGATCTGGGAGTCTGAAGCCGCAGGATTGCGTCCCGACCATTTCACTTGGTCTGAGATACGGGAGAGGCTGGGGACAATCAAGCAACTGCTCTCGCTCCAGAAATGGGGAGATGAGAGGGTGAGCTCTCTATTTGACTTCGGCGCAGCCCCTGGCTACGGGGGCCAAGTCTCCCGTTTTCTGGAAGACACAGAGACCGGTCTGAAGGGTGGCAGACGGATCGTGGTCGTTTCCCAGCAGTCCGAGAGGCTTTCCGAGCTTCTTCGGGAACGGGATATCCAGGCTTCTCCACAGGCACAACTGGATCAATTGCCACCATTGGGTTCGCTGACCCTGGTTCATGGCTCGTTGGCCGGCGGTTGGGCCTGGAATGGGACCCTGCTGCTCACCGATGCCGAGCTCTTTGGATTCGTAAAGAAGCGTCGGCCGGCTCCCAAGCGCCGTGCCGAGCAGAAGGTCTTACTTGCCGACCTATCCGTTGGCGACCATGTGGTCCACGTCGATCACGGTATCGCCATGTTTTCCGGGATAACCCGCATCGCCTCGGATGGCACGGAGCGCGAGTATCTGATCCTGGAGTACGCCGAGGGTGACCGGCTGTATCTTCCTTCCGATCAGGTGGACCGAGTAGCCCGTTATATCGGCTCCAGCGGTTATTTCCCCTCCCTCAGCCGGCTGAGCACCCAGGAATGGACTCGCACCAAAGAGCGGGTCAAGAAGGCAGCGGCTGAGCTGGCCCAGGAACTCGTCGCCATTTATGCTTCACGGGAGATATCCTCCGGAATTGGCTTCTCGCCGGATACCGTGTGGCAGCAGGAATTTGAAGCCTCCTTCCCCTATGTGGAGACCCCCGATCAATTGGAAACGATCCGCAGTGTAAAAGAGGACATGGAGAAATCCAGGCCAATGGACCGACTGGTGTGCGGCGATGTGGGCTACGGTAAGACCGAGGTGGCGGTCCGGGCTGCCTTCAAGGCGGTGATGGACGGTATGCAGGTGGCCGTCCTGGTGCCGACTACCGTCCTTGCCCAGCAGCACTTCATCACTTTTGCCGAAAGGCTGGCCGCCTTTCCCATAAAGATCGAAGCGCTGAGCCGGTTTCGTTCCCCCAGGGAGCAGCAAGATGTGCTGGCGAGATTGGCAAACGGCGCTGTCGACATCTGCATCGGGACGCACCGTCTGCTGCAGAGGGACGTGGTATTCAAGGATTTGGGGCTGGTCATCATCGACGAGGAACAGAAATTCGGGGTGGCGCACAAGGAACGGCTCAAGCAGTTGCGCCGGGAAGTAGACGTGCTCACGCTGAGCGCTACTCCCATCCCGCGCACCCTCCACATGTCGCTCATCGGGGTTCGCGACATGAGCACCATGGAGACTCCCCCGGAGGCGCGCCTGCCGATAAAAACCTATGTCGCCGAGTATAGCGATGAGCTGATTCGAAGCGCGATACTAAGGGAGTTGGACCGCAATGGGCAGATCTTTTTCGTGCACAACCGGGTGCAGAGCATCGCCTATGTTGCCGGCCGGCTGAGGGATTTGCTGCCCGAGGCCAGAATTGCCGTCGCCCACGGGCAAATGCCTGAGGAATTACTGGAATCGGTGATGGTCGATTTCATCGCCGGCAAGGTTGACGTGCTGGTTTGCACCGTGATCGTCGAGTCGGGGCTGGACTTACCGAATGTTAACACCTTGATAGTCAATCAGTCCGACAAGCTGGGTTTGACCCAACTGTATCATCTGCGGGGCAGGGTGGGGCGGGGAGACGTCCGGGCATATGCCTATTTTCTGTATGAAAAGGGCAAGCGGCTGACCGAGCCGGCCCGGAAACGCCTCAAGACCATCTTTGAGGCCGCCGAGCTCGGTGCGGGGTTCCGCATCGCCATGAAGGACCTCGAAATCCGCGGGGCGGGCAATATCCTGGGGCCGGAGCAGAGCGGCCACATTGGGGCGGTGGGGTTCGACCTGTACTGCCGGTTGCTGTCCGAGGCAGTGGAGGAACTGAAAAGCGGGGAGGAGAAGCGAGGCCCTCGACGTGCTCCCCTCACCGTCGATCTACCCATTACGGCCTATATTCCGGAAGACTACGTGCCTGATCTAAACACTCGCCTGGCCCTTTACCAGAGGCTGGCGAATCTCGATTCCATGAAGCGGATCGAGGATATCCGTCAGGAACTCAAAGACCGGTTCGGCCGGATGCCTCTACCGGTTCAGAATCTGCTCTATCTGGTCAGAATCAAACTCCTGGGTACTGAAGCCGGCGTTCAGAAAATCTCCGCCGAGGGCAAGCAGATTCTGCTCCGGATGGGGAGCGAGGCGAAGGTGGACAGGGCCTTGCTGCAAAGCAGTTTTGGCAGTAGCTTGAAGGTGGGCACAACCCAGGTGAGACTGGACAAGAGGCAACTCGGTCAGCACTGGGCAAGGGTACTCGAAGCTGTGTTGCGGTCGATGGCCGCGAGTCGATAGTCGATAGTCGATAGTCGATAGTCCCCCACCCCTCCCCATGTGACTATTGCCTGCCGACTGCTGACCGCTATATAAAGTCCAACCAGTGGTAGTATCGCTCGTCCTTGCCTCTGACAATGTCGAAGAACTTGGCCTGAATCCTGGCCGTCAACTCTCCGCGGCCGCCGTTGCCGATGACCCTTCCATCAACTTCCCTGATAGGCGTCACCTCCGCGGCTGTTCCGGTAAGGAAGGCCTCATCGGCCAGGAAGAGTTCTTCACGCGATATATCCCTGCTGACAAAGGGAATGCCCATGTCTCTGGCAATGGTTATCGCCGAGTCCATGGTGATTCCCGAGAGTGCGCCGGCGCTCAGAGGAGGCGTAATAAGCGTGCCATTCTTGATGATGAATAGATTCTCCCCCGCACCTTCGCATACCTGTCCGGCGAGGTTGAGCATTATCGCTTCATCGTAGCCACACTCCTGGGCCTCCAGAACAGCGAGCACTGAATTGCCATAATTGGCGCTGGCCTTTGCCTGCGGCGGCAGCATACGGGAATCTATCCGCAGCCACGAGGATATCTTGCACCGAATCCCTTTCTCCATCCCCTCGACCCCCAGATAGGCTCCCCATTCCCAGGCAACGAGCGAAACGTCCACCGGATTCTGGCCAGGATTAACTCCCATCTCACCGACCCCGTAGTAGGCGATCGGACGTATATAGCATTCTTTGAAGCCGTTGGCCTTGACGACCTGTCTCACCGCGATGCACAACTCATCAACGGAATAAGGCATATTCATCTGGTATATCTTGGCGCTATCAGCCAGCCTTTGCATGTGGTCTCTCGGCCGGAAAAGCGCCGAACCTCTGGTGGTTTCATAACACCTCACACTCTCGAACACCGCTGTGCCGTAGTGCAGCGCGTGAGTCAAGACATGAACCCTTGCCTCACCCCAGGGGATGAGTTCCCCGTTTAGCCAGATTTTTTCTGCTTTTTCCATGTCACCCTCCTGACAGGAGCCTCTCACTGCTCTCATTATAGCATAGGTTTACAAAAAGGTGGAAATCAGTTATAATGGAAGTTGAATGGGAGATACTGGTGGATTTGACGGAGGCATGCAATGAGAAAATGTATGCGCATTTTCTTTCTATTGATCTTTATCCTGGGCATTCTATCCGCGGGAATGGCCAGTGCTGCTTCCCCGGTTATTCACGTGCTCCAGGTTGACGGAATCATCGTCCCGGTGGTGGCCGATTTTATCGACCAGGGAATCACCGAGGCCGAGGACCGCGGGGCCGCCGCACTGGTGATTAAGCTGAATACCCCTGGTGGTACAGTTCCCCCCACCAGAGACATCGTAGAGCGAATCCTCGCTGCTCGAGTGCCGGTGGTGGTCTATGTCGACCGCTGGGCCGGCTCTGCAGGCACCTTTATCACCCTGGCTTCCCACGTAGCGGCGATGGCACCGGGCAGTAATATCGGCGCAGCTACCCCCGTAGCATTGGGGGAGGGCGAGGTGCCAGACGAGGCACAACGAAAAGCGATTGAGGATGCGGCCGCTTGGATCAGAAGCATCGCCGAAATGCGCGGTCGCAACCCTGAGCAGGCTGACTTGACCGTCACCGAAGGTAAGTCTTTTACCGATAGCGAAGCCTTAGAGGCTAACCTCATCGATCTGCGGGCCGACAGCCTCCAGGATCTTATCTCGCAGCTTGACGGGATGGAGGTAACAATTCACGGAGAGGAGATAATCCTTAACACCGAAGAGTACGTACTGGATGAAATCGAGATGACCCTCGTCCAGCGCTTTCTCCATGCGATAAGCGATCCCAATATCGCCTATACTCTCCTGAGCATTGGCTTGCTGGGGCTCACATTGGAGCTTTACAGCCCGGGCACCATCTTTCCCGGTGTAGTAGGTGCCATCAGCCTTCTGCTGGCATTCTATTCTCTGGCGATGCTCGAGGCCTACTGGGCGGGGATTATCCTGATCCTGCTTGCATTTGCTCTCTTTGCGACCGAGGTGTTCGTTGCCAGCGGGGGTCTGCTCACCGCCGGGGGGTTGGCGGCGCTGATATTCGGGTCTTTAATACTGTTCGATGGGCGGCCAGCGATGCTCGATATAGACTGGTGGCTCATCGCCATTGTAGCGGTCAGCGTCGGAGCTTTCTTTATCTTTGTGGTTCAGGCGGTGGTGCGCACCCAGCGCCGCAAGCAACCGACGGGGCAAGAAGGGCTCATCGGCATGGTAGCAGAGGTCAAGAGTGCGCTAAATCCCAGGGGGACCGTGTTCGTACACGGTGAACTCTGGGAGGCTATACTGGATGAGGGACAGGCCGATCCCGGAGAGGAGGTAACGGTAACCGACGTAAGAGGTTTGAAACTCAGGGTGACCAAAAACAAATAGGAGGTCTGTAAATGGAAGGTTTGATACTGGTGGTCATAATATTATTTGTGGCGCTGATAGTCATCACGTCGGCGGTGAGGATCGTCCGGCAGTATGAGCTGGGGGTGGTCCTCAGATTCGGCCGGTTGGTGGGAACCAAGAAGCCGGGGCTTCGGATCATCATCCCCTTCGTCGACGAGATGCGGAAGATAGACACTCGCACCGTTACCATCGATGTCCCCTCCCAGGAGGTGCTTACCAGAGACAATGTGACCACGAGGGTTAACGCCGTGGTATTCCTGCGAGTGATGGACCCGGAAAAAGCGGTGGTGGATGTGTTCGACTTCAGAGTGGCAACCTACCAGATGGCCCAGACGACCTTGCGCAGTGTACTGGGGCAGCACGAGCTCGATGACTTGCTTTCTCAGAGGGACAAGCTGAATCAGATGTTGCGACAGATCATCGATGACGCCACCGATCCCTGGGGGGTCAAGGTAAGCAGTGTAGAGATCAAGGATGTGGAGCTTCCCGCAGGTATGCAGCGGGCCATGGCTGCTCAAGCGGAGACCGAACGGGAGAGAAGGGCGAAGATCATCCACGCCGAAGGCGAACTCCAGGCTTCCGAGAAACTGGCCCGGGCCGGGAAGATCATCGGCGAGGAGCCAACAACCCTCCAGTTGCGCTATCTTCAGACCCTGACTGACATAGCTACCGAAAAGACGAATACCGTGATCTTTCCCCTGCCTCTGGATATACTCCGGGCATTCATGTCCGACAGGGCTAAACGGGGCAGGGCTAAACGGGGCGAAGAGTAACCTGCTTTACCAGCAACTACTCAGGTTCAAAGTGCCGCGGTTCACGGTTCAAGGTTGTGGCCCCCTGCGAATCCTTGTGGACGGCACAGGGATTTTTTTGGGCGTAACTGTTCAGCCACTCTACGTCACCCTGACCCTGAACGCAGTGAGGGGGAAGGGTCTCTGAGATTCTTCGCGGAGCCTGTCCTGAGCGGAATGAGATTCTTCGCTGCGCTCAGAATGACAGAAGCGAAGGGCTCA
>JALPYG010000030.1 GCA_023271215.1 Dehalococcoidia bacterium
TAAGCAAGTTACCTTGCTGGGACAGAACGTCGATTCCTACGGGCACGATCTGCCGGGCAAACCGGATCTCGCCGATTTACTGCGAGAGCTAAACCAGATCGACGGCCTGGCTCGCATTCGCTTTCTTACCTCTCACCCAAAAGATATGGATCAGAAGCTTATTGAGGCGGTCGCCTCTCTGGATAAGGTATGCGAACACATCAGCCTGCCCGTCCAGTCGGGCGACAACGAGATTCTAAAGGCGATGCGGCGAGGCTACACCGTAGAGCAATACCGTGAATTAGTCTTCCGCATACGCTCTGCCATCCCCGACGTCGCTCTGAGTACGGATGTAATCGTGGGCTTCCCCAACGAGGACCTGGAGCGATTTCGACGAACCCTTGACCTGCTCCAGGAGCTCCGGTTCGATACCGTGCACGTCGCCGCGTATTCCCCGCGGTCGGCGACCATTGCCGCGCAGAGGCTTGAAGACAACGTAGAGCCTGCGGAGAAGAAGGGTCGATTATGTCAAGTTGAAGAGATCCAGGAACAAATCGCCGCCGAGAGAAACGCTCTGTTCCTGGGGCAGACGGTGGAGGTATTGGTAGAGGGACGGAAGGGCAGCAGGTGGCAAAGTCGCACCAGAACTGATAAACTAGTATTCTTCGACAGCCCTGCTGACTGTCTGGGGCAATTGCTTCAAGTTGAGATCGAGCACGCTGGCCCCTGGTCACTCCAGGGAAAGTGTGGAGTAGACAACGGTGAGGAATAAGGAATTCGACTTCATCATCATCGGGAGTGGGATCGCCGGTCTCTACACCGCTCTCTTAGCTTGCGATGTGGGGAATGTACTCGTTCTCACCAAGGGCAGCATCGACGAGTGCAACACCAGGTATGCCCAGGGAGGCATCGCGGCGGCCATCGGCCGCGACGATTCGCCTGAAGTACATTTCCAGGATACCATCGCCGCCGGTGCAGGCTTATGTGATACGGAGGCAGTGCGCATTCTGGTGAACGAAGCCGGCGACCGGATCGCCGCCCTTATTGAGATCGGGGTTCCCTTCGATACCCAGGACGGTGAAGTCGCCCTCAGCAGGGAAGCGGCTCACAGCAGGCCCCGAATACTGCATGCCGGCGGCGACGCCACCGGCGAACGAATAGAGGTCACACTCAGCCGGGCTGCTCGCGCGGCGCACAACATTACCATCATGGAACACTGCCTCGCTACCGAGATCATAGTTCGAGATGGCGTTGCCCGGGGGGTGATTGCCTTCGACTCGCAAGCAGGCTCAATGGAGGAATTTCGCGCTCCGAGCATCATCCTCGCCACCGGCGGCGCCGGCCGACTCTTCAAACTGACCACCAACCCCGACGTCGCCACTGGCGATGGCATTGCCCTGGCTTACAAGGCCGGAGCCGAAATTACCGATGTGGAGTTCTTTCAATTCCACCCCACAGCGCTTCGCCTGCCCGGCATCCCACCGTTCCTTATCAGCGAGGCGGTCAGGGGCGAGGGAGGCATTCTCTGCAACGTAGAAGGCCATCGCTTCATGCCCGATTACACGCCCGATGCAGATCTGGCCCCGCGCGATATCGTGGCTCGCAGCATAGTTGCCGAGATGAGAAAGACCGGAAGCGACCGGGTTTTTCTTAATGTTACCCACTTGCCGCACCAAACAGTTACCACGCGCTTCCCTCACATCTATCGCTTCTGCCTGGACCATGGACTGAATATTACCAAAGGGCTCATTCCGGTAGCGCCGGCAGCTCACTACATGATGGGCGGAGTCAAGACAAACACCTGGGGAGAGACCAACATCTACGGCCTTTTCGCCTGTGGGGAGGTCGCCTGCACCGGGGTTCACGGCGCAAATAGGCTGGCTTCAAACTCCTTGACGGAGGTGCTGGTCTTCAGCAAGAGAATTATAGAGAGGGCGATAGGGGGAGCAACGGCCAAATCGGCGGTGGAGGAAAGGCACTTTACTCTGAGAAAATACGATACCTCGCGGATTACCACCCCTCTCAGGCTGGCGATTCTGCAGTCCCTTCTCTGGGACAATGCAGGGATTATCCGCAGCAAGGAGAAACTTGAGGAAGCCGCCCTTGTCCTGGCGGCCTGGTACGATACATTGCAAACACCAACCGACCGCCCGTACTACGAACTCTGCAACATGGTCCTCGTCGGGCGTCTCCTCATCGAAGCCGCCCTGATCAGGGAGGAGAGTCGCGGTGCTCACTTCCGCAGCGATTTTCCTGAGCCATCCCCACAGTGGGAAAAGCACGTCGTATTCCGCAATACACCTTGACCAGGAAACTCATAGGTGTATAATAGTTAAGTCGTAAGTACTGAGGTGGATAGACTGAAGACTTTTAGGAAACTTCAGCCTTCAGCCTTCAGCCTAAAGGGAGGGAATTACGTGGATTGGGGAATGCAAAACCGTCTGGCTCAACTCATCCAATCCGATGGTCATTGTCTGTTTCTGCCGATAGACCACGGATACTTTCAGGGGCCCACCAGAAAGCTGGAGAAACCGGGCGAAACCATCGCGCCCCTCTTGCCCTACTGCGATGCCGTCTTCGTCACCCGGGGAGTATTGCGCTCGTCGATCAACCCGGCAAACACTAAACCGATCATCCTGCGGGTCTCCGGCGGCACCAGCGTGGTGGGCAACGACCTCTCCGACGAGGGAATCACGACCTCGATGGAAGAGGCCATCCGACTGAATGTGGCAGCGGTGGGCATCTCGATATTTGTGGGAAGCGCTTACGAAAAGCAGTCGCTCCTCAATCTTGCCAGGCTGGTAGACGAGGGCGAAAAATATGGCATCCCGGTGATGGCGGTCACTGCGGTAGGGAAGGAACTGGAGAAACGAGATGCCCGCTATCTTGCCCTCAGTTCCCGAATTGCTGCCGAGCTTGGCGCCCGGCTGGTCAAGACCTACTGGTGCCAGGATTTCGATAAAGTCACCAACGGCTGCCCCGTTCCGGTGGTGATGGCCGGCGGGCCCAGGGTGGATACCGAGCGAGAGGTGTTTGATTTCGTCCACGATGGCATGCAGAAGGGCGCCATTGGCGTGAACCTGGGGAGGAATATCTGGCAGCATGAGAATCCGGTGGCCATGATCAGGGCCCTGCGTGCTATCATCCACGATGGCGCCGGCGTTGACGAGGCGCAGGAAGTTTTCACCGAGGTGAGAACCGGGGAATGAGATCCATATAGAAGGGGGGATTACATGGAGAAAGTGACGAATACCAGTCAAGATATGCACGAACATTTTTCGAGGGTAGCCGCGGCGTATAACGATATAAGGACCACCGATCTGGAGCCAATTCTGTCAATCAAGGATACGTTGAATGGCTTGCCCAGGATAAACGCCGCGGATATCGGCTGTGGCGCCGGAAGATACTGTCTGAAACTGTTTCAGTACCTGGATAACCTTCATTTGACGTGCATCGACTTTAACGAAGCGATGCTGGAGGTGACGTCCGGTTGTTTACAGGCGGCAGGAATTACAAATTTCAGGACGATAAAGTCGCTCGCGGAGAGCGTTCCCCTGGCGGACAACTCTATGGACTGTATCTTTTCCTTCAATGCCATCCATCATTTCGACTTTGTAAGGTTCATGGAGAAGATGAGCCGGGTTTTGAAGTCCGGGGGAAGAATCTTCATCTACACTCGTCTGAGAAGCCAGAACGCAAGGAACATCTGGGGCAGGCATTTCCCCCTTTTCCTGGAGAAGGAGAATCGTCTCCACGAGCTGCACGAGATAGAAGAGATGCTAAAGCTGATACCCCCCCTGGTGGTGGAATCAGTCAAGAGATTCCGATATTGGCGAAATTCCACGTTGAGCCGGCTTGTCAACCAGGCTAGAAACGGCCATTACTCCACCTTCTCGCTGTATCGAAGGGACGAATTTGAGGCTGCGCTGCAGGTGTTTTGCGACAACATCATCGATAACTTCAGCTCCTCCGAGAAGGTGGGATGGTTTGATGAGAACGTCCTGCTGGTGGTCAGGAAGATGTGAGGGCTGAGGGCAAATGAGATGCGAGTTGCGACGTACTACAACAATAATGACGTCCGGCTAGAGGAGATGCCGGTTCCAAGAATCGGCCGGGGCGAGCTCCTGGTGAAGGTGATCGCCAGCGGCATCTGCGGCAGCGACGTGCTGGAGTGGTATCGTAGCAAGAAGGCACCGCTGGTGCTGGGGCACGAGATCACCGGGGAGATCGTCGAAATCGGCGAGGGTGTGGAGAAATACAAACCAGGCGATCGCGTCTTCGTCTCCCACCATGTCCCCTGCAATACCTGCCGCTACTGCCTCAGCGGTAATCACACCGTCTGCGACACGCTGCACAGCACGAACTTCGATCCGGGGGGATTCGCCGAATACGTCCGTGTGCCACAAATCAACGTAGATCGGGGTACCTTCCTGCTGCCCGATGGTATCACCTTCGCGGAGGGGGTATTCGTCGAGCCGCTTGCCTGCGTGGTGCGAGGACAGCAAAAGGCTCGGCTGAAGGCGGGGCAGAGTGTGCTGGTTATCGGCAGCGGCATCTCCGGGATCTTGCACATACAGCTTGCTCGAACAACGACGGTGGGGCGGGTGATTGCGACGGATATCAGCGATTATCGACTTGAAGCAGTTGAACGATTCGGGGCGGATGTCACAATCCACGCTGAGGAGGATCTTCCCGCCCGCTTGCGCCAGACGAATGATGGCTATCTCGCCGACCTGGTGATCGTGTGCACTGGAGCTGCTCAGGCTATCTCGCAGGCGATGCAATGCGTGGAACGCGGGGGCACCATCTTGTTCTTTGCCCCTCCCGTCCCCGGTATCACCTTTCCCCTGCAGCTCTATGATTTCTGGCACGACGGGACAACGCTGACCAATACCTATGCCGGAAGCCCCGACGATATCGCCACGGCAATAGAGCTGATCCGTGATAGAAGCATTAACGTGCGGGATATGATCACCCATCGCCTGGGCCTGGCCGAGACCGGCCTCGGATTTCAACTGGTTGCCCGCGCACAGAATTCTCTCAAGGTGATTATCGAGCCGCAGAGGTAGCACTTAAAAATGGGTAACTACACAGCCCTTAAGCATCATTAGGAAGAAAACCGCCGATGAACACCGATTCACGGAAGTGCTCAGGTAGATAGGCTGAAGACTGAAGGTTGAAGGCTTTTGGGAATTTCCTACTTAAAACTTAAAACTCACGAGCATGCATCAGCGGTTCCTTTCTTAATTGCCTGAGTAGTTATGAAAATGGAAAGCCAGATTAGAGCTATTGTTGATCATGCCATCATGGAGGACCTCGGCCAGGGAGACGTCACCACCGACGCCCTGATTCCCCCTGCCCTGGAGGTCAGGGCGTCGATCCTGGTCAAGGCAAGCGGGGTGCTGGCGGGAATCGAAGTGGCGGAGATAGTCTTCCAGCAGGTTGACCCCTCGCTCGTATTCGAAAGACTGGTTCAGGATGGCACCGGAATGCAAGCCGGAAGTATCGTTGGCGTAGTCACCGGGAAAGCAGCCGGCATCCTCAAAGCGGAGAGAGTGGCGTTGAACTTTTTGCAGCACCTGAGCGGCATCGCTACCGAGACCGCCAAATACGTCGCCGCTGTCGCTGGAACCAGAGCCCGGATACTCGATACCCGCAAGACCACCCCCGGCCTGAGGCTGCTGGAGAAATATGCCGTACGTACCGGAGGGGGACAGAATCACCGGCAGAACCTTGGCAACGGGGTGCTCATCAAGGATAACCACCTTGCCGCGCTGCGCGCCGGCGGGGTGGGGTTGGGGGAGGGGGTGAAAAGGGCTCGCGCCAACGTTCCTCGTCATTTGAAGATTGAGGTCGAGGTTGACGCCGTGGAGCAAGCCCAGATAGCACTGGATGCCGGAGCGGATATCCTCTTACTGGACAATATGCGGACAACGGATATGCGCCGCGTGGTAGAATTAGTGGACGGACGCGCCCTCACCGAGGCCTCCGGCGGCATCACCCTGGGTAATGTCCGCGCCGTCGCTGAGACCGGGGTGGACTTCATTTCCATCGGTGCCCTGACCCATTCCGTTAAGGCTCTGGACATCAGCCTTGAATTTAACTAAAGAGGACGTACCGGGGCAACTTAAAACTTAATACCCTAAAACTTAAAACTTTCCCGGGGAAGTGTCGGAATTGGCAGACGAGCATGATTTAGGATCATGTGCCGCAAGGCGTGGGGGTTCGAGTCCCCCCTTCCCCAGACCCGGCACCCACGATAAACACTAGGGGTGAGGTCAGAGGAGGTCCTATCGAAGGCGATCTCAGCAGGATTAAGGCCTGCCCCCCGGCCGCAGGCCCAGGGGAAGGCAGGGTTCTTCCTCCAACCTGCATCATCGCTTGCGGGGTTTTCCAGCCGGCACTGGAGCACCTCCGGCTGGAGAGCAAGTACCGTCATTTGCGTCTCAACTTCCTGCTATCGAATCTGCACATGAGACCGCAAAGGCTCAAGAGACACCTGCTCCAGGAGATATTGAATGCCAAAGAGCGGAAGGAACGTATTATATGCCTTTACGGGGAATGTTTTCCTGACATCGACGATTTTTGTAAACAGAACGGAATCTCCAGGGTCTCCGGGAATCACTGCTACGAAATGCTCCTCGGGAGCGAACGATTCGAGGGCATCATGAACGAGACAGCGGGGACCTATTTTCTGGAGAGAGACCTGATTCTCAACTTCGAAGAGTATTGCATCGAGCCACTGGAACTCCACGACGAGGAAATGCGAAAATATTGCTTCGAACACTACCGGAGAGTGCTCTACGTCCGGCAACCATCAGATCCAGATCTCGTCAGCAAGGCCAGGGAACTGGCTGAATTCTTACACTTATCTCTGGAGATTCGAGATGCAGATTACTCCCATCTGGGAAGAGAGCTCGTCAGGTTGGTTAGTAGTCGGTAGTCCCACCCCTCCACTGACTGCTGGCTGATTGCTGAAATCTGAGGACTGAGAGCTTACGATGAAAAAAGCCCCCCAACCAAAAGTCCGAAAAGCGAAAACAGTCGATAGGATCCTCTCTCGATTTAGAAAACCTAAAACGAGGCGCGTCTGGTTGAACGTCTTACCTGACGACCTCTGGCTGGAGGTGAACCGGGGACAAACCGTCTGGGAGGCGCTGCAAAATGAGGACGTGGAGTTGGAGGGAGACTGCGGCGGACTGGGAAAATGTGGCAAGTGCAAAGTGAGAATCCTCTCGTCCACAGGTCCTCCGTCACAAGAATCAGTGGAACTCCTCGATGAGGACGAACTCAAAGGGGGCATTCACCTTGCTTGCTGCACCGAGGTCAACGAGGATACGGTGGTCTACCTCGGAGAATCCGATCCCGGTCTGGAATATTTCCAGATTCTGAAGACCGGTCGTCGACCGCCTTTTCATTTGAATCCCCTGGTGGATCAGCGGCCCGTCACGTTGCTTTCCAGCCATCGGGATGTGGGGTTTTCCGATCTCGACCGGATCAAACTAGCCATGGGTCCGGATTATGAAGACATGAAATCCTCGCTGCACTGTCTTCGCACGTTACCTCAAATGTTGCAGGAAACCCAGTCACGGGGGGCAGCGGTGCTGCATGAGAATTGCTTGATGGCCTGGCAGAACTGGGCGGAGGTGGGCCGGCGGTACGGATTGGTCTTCGATCTAGGCACCAGCACCCTTGTCGGCAAGCTCATCAGTTTGACCGACGGAAGTGAAGTTGCCGTCATTTCCCGTCTCAACAGTCAAATGAAGTATGGCTCAAATGTGATCAGTCGCCTTCAGTTTGTGAAAGAGCATTCGAATGGTCTCGACTACCTCCACGATCTGCTCGTAAGGGATATGAACCTCATCATCAAGCGGCTTCTGCAAGTAGGTGGGCTGGATCCAAACGACATCTTCGTGGCGGTCGCTGCAGGGAACACTACCATGCAGCACCTTTTTCTGAGATTGAATCCGCTGGGGATCGCCGAAGCGCCCTTCGCTCCCGTCTTGACCGATGGGCTGATTGTAAAAGCGACGGATGTGGGCCTGCGATTACATCCGGAGGCCCTGCTTTATATGATGCCGGTGAAATCCGGCTATATCGGTGGTGACCTGATCAGCGTCATGCTGGCTTCCGGGGTAGCTGAACAGGGGAATGAAATCATACTGGGATTGGATCTGGGTACCAATGGGGAGATATTTCTCGGGAATGCCAGGAGATTGCTGACGTGCTCGGCCGCCGCCGGCCCCGCC
This sequence comes from Dehalococcoidia bacterium, assembly GCA_023271215.1. Lineage (GTDB taxonomy): Bacteria > Chloroflexota > Dehalococcoidia > SZUA-161 > SpSt-899 > BS503. Next base: position 8,229 of record JALPYG010000030.1, read on the forward strand.
CTGGAGGGCGCAAGGATCTCCCGCGGGATGATCGCTAAGGCTGGCGCCATCGAGGGCGTCGGTTTCGAAGCAGGCCACATGGGTTACCAGATCATCGGCAACATCAGGCCCAAAGGGATTTGCGGAAGCGGACTGGTTGATCTGGTCGCCGCGCTCCTGCACTACGACCTCGTGGATCATGAGGGCTTGATTCGCCCTCCTCGCGGAAGAACCGCAGAAGGTTTGAGTTCAAGAATAATCGAGAGGTCGGGGGCATATAGCTTTCTCGTCGCCTCGCCAGAGGAGAGCTACGACGGCAAACCAATCTATCTCACTCAAAAGGACGTTCGCGAACTTCAGCTCGCTAAGGCGGCTATCGCCGCCGGGATAAAGACACTAATGGACGAACTGGGCATCGCCACTGAGGATATTCAGCGGGTGCACCTCGCCGGCGCGCTGGGGAATTATACCAGCCCGTACAGCGCTATGCGCATTGGCCTTATTCCAATGCTCGACCTGAAGATTGTCGCCTCGTTAGGGAATGCTGCCACCACGGGGGCTTCCATGGTCCTTCTGTCCAGGGACTACTGGCAGATGGCCAACGATCTTGTCGACTTCGTTGAGCACGTTGAGCTGTCCTCGCATCTCAACTTCAATGAGTATTTTATCCAGCAGATGGATTTCCCTAGAGAGGAGCCACTGGACGTTCACCGTGAGGACGTGGCGAATGTGATGAGAGGAATCAGGGTCGACGAGGTAATGACCCCTGACTTTCCCACTGTGTCTTCCACCATGTCGGTGGAAAAGGTCAGCAGCCTGCTGCGCAGTACGGGACGCCATGGCTTCCCGGTTCTGGACGAGAACGGCCTCCTATACGGGGTGGTTACCGTAGTCGACCTGGAAGAACCCCTGCTCAGCGGGAACGCTCACCTTCCCGTTGGCGATGTGGCTACTAAGGAACCCTTCGTGGTTCATCCCGATCACACCCTGTATGAGGTGTTAAGCACGATCCCGGGGGATTATGGTCGCATCCCCGTTGTCGACCGGGATGACAGGGGCCGCTTGGTGGGGGTGTTGCGCCGCCATGAAATTGCCGGCGCCTACCGCGAGAGACTGGCACAAATCGGAAAGGCGGCCAAATATGGCTAGCTGATGAGCCCGGCTCACCTTATTCCACGACGCATATCTTTCCCTTTGGTTCCGCTACTATTTCTCCAATGATGGCTGCCTCTCTGTGGTCGGTATAGTGCAGCTTCTCAAGCAACACTTTCGCCTTCTCCGGGGAAGTGGAGATCAGCAGCCCTCCCGAGGTCTGAGGATCGAAGAGAATGTCCGGTGCCCACTGAGGGACACCAGCGGCAAATTCCACCACGGCAGCGCGAAAGGCCTTATTGCGAAATGCCCCACCGGGCACAACTCCCATTCGGGCGAATTCGATGGACCCGGCAAAGATGGGAACCGCAGAGCAATAGATCGCTATTCCGATGGAGTTGTTCTGAATCATCTCGCAGGCGTGGCCCAAAAGCCCGAAGCCGGTTACGTCGGTGCAGGCGTGGACTCCCACCTCCTGCATCAACTGAGAGGCTCGCCTATTCAAAGTAGCCATCTGCTCGGTAACCGTGCCTACCGTCTTCTCATCGGCCATGTCCGCCTTAATTGCCGTATTGATAATGCCCGTCCCCAGCGGCTTGGTGAGTATCAGGCTATCGCCGGGCACTGCCCCCGAATTGAGCACGATCTTGCACGGATGGATTACCCCGGTGACCGAGAGGCCGTACTTGAGTTCGGGGTCGTCCACGCTGTGCCCTCCCACCAGGGTCACCTCCGCCTCGTGGAGCTTATCCATCCCTCCACGCAGAATGTCCCTCAAAATGGCTATGTCCATCGTCCTGCTGGGGAAACAGACGAGGTTCATTGCCGTGACTGGCTTGCCGCCCATGGCGTACACATCGCCCAGGGCATTGGCGGCAGCGATGCGGCCGAAGTCGTAGGGATTATCGACGACGGGCGTGAAGAAATCGACGGTCTGGATGATGGCCAGATCGTCGGTTAGCCGGTAGACGCCGGCATCATCAAAGCTATCGAATCCCACAATCAAGTTGGGATCGTGGGGGATTTCCAGGCCACGCAACGCCTTGTCCAGGTCCCCTGGACTGAGCTTGGCGGCTCAGCCGGCACCGCTGACGGATTCGGTTAGACGAGGATTCGGTTTGTCCATTTTTTTCTCTCCAAAAGGCCGATAAGCGCCTATTCAGCCACAGAGCACACCGAGATCACAGGGTTTATAGCGTGTAGCGCATAGAGGGTAGAGGGTAGGGAGGCTACACGCTACCTACTACCCCCTACACGCTTATATCTGATGTATCCCCTGGATTTCCAACTTGCTTCGGCCAAGTATTCCCTCAACCTTCAGCTCGTCGGCCCGCTCGAACCGAATACAGATGCCACAGTCCGAACTCAGATGCCGCGGCACGGGAATCATCTTCAGAGACACGCTTTCCGCCTTCAGCAGCTTCTCGGCACGGAGCGCCCCGCTTATCGAGTGAAAGAGTACCACGCTGAAGGGCCCACTCTGCCCGACCTCGTTCTTCTTAGAGAGCAACTATCTTTCCCGCGCCCAGCAGCGTCGAGGCGATATCGTACATATTGGAAATCTGCCCCACAGCGACCTCGTCCTTGATCTCATAATAACCCAGGCAGGTGCCACATGCAAGAATCTCAGTCCCCTGCTCCTCAAGGACACGCAGATCATCCAGCACCTCGGAGCCCTCGATTACCAGCTTAACACCGCTGTTCACCAGGATAACTCTCTCCGGGCGGGGAGAAACCTCACTTAACGTGTGGAGGAGGCTGCGCATCAGCAAGTGGCCCAGTTCTTCAGCCCCCCGACCGAAAGCGTCCGAGGCAACGAGCAGTACCGCCGGCCCGGTCTCTGACTTGACCGACACTTGCTCCAATTCACTGTGAGCCATCGCAACCCTCCTTACCTCAGCACTCTGGCAATATTGCAGACTGCTTTTATGACGATGTCTACCTCGTCCTCGGTGGTGAAGTAACCGGGACTCACCCGAACTGTTCCCCCGGGGAATGTCCCCAACGTCCTGTGTGCTATAGGTGCGCATTGCAGCCCCGGCCGACACAGAATATCATACTCCTCGTCGAGCCGTATTGCCACCTCTGAAGAGGCTATCCCGGCGATATTGAAGGAAAGCACTGCCACCTGTTCTCGCGCATCGCCGCTGCCGTAGAGGGTGACCCCGGGAATCGCTCCAAGCCCCTCGATAAGGTGATGCATCAGCTTCTCCTCCTTTTCTCGTAGAGCATTTACGCCACGGGATAAGACGAACTGCACCCCCGCCCCCAACCCTGCCAGGCCCACCGTGTTAGGCGTACCGCTTTCGTACTTATCGGGCAGGAAATCGGGCTGGTGCTCCGAATCCGACCGACTGCCGGTGCCACCACGCATCAAGGGCTCAACTACATCCTCCACACCCTGGCGAACGTAGAGCCCGCCGGTTCCCTGCGGGCCAAAGAGGGATTTGTGCCCGGTGAACGCCAGGAGATCGACCTTCGTAAAGGATACGTCCAGAGGATAGGCGCCGGCGCTTTGAGCGGCATCGATGCAGAAGAGCACCCCATGCCGGCGGGCAATTGCACCTACTTCGATCACCGGAAGGAGGGTCCCCACCACATTGGAGGCACGATTCAGGACAATGAGCCGCGTGTTTGGCTTGATCGCCTTTTCAATTCCGCCAGGATCGAGAAAACCCTCCTTTGAGCAACTGACCACGGTTAGCTCAACCCCCCTCTCCTGCAGGGCGCGAAGGGGGCGCATCACCGAGTTATGCTCCATGCTGCTGGTGATGGCGTGATCGCCAGGGCGTAAGACCCCGTTTATCGCGACGTTTAGTGCCTCGGTGGCGTTGCTGGTAAAGATGATGCGCAGCGGGTCGTCGATATTAAAGAGCCAGGCCAACGACTCCCTGGTCTCATAAACGACGCGCCCAGCCTCGATGGAAAGTCGATGCCCGGAACGCCCCGGATTGGCACCCACCTGATTCATGAAACGGTCCATCGCCTGATAGACCGCCTTCGGCTTGGGCCAGGAGGTAGCAGCGTTATCGAGGTAGATCATAGAGCACCTCCGCCCCCGCACACCATCGCCCCCGCACACCAAGAACTTCAACCTACTTGCCCGCAGGGGCCAACTGGAGCCTATACCCATCGAGAACCTGTTCTACCTTAACCGAATATCCCCTGCTCCGGGCGAGGCGAGATACATTTTCCCTGGCAACCTCGCTATCCACGAGTACGATAACCGGCTTACCTGGATGCCCATCAAGGGCCTGAGTGGTTTTCACCACCGGTATGGGGCAGGAGAAGCCTCGCGCATCAACTTCAATCATTTCTTTGCTCCTTATTACGTCCTGTCACGCATCAGAAATCCGACACTCATAGCGAAAACCAGCCCCACGATGACCGCTACCTGTCCAAAGTCTGTTGGACCATCTGGGGTTGAGGCCAACAGGAAATTGTGGGCAAAGGCAGCCCCCGCGAAGAACCCAAGAACGGTCATCCCGGCGTCGGTATCGCCCTCCCCGGAGAGGATCGTTTGCCGCAATGGACAGCCGCCGAGAAGGACCGAACCCAATCCAACCAGGACCATGCCGAGAAAATTCCACAGATGATTGGTGTGAGCCACCGGCTGGCCCTCAAATCCCCAGCTCACGTGCCCCAGGATCAGATTTAGGAGAAGTGCCCCGACGAAGAAGCCTGCTATCCCACCGAACAGGTGAGTATTCTTAATAAGAAAAAGGTCGCGCCAACCACCGACCATACACATCCGCGTTCGTTGCACCAGGATGCCTACCACAAGTCCGGCGAGTAGCGCTATCCAAAGTGCGACATGCGTCGCCCCCGGCCCCTTCTCGCTCTCAAAGATGAATCCCGGCGGGAAGATAGCCAGGAGTAGCAGTGCGAGCATTGCCACGGGCACGATCCATCCATTTGCCCTTTTCGTCGCGGATGACCGGCCGAGGTTAAAGCCTTGCTTGAGGAACAAGATGCCGATAACTGCCCCCAGAATGAGGCCGGCTACGGCGGTGATGCCGTTGAGGTCTCCCCCGGCGAGGCGGAGGAGAGCCCGTATGGGACAGCCGAGAAAGACCAGTGCCCCGATCACGACGAAAGCTCCCAGGAAGAAACGCACCATCGGCGAGGAACCACCCCGGGCGCGAAACTCTCTAAATCCATAAGCGGAGATGAATGCCCCCAGCACAAAGCCGATTATCTCCGGACGAATATACTGCACCACACCGACACGATGCAAGCCGAGCGCGCCGGCAATATCTCGATAGAAACAGGCAACACAGATGCCCATGTTCCCCGGATTGCCCCACTCGACAAGCAGTGATCCCAGCGCTCCAAAGATGAGGCCGGCGAGGATGATCGTTATTCTCGACGAAATAGCCACGATAAGCCTCCTGTCTCAGATAGTATATCGTAGAGGAAATCAATGTGTCAAATAGGGATAATGGATAGTTGCGGCCTTGCCGATAGAACTGTCCTATATCGATATACTCTTCTACGACAACTACATTATGTCAAGTTGTGACCTGATTATCCTTCACCCCCGTATTCGAGAGCGGGCAATGAAGTATAAGATAACAGCCTCTCGAATATCACCTGCGCCGCTTGTTTATCCAGGGGCTGATTATTGTTGCCGCACTTGGGCGACTGCACACAACTGGGGCAGCCCTCCTCGCAAGGACACTCGGCAATGAGCTTTGCGGTCTCCCGCCACAACTGCTCCACCAGTTCAAACCCCTTCTCGGCGATCCCCACCCCGCCGGGGTGAGCGTCGTAGATGAATATCTGGGCCCTGCCGGTATCGGGGTGGAGCGGGGTGGAAACGCCCCCGATATCGTTCCGGTCGCAGAGGGCAAATAGAGGCAGCATGGCGATTGCGGCATGTTCGGCGGCATGCAGCCCGCCGGCAAGATCGAGCCCCTGGCGAGCGACCCTTTCCTGGATCCGAGAGGGGATGCCGAACCAGAGAGCCACCGTCTCAAATGCCTGTGGTGGCAGGTCCAGTGGTTCCTCCCCGATCACCTCCTCGCTGTACACCCGCTTCTTCTTGAACCCCAAGACCTGAGTGGTGACCTCCACCTCGCCCACATAAATCCTGGTCCGCCCGATGGTTTTCTCTCCCGTCGTCTTGAGTATCTTAAGATCGGTTATGTCCCTGGTTTGAGTGTAGTACGCAGCGTCTGTGGGTTCGGCATAGGCCGTGTGAGACTTGAGATCCAGTTTGGTGACCAGGTAGGCTTCGCCCTGATGAAGATAGACCGCTCCGGGATGTATCTGAAAGAATGCCATCGCCGATTCTATCGTCTCCAGCAACTCTCCGGTGCCGGCGTCAATCAGGGCGTAGTTGGTAGATGAGGTGGAGCGAATGTTCACCCCCTGGGCTGGAGAAGCGACAGTCGTTGCCGGGTACCATCTCCTGCCCCGCATCCGGAGCAAGCCGTCCTCCTCCAATTCCAACCTCAACGGTTCGAAGTCACCAAAGTATCTCTGGTCCCTCTGGCTCAGGGGAGACTCCCAGGCAGCACACACGAGGTGTGGATTGAGTATATGAGGGTTTGCAGGTGCAATCAGGGCATGCTCAAACCCCTTCCCGAACAGAGCTTCGGGATGCCGCATGAAATACTGGTCCAGCGGGTTTTCAGAGCCGATGAGGATGCTCAGAGACCTTTGCCTCCCCCGACCGCTCCTCCCCGCCTGTTGCCAGGTGCCGGCGATGCTGCCAGGGTAACCGGTGAGTATAGTAGCATCGAGACGCCCAATATCCACCCCCAGCTCCAGCGCCGTCGTGGCCACCACCCCCAGGAGTTTTCCTTTGAAGAGTTCTCGTTCGATCTCCCGGCGCGCTTCGGCCAGATAGCCGGCACGGTAAGGCCTTATTCGTCCCGCGAGTTCGGGGGCTCTGGCCGCCAGTTGGTCTCTGACATACATGTAGATCAGCTCCACCAGCTTGCGGGTTCGGGCAAAGGCGAGACTACGAATTCCCGCCGACACGAGCTCGGTCAGCAGGTACGTGGCTTCGGTGGTGGCGCTACGACGGACGGACCTGGCCTCATCGATCAACGGCGGATTCCAAAAAACGAAATCCTTCCCCCCGAATGCCGCCCCATCCTCGGTGATAGCTTCAAAGGGAAGACCGGTCAGTCTTTCCGCATGCTCCCGCGGATTGGCGATGGTGGCGGAGCAGCAGATAAACTGGGGACTTGAGCCGTAGCGAGCGCAGATGCGCCGGAGACGGCGGACTACGTTAGCTACATGGGAGCCGAAGACGCCGCGGTAGACGTGGGCCTCATCGACGACCACATATTTCAACTGGCTGAGAAATCCAGTCCACGAGCGATGATTGGGCAGAATGCCGAGGTGCAACATATCGGGATTGGAGAGCACGATCCGAGCCGACCGCCGTATCTCCGCCCGTTCTTTCCATGGGGTATCTCCGTCGAAGGTTGACTTCTTAATCTTCAGCCCAGCGGCAGAAATGAGCTCATCGAGGGCCCGGAGCTGATCCTGGGCCAGGGCCTTTGTTGGGAAGAGATAAAGGGCTCGGCTGCCCTTTTCTTCGAGGAGTGAATTGAGCACCGCCAAATTGTAACAGAGCGTCTTGCCGCTGGCTGAGGGAGTGGATACAATGACATTCTTTCTCGATCGAGTGGCATCTACCGCAGCGGCCTGATGGCTGTATAGAGGAAATAGACGACTCGCCTCCAGCGCAGCCTGAAGGGCGGGTTGCAAGGGCTTTTCTAATTGCTGATGCCGGGCTTCGCGGGGCGGAATACATTCCCGATGGACGATCTGATCGTGATAGAAGGGGAGCTTCCTCAGGTGATCGAGAAAGGCTGGAGTATCCATCCCTATGGGCCTGACCCCACTAAAAGGTGTGCAGAATCTCAATCCGGTAATCCAGAATCTCGGCATCCCCTCTGATGGACCCAATGAAATCCATCACCTTCGAGAGGAGTTCGTTGGCATGGCGACCATCGTTGCTCACGCACGCCACACCCAACGTCCCCACTTGCCAGAGATCGTGATTCTCGACCTCCGCAATGGCTACATTGAACTTGTTCTCCACCCGACTGGTAATCGATTTCAGAACCTTACGCTTACCCTTGAGAGAGCCATTTTCGGGCAGACGAAGCCTTACCCATAATGCTCCAATGCTCATCGTTTCAGCAGCTATTCTGTCTTTGATTCCCAGAACGATTCTGAACTCTAGCGCTGGTCTTTTAGATTGCCAAAGCAGTCACTGCAGTAGACCGGGCGGTCACCTCGAGGTTGAAAAGGTACCTCACACTCAGACCCACAAGCGGCGCACACCGCTTTATGCATCTCGCGTGGTCCTTGATAACCGAAGCGCCCTCCTCGCCTTCTGTCGCGCCGGCAGTCTGGACAGCGGCCGGGTTCGTTGAGCAGGCCACGTGATTCGTAGAACTCCTGCTCCCCGGCCGTGAAGATAAACTGCTGGCCGCAATCGCGACAAACCAGGGTCTTGTCCGCAAATGCCATTGATCGACCCTCCAATTGTACTTACGGCTCCATTCTACATCATTGTCAGTTGGAATGCAAGAATCTTTGCAACTACTCAGGTTCAAGGTTCCGACGTTCAAGGTTCAAGGTT
>JALPYG010000031.1 GCA_023271215.1 Dehalococcoidia bacterium
ACCCGTGAGACCAAAAAGCCAGAGGCTGAAGTCATGACGATGGCCTTTCAAATCGGCCTACGGCAATTGTGGCGAGAGCATATCTTAGGGCACTACCTGCGCCACCAGATTTCCCGAGATGAGGCGATTGAGACCGTGGGGATTGACTGGGTGGAATTGGCGGAGCGTCAGCACGAGGCGATGATGGAGGATCTGGCGTGGGCATTGGCGGAGTAAGTACCGTATCTGATGCCAGCCCGCTTATCCACCTTACAGAGGTTGACTGCCTCCCCCTTCTGTGCATCTTTGAGACCTTGCACATCCCAGATGCGGTGTGGTCGGAGACCGTTGAACAAGGGCGAACTCCCCAGGCGGATGTTTTGAGATTGAGCAACGTTCAACGGCACACCTTCTTTCAAGCAGAGGTCATAGAGTTCGTAGAGGAAAACAGCCTGGAAGAGCTGCATGCTGGGGAGTGTGAATGCTTATATCTTTGCCGGCAGATAGGTGTGCCGATTCTGTTGACCGATGATTTGGCCGTGCGAGCGGCCGCCAAACGCTTAAGCTTGATTCCGGTGGGGTCCTTGGGTGTCGTGGTTAGAGCTTACCGCGCAGGGCACATTTCGCTGTCTGAGGCGGAGCGCCGTATTGCTGAGCTCTACGATGTGAGCAGCCTTTTTGTCACCCGAGCCGTCGTGGAACTGGCCATTGAGCGGCTCCACATGTATGCCAGTCAGAGCGGACGCAAGAAGAGAGCGGAGGAGCGGACGAGCTTGGGTTGACACGGCACAAACGAATGACGGCGGACAAGCCGGCGGATTCTTCGCGACAGAAGCTAGTGAATAGAAGACAGGGGTGAATACAGCGCAGCGCCGGGGCTCATGCCCGAAGCCCACCAATGGGGTCGGGCCTTGCAGTGCCACTTTGTCTCGAACGCCCCCCGGGTTTCAGGGAATCATGCTGGATGTCGTAATGCAAGACCTGACCCCTAGACGCTCAAGGAGGGTTCCAGGAGTAAATAAGCACCTGTTGGTGATCCAGCCGGACGGCTCAGAGGGCCCGGGAACCTGGCGCACATAGGCCGAAACGCTGACGTCAGCGGCAGCGGCAGTGATGATATAGTCCTGATGAGCCCTGACACATATCCAGGTATTCTCGCTTCCGCCAGGTCCGAAGGGATTCGTCACCTTATCGGTGTTAGGCATCAAGACTCTTTCCTCTTCCTCGTTTGGATATTCCTCGTTCGGATCTTCCTCTATCTCCAGCGGGTTGAAAAAGACGATAGTGTAGATGCCGGGGTCGGTAATGTCCACGGAGATATAATTGTAATCACCGCTCGACTCCGCCGTCGCTATGAGATGCTCCTCCGGCCAGGCATAGATTCTCCCCGCAGTCTGAGGGGTGAGCCCCTCCGAGATACCCAGCTTTGTCGGTCCTGCAGGGCTATACGCCCAGTTAATCCTGAGCTCGCCCTCCTTTACATGGTGAAGCCGCATTAAGTAGCCAGTGCCCGCCGGAATCGCACTCAGGCTCGGATCCCGAACACCGGGATCGACATACAGTTGGTCGGAGGGAAGAGCAATGGTCGCTGCGCGGATGTCAATGGTGGGCGTATGTTCATTGACAGTGATCTGAGGAACGGTATAATGAGGGCTGAAGGCATCCGCTCCACGAACCAGGTCGGCAACCACCCTCTTTATCCCCGCCTCGGCGGCATAGCCGGCCAGCATCTGCCCCCGTCCGGCAATATGCCTGCGGGAACCGGCGCCGACGACGGGCACCAGGGAGGCCACCAGCAGCGATCCCACGACAAGGAAAATAAGGACATATACCAGCACCATTCCCTGCTCGTTTTTACGGCTCACGGATTATCTCCGACGTTATCAGGACAAGTCAGAAGCATCCCGTCCTCCTACTGACCACTGAAAACTGACAACTGCCCACTAGCGACGGGCAATGATTATTTCGGCGCTTCGAGATACTTTCCCCGCGGTGGAGGTGATCTCCACGGTAATCACCCCAGCTCCGGCTTCAAATTCAACGTCATCCCAGGTCAAGATATTTCGCGCTACGATAAAGGTAGATTCCACTGTCCCATCGCGCCTTTCCTCCCGAATCAGTGAGGCGTCATCGTGGTAATAGGTCACCTGATACTTCACCGGCGACCTGCCGGTATGATCGCTCCACTCGAACCATCCGTATCCAGGGCGGGGCAGCGTGGTGAAGCTCCGGGATGCCTGCCCATCCCTGATGAGCCAGCGGCGGGCGAGGTCGAGGTCGTGCTCAACGGCGAGTTCGTTCGCCTGCCGGGGCGCCAGCCGCATCATCAGTTGGATGGCCGGAACCAACATCGCCATAAACATGACCCCGATGGTCAGGGCTATCAATATTTCCACGAGGGTAAGACCATTTTCCCTTCCTCTCACCGCTTCACCTTATATCCTTCCAGGGTGAATGAGCTCTGGCGACTGCTGAGCGTAATCGTCACTCGCTGTATTATCTCGGCAGCAGGAGAGCCATCGGGATAGAAGAAGCTTGCGGCCGGCCTTACCTTTATCTCCATAGCATAACCCTCCGGGAGCGCAATAATATAGTAATCTCCATGGGGACGAAACTCCTGTCCCTGGATACTCTCCATCTGGGACTGAGCTAACTCCATCATTACAGAACGGTCGCGGACACGATCGGCGCTGGTGAGGGTGACCGATACCGCAGTGAATGTGGCGGGCATGATTATGGCCGCCAGCGCCAGGGCCACCATTATCTCGATGAGAGTTTGTCCTTTCTGCCTTGTGCCCCGGTTGGGGACAACGACTACACACTGCATGGTTCGCACCCTTTAGTGGATGAGATGAGCCTTTCTTAGGTCACGGCGGGAAGAAGAGGGGGAAGGAAGTCACTGTTCCCCTGGGGTCAACAAACCAGGTATGAGGACCGGTGAGGCCGGGTTGATTGTATGCGCTGGCGGTTTGGAGGGCTTTAGCAAAATATCCAGCGTCGATCAACAGTTGCATCTTGATGGTGCTGCCGGAGGCGCCACCACTCCAGGCACCGCCCTTGCCACTGTAGGTGGGGATGAGGGTGAAGCCCTTAACTCCCTTTCTCAACACTTGCTCCCTCTAGAGCAAGTCTATCATATCAGCGTCACTTAATGGCATCACGGGTAGACACCCCAGAAGCCATCGCCCAGCCACTCGGTCGTAACACCATCGCCATCCTTATCCTCAGCATCCCAGAACATCGACTTGATTGTGCCGTCCTCATCGGCTACGTACCAGATATAGCTTCCCTCAGAGGTCGCATGGCGGTGTCGATGCGAATGACCATCTGCCGACCTTACCGCAGCGTCATCAGCAAGTAATCCCGCAGCGACAAGCCTATCTATGTCGATCAAGCCGTTCCTCGCGCTAGGATGGTCAAAAAGATTACCGTCATTATCATGGTCATACGGCGCTCCGACGTCGGGGCCCCAGATCGGCCATTCCCTCACGACAGGATCCGCAGTGTAGTAAGCCATGACGCTCAGCTCCAGGGTGCGCTTATCAGCGTCATAGGATGCCCTATCGCCCCGCGCCAGGAAGCCAGCGAGCTGGGGCCCCAGCAGCGCCGCCAGGATGGCTAAGATCGCCAGCACGATGATGATCTCGATCAGGGTAAAACCTCTCTGCCCTTTGATGAACTTTTTCATTTTATTTAACCTCCTCTTTTATTAGTTTTAAGCTTTAAGTTTTAGGTTTCACCTCCTTTTAGAGTTTTAAGTTTTAAGTTTTAGGTTTTAAGTTTAGAGTCGACGGCCTGGAGTCGGGAGTCTAGAGTCTGGAGTCTAGAGTCCCCCACCTCCCTCCCATATCGTGCATCCTTTTTCCCCATCACCTCATGATACCTTGATCCCACAAGCCTGACAATCCCTCAACAGGGTGATTTCGCGCTCACTCTTTTGAGTGATGCCGCTGACCTGGTCATTGGTCAGAAGAGCCTCTCAATAACCCTAACATAAGTAAGATTCAAATACAAGTAGGCTACGAGCAAAACAAAAAAGGCGAGCACCGCCGTGGTTAATATCTGCACCATCCTGGGTCGCTTTTTCCTTAAATTCCACATATAGGAAAAGAACAGCGCACCGGAGAGAATCTTGAGCGCCAAAATATACTCCGGACCCAGGTAGAAAAGACGCAGCATCACCGGATTAACCTCCCTTACCAGACCCGAATGTATCATCTCACGGGTAAGGAAGTAATCCGCGAGATTAAGGAGAAATATCAGCGCCAACTTAATGGCTAACCACACGTCCCTCATATTTTCGGTCCCCTTCCAGTGCCCCTTCCAATCCCGTTTTACTTCCACCGTGTTCGCGCCAACCGAAGTTGGCCCCGTCCTTCAAGAGCAGATCGCATCTCACCAAGTAGTCGTTTCGCCGCGATGCTTCTCTTGGTCATGGAGAGGCGGCCGATTTGGGCGAAGCCGCTTGGCGCGTGTTATCTGAAATCAGCGAATGTTGTCTCAGAGCAGTTTCTTGAATTCATCCACCGTCATCCCTGCGTCTTTGATGATTCCCCCCATTGTGAACGCGTTGATCGGATTTACGCAAGGGATTGATGATAATTCGCTCGCCATCGGTCATTGAGATATGCTTACCTTCGCGAGCTACCCAAAAGTCCGCCTTCTCAAACGCCTTGACAGCGCGACGGTGGGGCACACCTGAAAGTCCTGGCATAACTAGACCGATACCTCAACCAGGCGGGTAACTTTATCTTTCAGCAGTTCTTCGACCGTTGCCATGTATGTCTCTATGGCATCCTCTATATTTTCGAGCGCTTTCTCCTCAGTTGCACCCTGGGACCAGCATCCCGGCAACCCAGGACACCAGACCGCATAACCTTCGTCGGTTTTCTCAAGCTTGACTCTGTACTTCATTAGCTCCTCCTAACACAATAAGCTGATTTCACATAACGCTAAAGATTGTATACGGGGTGGAGCGAAGCGGAATTCCGGATACAATCTGGTTAACTCTATTATAAGCGCAGTCCGGCGCCTTTTGCAACATTCTTAGATTGCACCGGGGTCAAGGGAGCCTCAAAAAAGGCCGCGGGACATTGTGCCCCGCTGCCTTTCGGTGCCGGCCATGCCCTGGGATAACTTACTGCCTGGCAATGATGATCCCCACCATAATCCATCATCCATCGCCACATCCAGAGCCTCGGCCACCTCCAGGGGAACCTTCTCGTAACGCAAGCCGGTGTACTCATCGCCGGTCGTATTATCCAGTAGTCTCAAACTCGTATCCAATTGGGAAGTGAGCCGTAGTCATCTGGTCAGATGCCAGTACAGACCCTCTCCCATTATCGTATATAACACATCTTACTTGTTGACAAACGCCTGATACGTCTCGCAATACAACTGCCGTAATGGAAAGGCCTGACCCCCGCTCACAGAAGTCTAGCGCCTATGGGGCCTCAGATGAATCGCTCGTGGGTGCTCAGTCTCGCCGTTCCCCTTGCTATCCGCTGATGCACGGCGGCGCTTAATGGTTGCAAGCTCATAACGCTTGCCCTCCATTCCACTGTCCCGGAGCTTGCGGATAAACTCTCCAATTTCATTCAGTTCCCCCTCGCTGATGTGTGGATTCAGGCGAAGGATTTCCTCCGGTTTCATGTGCTCGACCATCTCACACCTCCTAAATTATCAACGGGAGATAGGTTCCTGGAGTATGAAGAACGATTTCTGTCGCACGTTTTACCATATAATCATCAAAAAGACTAGAGTAGTTCCTGATTTTGCTGCTCAGTTCTGGGGTTTCACCATAGTCATTTATCAATAGATTCAGATCCCGCCGAAGAACCTCCATCGAGATTCCGTGACCATGTGTATGCCACCTATTCGTGTTGTTGAGTTCTCTGGCGATCTCTTCCGCACGTTGTGCCCGCATTTCATCAGTCACGGGGTTTTTCTGTGTTGCGGTTTGTTTCCAATTCTTGAACTTATACTTCGCAAGCCATTCTCTCAATAGAGTGATAGAGTGCTCTCTTGCTTGCTCATACTTGTAAAGCTCAGCTTGGTTGAAACCCTGAATCATCAAACTAACTTCCGACATCGTGATTTCGCCCTTCCTCGCTTTCTCTATCAGACGTTCCCATTGAATCAAATACCCCAATGCAGGAACCATTCCTCTCTCCGTTGCCACCTGGGGATCAATCGGGCCAAGCCGAGAGTAATAGTCCATATATATCTCATCTGCCGACATCACCAGAACAGTTCCTGCGGAGTATGCATAGTTTGGCACTACAAAATTCACATGATCGTAGTGATGCCGTATCGTTTCAACAATGCGCTGCACAACTTCGATGTAACCGCCCATCGTAGTGACTACGATAGTCAATTTCGTTTGGTCTCGTGATTGTTGTCGTTTTTCCTCGATGACATCCCTGATAGCATCATCGACACCTCCGACCAATGGGCCTGTAAACGCCAAGAAGTCCGATTTGAAGAAATCTTCTAGCACATGGGCGCGCTCATTAAGCTGTTGCTCGATGAACTCATTGGCACCCCTCGGAGGTCGACTAACTAGATTCTCCATATCACCAAACCGTCATCACCGGCGCCGGTCGCTCCACCTGGCCTGGGCTGCTTTTCTCACTATCTCACTTCTCCGCCAAAATAGCCCCGAGTAAACTACTTCCTGGGGCTCGCTTATCCGGGCAATAAATATAACATCATCGACCATAGTCTGCCATACTTTCAGAGGTTTGTCAAGGCCTGTCAAGCCTCACCTTGCTGCCTGCCTGCGGCGGGCTTTGGTGCCTGGCAATGACCACGACAAGAAGTCAAAGGTCAACACCTGACCCCACGACATTTTTTACATGCCAGACACACCAGAAAAAGGAGCGGGGCACAAGGCCCCGCTCTCCTTTCGGTTACTCCGTTTCACCACACCCGCCATACCCCTGATCCCTTCCTTATTGCTGGCGTGCGATAAAGATCGAGAGGAAATTGTCGTCGTCTGGCTCACCATCAGCGCCCCAGTCCGTTCCAAAGTACTGGACAAGGCCGGTCGTGCGTATGCCGTCATCCATCCGCTCATCTATCTCCCCGCATACCTCCAGAGGGACGTTCGTATGGAGCAAGACGGTGTAGTTGCCATTGGCAGCACCAGACAGCCTCCGGTTCTCAACCACCCCCCAATATCCTCCCCACCTGTTCTCCGGCAAAATGGGCCGCTCCAGATACGGGCCGTCCCAGCCGACGACACCGCCACCAAGCCAGAGTTGACGCTGTGCAGTATCACCGACGGGAGCTCCGCTCCACTCGGTGGGCCACTCGCCGGTATCCTGGTGGTAGAGAAAGACCGCCTGTTGCATCTTCTCGTGCTGCCCCATTATCTGGGTGGCGTCGGCCTCATGGGTTATGTTGAAGAAGTTGGGCACTATCAGCCCTACCAGGATGGCCAGGATGGCCATCACCACCAGCAGCTCGATGAGGGTGAAACCCTTCTGGTTGCGGTGGATTTTCCTTGCTTTGTCAATGAGTCTCTTCATTTTTTCCTCCTTATCTTAGTTGACGGTCAACAGTCTTCAGTTAACCGTCCCACCGCCCATCCCCCCTCCTCTAGATTTCTATACATGTTCTTGCTTTGTTTATCACCTCCTTGCCCTGCTTATTTGGCCTTACTTCTAAAGCCTTGCATCATCAACCCCCCCCCTTCTGCATAACACAGGAATGTTAAGGCTAAGTTAACGTTTTGTTAAGAGATGGTTAAAAGTTGAGATTCCTGTTTTTCTTCTCACCTCCCTTTCTTAGTCGAGGGCCTGGGATCTAGAGTCTGGAGTCCCCGCCCCGCCCTTCCGTCTTCATGCTAGCCCTCACCATGGTAACCCTCACTCACTCTTTATGCTAACCCCTCATTTGCGGTATGTCAATCACTCAAGAGAGTGATTTTTACCCCTTTTGGGTGATCCCCCGTGGTAACTGTTCACCTTGCTGTCATTCTGAGCCCTTCGCTTCTGTCATTCTGGCCCTGAACGCAGTGAAGGGGAAGAATCTCATTCCGCTCAGGGCAGGCTCAGCGAAGAATCTCTGAACCCTTCACTTCGTTACATCCGCGCAATAATTTATGCATCCCAGGCTGGCTGGTACTGCAGGAGCCAGTTGGTGTCAGTAACTGAGAAGCCGCCAAGCGAGCCGTGGCCCGACCTGGTATGCTACCGTAATTATTACGCACCATGAGGCACATATCATGCCTTGCCAAGCTGTCGCCAGTATGATGTCAGGAGTTCTGCAATTTGCGTGTAGCGCATAGCGTGTAGGGAGTAGGGAGGCTACGCGCTACCTACTACCCCCTGCACCCTTTAGAGAGCGATCAAGATTGAACGGTTAGGCAAACAACCATCAACCGTGAACCCTGAACCGTGAACTGTGAACCGCCAACCGTGAACCCCTGGGCCTACGGCCGGGGTCGGTTGCTGAGTAGTTACAGGGTAATGCGCTATCGATGAAGCTCTCCGCCCGGGAAGTTGACTTTCGTATGAATTTCTGCTATAAAGAATTACATGGAAGTGAAACAGGCGCCGGCACTCGAAGAGCGGATGGCCAGGGTTGAGGGAATCCTGGAGGAGGTGAGGGCCAGGCTCAATCACCTGGACTCCAGGTTTGAGCATCTGCAGACGAGGTTTGAGCATCTGCAGACGAGGGTGGATAGCGGGTTTGGCGAGGTTCGGCAAGAGATGGAGACCAACACCCGTGAGCTTCGGCAAGAGATGGAGACCAACACCCGTGAGCTTCGGCAAGAGATGGAGACCAACACCCGTGAACTCCAGCGAGAGATGCAAAGTCAATTCCGCTGGACTTTAGGAATAATGCTTGGCGTCCTCATCCCGATGTGGGTGACCATCATCCTGACCATTCTTGTGGCCCTGTGATTACCGGCGTTTGGCGGCCGGCACATTTTAGCCGCCGGATGCGCCGGCTTTATGCCGGCGTATCCTCTTCATGCCGGGACCTGACCGGCCTCCCCCCGAGCCCGTAGCGCCGGGGTTTATCCCGGGCGGGGGCAAGGCTGAAAGCTGATAGGTGCTTACCCACGGAATTCATGCTTCAGCCGTTCGGCTGAGCTCACGAGGAAGCCCTGAAGGGTTAATGGCGCAAGGTCAGGAGACCTCTCCCACAGAGTGGGGAGACCCCTCCGGCATGGGGAGCATGGCCATTAGAAGAAGAGCGGAGCACAGGGCCCCGCTCCCCTTTCTGGACCATCGGTTGGTTTGGAATTACTGCTTGGCGATGATGCCGAGCAACATAGGGGCCGTCCCAGCCACCGACGTCATCAGTGTCACCATCATTTCGGCTACCCCAGAGCTGATGGTCGCCTCTGTCGCTGGAACCCGATGAGAGATCGCCCTCGCTCCACTCAGTGGGCCACTCGCCGGTATCCTGGTGATAGAGATAGACCGTTTTTCTCACTGTCTTTAGTGCTCTGAGGCTAACAATCGCCCAAAGGGAGGATTTTTGCGCTCGGAGAGGGTTCGCTCGTCCGGGGGAGTTTTGGGTTTTAGGTTTTGCTTGACAAGGAGAGAGCAAAGCGATAAACTCGAAACGAGGGGGAAATCCATGACCATTATTGCCAGGAATATGAGGCTTGTGGGCTCCAGAGGGGAGGAGGAGGTAGAAGGGCTATTTGACAGCGGCGCTACCTATTCCTGTATTGAGAAGTCATTGGCAGAGAAACTGGGAGCGATAGATGTTCTACCGGAGCCGATGAGATTTGGGACGGCGAAAGAAGGGGAGAGCGTGGAGGCAAGAGAGCGGGTGAGCCTTAATTTCCACCTCGATGGCTACCGCTTCTCCGATGAGTTTATGGTGATCCCGGGTCTCTCAGAAAGACTCGTCATCGGCGCTACCACGATGCAGAAGTGGAGGTTCAAGTTGGACTTCGAGCGTGAGGAGGTCATCATCGACCCCAGGGTGACCAAGCTCCGGCTGCTTTGGACGTTCCCGGCAGGCGGTGCGCTCCTTTCGTAAACCACCCTCACAACGTGCGTGTCATCCCAACCTTTTTGGGCAATTGACCTACCTTTATAGCTCTTGTCTGTTTTATCTGGAAATCTGATAATATTCTCCATGATTTCTGTTGCGAGGGCAAAACCGTGCGATTTCAATAACTTAATTTTCAGCAAGGAGTGCCGGCTAAATTGTATCTCAACCGGGGTAGTTAACTTCTCCACTTTTTGCTTTGCCCTGAACGATGGCGTTGCTCGCTCCCGGCTTCTCCCTACGGGCTCTCCCGCGTTTCGTCCAGCAGCCCCGCTCTCGCCCCACGGGCAACGATCTGGGCACGGCTCTTGACCTGGAGCTTTGTCAGGATATTCTTCAGATGGGTCTTGGCGGTGTTCACCGAGATAAAGAGCTCCTCCGCAATCTCCCGGTCGGTTAGCCCATCGGCGATAAGCGCCAGGATTTCCCTTTCCCGCGGGCTCAAACCGAGTTCCTCCCTCTTCTGCGGCTCCTTCGACACACCCACCTCGGCCAGTAGTTTGGGAGCCATAGCGGGCGAGATTATGACACCCCCCTGGGTGATATGGGTCACGGCACGCACCAGCTCCTCGGGGTCGGCACCCTTCAACAGATAACCCCTCGCCCCGGCCTTCATGGCATCGAAGAGGTCCTCGTCTTTTTCAGAGATGGTGAGCATGAGGACGTTGGCCCCCGGCACCGCCTCCAGCAGAAGGGGAATAGCTTCGACGCCGCCCATCACCGGCATGGAGAGGTCCATGATCACGATATCAGGCTGGACCTCCCGGGCCTTCTCGATTGCCTCCCGCCCGTTCTCGGCCTCAGCCACCACCTGCATATCCTCCTGGGAAGCGATCACCCCCACCACACCACCGCGAAACAATGCGTGGTCGTCAACGACCAGAACCTTGATCTGTTCCATTTTGCTCCTTCCCTCTCTTGCCTAACGGCTGACTCTCGAACCTTTCCAGGGCACCTGGACCCGCACCTCTGTCCCCTGCCCGGGGGATGATTCGACCCCCAGAGTCGCTCCGATGCCCTCTGCCCGCTCCTTCATTATGCCGAGTCCGGCTCCCCTCTGCTCTGAAGGAGAAAATCCCCGCCCGTTGTCTTTAACGGTCAATAAAAGGCCCTCTGAGGTATTCTCGATGTTAATCCACACCTTGCCGGCTGAGGCGTGCTTTCTTACATTGCTCAGTCCCTCCTGAGCGATGCGCAGCAGTTGCAACTGCGCGGTGGGGTGCAGGCCGGGCAATTCCTTAGGGGCAGTAAATTCGGTCTCGATGCCGGTGCGCCGGCCGAACTCCGCCACGTGTCCGGCCAGGGAGGAGACCAACGAAAGCGGCTCGGCTTCCGCGGCCAGGAAGTCGATGGATTCCCGAACGTCGGAGTAGGAATCCACCATCACCCGGTGGATCTCGTCCAGTTCGGCGAACAGCTTGTCCTCCGAAGAGGGGAGCGATCGCTTGATCAACTGCGTCTTGGTGCCGAGGTAGGCCAGCACCTGCGCTATGTTATCGTGAGTCTCCTGCCTCAGCCGCTTTCGCTCCTCCAGGATGGTAGCGCTTTCTATGCGCCGGTAGAGGTTCAGGTTGACCCGAAAGGTTATGGTGGCCAGAAGAAAGCAGGAGATGACATACATTGTCACGATAGTCAAGAATCCATCGGCCAGCACCGGCGCGAAATGGGGGGTGAGGCGACTTAGTCCTACGTGGGCGGCAATCAGGCTCATCGAGGAGAGAGAGGCGATAATGAGAGCTACCCGGGGCTCAAAGAAGAGGGCGGCGACGATGGTGGGAACCAGAGAGTAGAGCAGAAAGGGGCTGTCCGCCCCGCCGGTGAGGAGAACCAGTGCCAGACAAACCCCGAGATCCCCTCCGAGAACGGCATAGGCCATAAAGCTTTTTTGCCAGAGACGAAAGGGATAGAGGATTTTCAGGATGGTGTAGATGCCCAGCAGGCCGATGATGAGGTACATCTGCGCGCCCGCCGGCACCCTGGGAGCGACGAATATAAGGGCTATCGCCAGGACAAAGCTGAGGAAACGGAAGGTCGAGAGGAAAACGTAGATGCCTCTCTCGTATGGCGGCAGCACGGGGAACCTTTTCATTGCTTTGTCTCCCTATCCCAGCAGCCCCAGGTACCAGGTGACGAGCTCCTGCCCCCAGAGAAGGGCGATGAAGGCCCCCAGCGAGAGGAATGGGCCGAAGGGGATGGCCTCCTTGCGGGATCTCAGGCGCAAGGCGAGCAGAAGGATGGCCACAATCCCGGAGCTCACCAAAGAGAGCATCATCGCCATCAGCACGGAGGGGAAACCGGTAATCAACCCGATGAGCGCCGCCATCTTCACATCCCCCCAGCCCATCCCCCCGCTGTAAATCAGGGCGATAACGAAGAGAAAGGCGGCAAAGATCAGCCCTCCGCTGAGGGAGCTAAGGGCGGAATGGAGCATGCCAGTGCCCCCCAGGAACGGCCTGGCGAAGCCGAGGCTGGGCCAGAAGGGGGAGAGAAGCAGGCTTATCCCGATGGCGGGATAAACGATCTTGTTCAGGATCAGCCCGTGCTCCAGGTCAATTACCGCCAGGACGAGAAAGAGACTTCCGCAAAGCGCCAGAACCAGGAACTCAACGCCGAAACCGTAACTGAAGCTGAGGAAGGCGAAAAGAAGGCCGGTGCCCAGCTCCACACCAACGACACGGCGAGGGATGCCTGTGCCGCAAGAACGGCATCTGCCTCTGAGCCAGAGATAGCTTACCAGCGGAATGAGCTCGATCCTTTTGAGCTTCCGGCCACACGTGGGGCAGTGGGAGGGGGGATTCACTATCGATTGCCCCCGCGGCAGGCGATCGATGCAGACGTTCAGAAAGCTTCCGACGCAAATCCCGATAATAAAACCGATGATGATGCCTAACATATGCTCCCTCTCTTAAAACTTAAAACCTAAAACTTAAAACTCTTTCAACACCAGCCCGATGTTGATCGCCATCTCCGCCCTGGGGAAATCCGGCGGGTAAAGGAGCGGCGGCTGGAACTCGGAGACCGGGTGCCCAAGAGCAGTTTCAAACGCCGCGGCGATTTCGGAGCTCAGCGAAAGCGCCGAGCCGAAGAGGTAAGAAGGCGTATCGGCCGACAGCGGCTTATCCGGCCTGGTATCATTGTAAAAGGTAACGATGCGGTCCAGAGCATCGGTGAGCAGCGACGGAAGCGCATCGGCGCTCATGGGCTCCTCCCCGAAGAACGTGCTCTGGCTTACCACCGGGACAGACTCACTGGTGATCACGATGTCAAGGCTGTTGGGTTCCACAGCGGCGATGATGGACTGGGTTTGATTCACCGCTCTGACCAGGGCAAAGGAAGAGGTCTCGATCGTATGGGGACGGAGCCCGGCCAGTTTGAGTGTGTCGATGAGGGTGATGACCGGTTCTTTGGGTGCCGAGAGCGCCAGATACCGCCGCTTGCCGGCGGTGGTTCCCAGAGGATGCCAGCACAAGAGACTGCCCTCCGGAGAGTATCCCATCTCCCTTCTTGCTTGCTGGGGGATGGCGACCTCGGGAGGAATCTCCTTGGTGCCGGGAATTTCCAGGAATCGAGAAACCGAGTGGAAGGCGGGGATGGAGGCGATCACCTGTCGCCGCCCGTCGAGGCCTTCCTTGCTCAGCGCGGTTTTTATTACTTCCGCCAGTCCTTCCGGGTTAGCGATAAATCCACCCTTTAGAAATCCGGGATTAAATGGGGTAATACTCCAGGCAGACACCTTCCCTCCCCGGCAGGCAAGCAGCTTAAGGTTAGCACCGTCCGTCGATAGTGAGAGAAGCTTTTTTGGCCTTAACAGGCTTATTCCCACGACCTCCCCCTTTTTCCCCTTTGGTTTTAAGTTTTAGGTTTTAGGTTTTAAGTTGTACGACTTAACACTTAAGACTTACAACTTAAGACTTAAGCGATGTTGCCAGGGCTTGCAGCATGGCAGAGATCTGTTTGAGTTCCTCAACCAGTTCTTGCTGCACCTCGGTCGTCAAGACTCCAATCTTGTGTGCTATATAGATCTGAGTTCGCAATTCAGCGGCTGAGCCTTTAGCTATATGG
Organism: Dehalococcoidia bacterium; assembly: GCA_023271215.1. Classification (GTDB taxonomy): domain Bacteria; phylum Chloroflexota; class Dehalococcoidia; order SZUA-161; family SpSt-899; genus BS503. The sequence goes on from JALPYG010000031.1 coordinate 14,062, forward strand.
ATGAAATCAGGCACAGAATTACGTTCACTGCCCTCGGCCAAGTTTGAAGCAATCGAGACCGCCGCCCGCATCATCTGATCCCTAAGCCCATAATCTTTACATCCACTAAGCACCTCGTAAACCCGCACAGCACTGCGACAGGCTCGTTTCCAAACCTCCAACTCCTCAAAGGAACGATATCCCACAAACAAAACCCCTTACAACTTAACCACTTAACAACTTAAAACTTACGACCATCTCCAGCCTCATGCGCCAGAGACCCTCTTTTTCCTCGTGCGGCCTGATATCCATACTTTGTATCACCGGGGCCACGGGCACACCGACGAGCCCCTGGAGAAAACCGATCAGGGAATCCACCTCGCCCTCAACGTCAAGGCTATGGCTTATGGCGGGATAGCTCCTCTCTTCCACGAAGATAAAGGTGTCGCTGAAGCTCCACCGGGTGATGACAAGATTATTTTGCCTTACGTGCCGACTGATCTGACCGGCAACACACGCCGCTTCTTCCCTGGAGGGGAAGGGGTCTGCGGCATGAAGGGCCTGCCCCAGACGCTGACGCAGGGTTTCAATGATGGCCTCTTTCTCGCCAGGGTCCAGCTCCTCAGGCGCGATCTCCTCTCTAATCTGAGACTCGATCTCGGACAGCCTTTCCGCAACGATCCGGAGGCGCATCTCCGACGCTCCCAGCTCCGTTCGAAGCCTCGCCTCCTCCTGTTGAAGACCGGCATTCTCCCGGAAGAGGAAAAGCCCCATCGCCATCACTGCTATCAGGGGTATTATCAGGGCTATGTCCGGACGTAGAATCTTCCTGCGATCGGGCATCATTCCTCTATCCTGACAACCAGAGAAAAAGAAACGGCCGCCTCGACTATCTCCGAGTCGAAGGAGACGATTCGAGAGATGGTGGGGTCGGCCAGGAGCGCGGCTCGATAGCGAAGAAGCGCCCCGTAATCAGGGGCGGTCCCGCTGAGGGCCACTTCCATCCCCTGCTGCTCTATGGAGGAGAGTTGCACTCCGAAGAGCCGCGAACGAAAAACGGCGAACGTAATCTGGTGCCACTCGGCTGGATTCACCCCCAGCTCCCTCCAGTCCTGTTGCCTCTGGTTGAGTAAAGCCTGATGCTCCTCCCTCATCCCCCTTATGGTGGCGAGTAATTCCGCGGCTTGGTCCCTCTCGGCGCTCACCACCTCTAATTCCGCCTCGACGGCCAGTATGTCTCTCCGGAGAGCCTCGATGGCGGCCTGGTGGGCTGAGATTCTCTGGTAAAGGCCGGGAACGAATAAGGCCACCGCGATTATCATCAGGAGAAGCAGCAGGTAAATTACGAGCTTCCGTCGCGGAACGATCGCCCTGCGGTATTCCGGGGGTATGAGGTTGAAGTTCGGAATCCCCTGATAGTGGCTCTCCCATGCCGGCGATTGCTTCTCTCTCTGTTTCATTATTGACCTCTAAACTCTCCCAGCCTCATAACTCATAACTCGTGACTCGTAACCTCAACCTATCCCCGGCACTATGGCATACAGCGCCGACATTATGGCCACAGCGATAAATCCGACTACTATGCCTATCAATATGATGACTATCGGCTCGATCATGTCGGTGGCCCTGGCTATCGCCCTATCCGTTTCCTGCTCGTAGAAGGTGGCCAGCCCAGCCAGGTTGCTTCTCAGAGCACCGGTTTCCTCCCCGATGCCCACCGTCTGCGAGAACAGTGGGGGGAAGATTCTCTGCCTCCGGATCGCCGTCTCAAATCCCGCACCGGTCAGCGTCTCTCGATAAACATCACCGAGTCCCTCCTGGATAACACGGTTGCCTATGGTGTCCTGGGTTAGGCGAATGGTCTCGGTCATTGGTATCCCCGCCGCCAGCAGGGTGCTCATCGTGGAACACAGGAGTGCCAACTGGCTGCGCTCAATTATCTTGCCGACGAGCGGTATCTTGAGTATCAAGCGATCCCATCGCCTTCTCCCCCGCGGCGTGCGGATATACCACGCGGCGAGCAGGCCGAGGGCGACGATGCCTGCCAGAACATACATCCCATAGGCCTGAGCAAGATCGCTGAGATCAATCAGCATCCGGGTGGCAAGCGGGAGCTCAGCTCCGAATTCCAGAAATAGCCCCGTCATCGCCGGAAGGGCGAAGGTGAGAAGTAGGAATGCCGCCCCTACGCCGACAACAAGCACGATGGCCG
>JALPYG010000032.1 GCA_023271215.1 Dehalococcoidia bacterium
TTGGATAAATAAATCGCACTGGATATTCCAGCATCATTGAAAGGAGCATGAATGGCTTTCAAACCTGATCCGCCGCCCGACGTATATCTCATCAAGGACCTGGAGCAGCTACAAGCTCTGGCTGATCCCCTCCACCTGCGCCTGTTGGAGCTTCTCTCTCAAAAGGCGATGACGGTTACTCAAGTAGCCAACCTCCTGGATGAGAAACCGAACAGGCTTTACTATCACATCAACAAGCTTGAGGAGGTGGGATTAGTCCAGCTTGTCGAGACACGTCCGCATCGCGGCATCCTGGAGAAGTACTACCAGGCCGTTGCGGAAAACTTCAAAATCGACGAATCCGTGATTCAACTCCAGCAAGAGGAAGTAGGAACCTTATATGACTTGGCGCAAGGGGTTTTTGAATCCACCATGGCGGATCTGCGTCAGACATTGAGGGCCAAGCTTCAGGAGGAGTCTCCTGAATCCTCAGTCGAGCTAAAACATCATATAGAGCGGACTCTTGTCCGTCTTCCACTGGAGAAGGTCAAGGAGGCTTATGAGAAAGTGCAAGCGCTGGGTCAAGAGCTCAGGGACGCTCAGCCACATGAGGGAGGTGAGGAGTACGGCTTGACAGTGGTCTTCTATCCCGTCGTCCGACCGGACCAGAAAAGCCCTGAAGAGGAAAAAGGAGAGTGATCTTATCGCTTTTAGGTCCATTTGCCTCAGGCGGCTGGTTCTTGCAGACAGGATCGGGAACATTTCCATCCACAGTCGGAATGTACCACAGGTGCAGGTGACGATCACGAAATGGGTCCGGGGCATTGCGCTCTCCGCGGTCGAGCCCATTTCTTAGTTCCGACGGGGAACAGGCCGCTTGTTGGGCTTGGGCGCAAGGGAGAGACATGGCCATCTCCTCGGCTAGCCCATTTGACACTCGTAAAATAACACCGGGAGGAGGGAGAGCAAACTCATGGAAGAGATCGCTTGTGCTCACTGCACACCAAAGTGTCTGATATACCATCTGACCCGAGCGGAGCTAGCGGAGCTTGGTTGCTCACGGCTCGTCTCATACCCAAAACAATCGATGGTTTTCGCCCAGGGTGAGGATTTGCGGGGAGGCTTCCTGATATGCCGGGGAAGAGTCGCACTTTTTGAACTCGATCCCGAAGGGAATTGCCTTCTGCTGGCGATTGCTGGGCCAGGGGATCTGATTGGGGTCGAGGACCTGCTTGCAGAACAAGAGCAGTATAGCATCTATGCCCAAGCAATGGAGGATCTTAAGCTCCGTTTCCTCCCCTCTGGATCATTTCATTCCGCACTTCAACGAAATTCCAACTTGAGCTATCGCCTTTCGACCACTTTGAGCGAACAGGTTGTTCGCCTGCGCAGTCGCCTATTAGTGACCGCCTACGGAGATATCCGGCAACGGTTAATCGAGGTGCTTGTCTCTTGTCTGAGAGATAACCACCACTGCCCCTCCAGCGGAGGTGAAGGAGTTGATTAAGACAAAAGGAGAGGCGAAAGTATGAATGATGGCAAGATCATCGTTCGGGCGCGTAACTTGAAAAAGATCTTCAAAGCCGGGAGAAAGCAAATCCATGCGGTTAACAATGTGTCTTTCGATGTGTATGAAGGAGAGGTATTTGCCCTACTTGGCCCCAACGGTGCCGGGAAAACGACGGTTATCAAGATGCTCTTGGGATTATTCACTCCCTTTGCAGGAGAGGTGGAGATCTTCGGCTATAAGATACCAAAGGAAAGGAAAAGGGTGGCGTCGGAGATTGGGGCTATTCTCGAAGGTTCTCGAAACCTTTATTGGAACATGACTGTTAGAGAAAATATGTATTATTTTGCCAATCTCAAAGGAAAAACGATCAAGGACGTGAAAGAAGATATGGAACGCTGGGTGCAGAAGCTGAACCTTTCAGAAAAGCTCGATACCAACGTTGGAGCGTTATCCCGTGGAATGCAGCAAAAAGCTGCGCTCGTGTGTGCACTTTCGATTTTGCCTAAGCTGTTCATCCTGGATGAGCCTCTTGTGGGATTGGACGTGCCGAGTCGCATGGAGATGGAAGATGTGATCAAGGAGCTAGCGAAAGAGGCAACTCTGATTGTATGCTCTCACGACCTGCGGTTTATAGAGAGAGTGTCCGATAGAATCACTGTCATAAATAAAGGCGGGATAGTGGCAAGTGGCACCTCCCGTGAGCTCAGAGGCGAAATCAACTATTTCAAATACCAGTTGGTTTTGCGTAAAAAGACCCGTTCTGAGGAGTATTTGAAACGTCTTGGGCTTATCCCTGGTGTGAAGGTTCTCTTCCAGGGTGGGGACCAAAATGCCGACGCTGTGGAGCTAACTCTTAAAGGGCCCGAACTGATTTATTCTGTTTTGGACACACTGAGAGATTTTGAAATCGTTCCTGTCGAGATAAACAGCTTACAGGAACCCTTCGAGGAGATTTTCATGAATCTGGTTCAAAAGGGGGGATGAAAAATGATGCTGGTTTTGAGGGCAGAGTTCAAAAAGGTTCTGAAGTCTCACAGGGCAGCTCCGCTTTCACACATTCCTGTGCTGATAGTCCTTTATGGTTTCTTCTGGTTGATCACCCTGGGGGCGGATCTTGTTCAACCCGGCCACGTAGACATGACGCTCATGATAGTACATAATATGCTTGGGTTCATAATCTGGCTTATCACCTTATCGGCTATCAGTGTTATCCCGCAAGCTATCTCTCAGGAGGTATCTTGGGGCACCTTTGAACATCTGCATCTCGGTAAGGTGGGTATCAACGTTATTCTCATGGCGAGGTCGCTTGTGAACACCCTTGATAATCTCTTTCTGGTCTTCGTCTTTGTGATGATAGTGGGGTTAACTCATCGGGTGATGATATTCGAGAACGTTCCAGGCACTTTGTTGGTGCTTCTTCTCACGATACCAGGAGTATACGGATTCGCTTACAGCTTGGGGGCCTTGGTTTTGCTGGTGAAGCACATACAAACGGTGGTGTCGTTGATAAGTCTCATGATAATTGTACCTGTGATGGTCCCGACTGCAGTGATGCCAGAAGTATTAATCCAGCTCCTTCGTTTCTGGCCCGTCTACCAGGCTACCTATTTGCTGCGAATGATCAATCTTGGTGGACCATCAACCTGGGTGGGACAGGGTTTTGCCGAACTTGTAATAGGATCTGCGATCTTCTTCACGGTCGGGTTGCTCGTTTTCAATCTAGCGGAGAGGGTTGCCAAAAAGAGGGGAACGCTGGGATTATATTGAAAGGAGGAAGTCGACAATGATTGAGTATCAAGAGCTCCTTGATGACCTACACAATTCCTTGAACAACAAATTTACTTCGTTACCGCCGACCAGTGAAGCAGAGGGTTTCTTTCTTGACAAAGAAAGAAGAGTGCTCACGTTCGACCATCCCCTGGGGGTTCAATTGGACATCACTTCACAGTGCGGTCTCAAGTGTTTGCATTGTTATAACAATTCTGTCATGAGCGCCGATTCAAAAGATTTAAGTGATGCAGAATGGTTGAGAGTTGCTGAAGAGCTCAAAGATATGAAGTTGCTGGGTGTCCTTATCTCTGGTGGAGAGCCTTTCCTAAGGTCGAATCTCCTGGAAACTCTTATCAAAACCTTGACAAAAAATGAACGTACCTTCATAGGAGTCATAACGAACGGTTGGTTCGTAAACCAGTCTTTTATCGATGTTTTTGGCTCCTTACCCAACCGTAAGTGGATTCAGGTGAGTATTGACGGCGCATATCCTGAAGAGCATGATTGGCTGAGAGGGGTGCAAGGCTCTTGGAAAAGAGCTGTGCAAACAGCCTACAGCCTTTCGAGGGTGGGGATACCGGTCAGGATTGCACATACCTGTAACAAGAAAAACCTCAGGAACCTGGAGAAGATGATAGAACTTTCAGTATTAATAGGCTGTCGAGAATTCGCGTTCACGCCTGCTATAAATGCAGGTAGAGCGTTTTTGAATCGTGAGGATCTACTGCTTGACGAGGAAGATCAAAAACAATTCGATGAAATAGTAGAATACTGCATTGCCAGTTATTCGCCTTACGTAAAGGTAAGCAAGAGCGCGAAGTACCCTGATTATTACCTGCCGTTCGTTAAGCTCCAAAACATGGCTGCCCTTATAAGGCCTGATGGGAAAGTGAAGATAGATTGTTTAGTCCCGGTTGTTTTCGGGAATGTCCGAAAAAGGACATTCAGTGAAGTATGGAAGGAAGCGGCAAAATACGGTTGGCAAAATCCGGTCGTTCTCAGCTGCATCAAGAAAATGGTCGGCGGCGATTTGGGCGGGGTGATCCCGTATGTAAACGAGGATCTCAGTTGGGATGAAAACCAATCATGCGATTATGTGGGCTGTCCAGTCGAAACGCAGGGAGGTCAGTAGTATGGATGCGAAGGAACGATTGACCTATTTCGAGCTGATTCAGGGCTGCATTGAAAATTTTGAAAGTGAAACAATTGTTCTCAACCAGGGGATAGAAATTATAGCCATCTCTTCACAACCTGCACGGTATTTGATCGCCCATCCGAAAGTGCCACGCATTCTTCTGACGAACATGATGGGGCGGATGATCTTGGATCTATGCAGTAGTAAACGGTCAATAGGAGATATTCGTGAGGGAATCGTCAGTAAATTGCAGACAAACGTCGACCCCGCACTTGTTCTGCTCGATATCGTCAAGTTCATTCGCATGGCCGAACATCATGGCATACTTCATGCCTCACTAACCTAACCCGACTTGCTAGCCGATGTTTGATATTAGTGCGAGAAAGCAGATTGAAGAATACCTCTTTTTGACCCCCGTTTGTCAGCAGGCCGCTCTGTGAGACCGAAGCTCTACAGTTGCCTTCATGGGTCAGATACGGGACCTCCGCGCCCCAGCTACGATTTTGTCCCCAGCGCGCTAGAATCTGGTGCCGGATAATCAAGGTGTTACATCGCCGTTCTTCCAAAAAGTGTGCCTGTCCACAGGAGGCATAGCTCTTTGAAAACTTAGGGTTGAGAAAGGCATCCGTCTTTCCTGTATACTGTGCAACCCGCCTATCTTTATGGCATAATAGAATTACAGGGAGAAGACAGATGGCGGCTACTATTATAGCGGAGTTACTCAAAAAGAAGGACTTAAGTGGAAGCAATAAGATGTGAGGGTCTAACCAAACACTACGGCGCCATCGCAGCTTTGGACGGACTCACCCTGGGCGTCGAACAGGGGTCTGTCTTCGGCTTTCTGGGCCCCAATGGCGCCGGCAAGACGACAACTGTGAAGCTGCTGACGGGATTGGTTATCCCCTCCGGGGGCAAAGCCTGGGTATCGGGCGAGGAGGTAAGGCCCAACTCTATCTCCCTGCGCCGCAAGATCGGGTATCTGCCTGAGGAACCGGCTTTCTACAACTGGATGACCGGGCGTGACTTCTTGAGCTTCGTCGGTGAACTGCACCATCTTCCGGCCAGGGAAATCAGGCTGCGCCGCGATGAGCTCCTCAAGCTGGTTGATCTTGAGCAGCTCGCTGAAAGCAGGCAAGACAATGCAAAAGCAAGATATTTGGGAATACCCGCCTGTTTCTGATTCAGGCAAGGAAAGGGTGAGATGACCGAATCGGTGCTGGAAGTGCGCAATTTAACTAAAGTCTACCGCCAGCGGCGCGGCGAGGATGTGCTGGCGGTAGATGATATCAGCTTCACCGTCAAGAAGAACGAGGTCGTCGGTCTCTTAGGGCCGAACGGCGCAGGGAAGACGACCACGATCAAATGCATCTGCACCTTGGTCAGGCCGACTGGCGGCTCGATTCGCATTAACGGTACTGATGCGCAAAGAAACACTCGCATTGCCTTGAGACATGTAACCGCGGTCCTGGAGGGGAACAGAAACATCTACTGGCGGCTGACTGTCCGGGAAAACCTGGAATTCTTCGCCGGCCTTCAAGGGATTCCCTCGGGGTGGGTGCGAAACTATATCGATGAGTTGATCGAACTGTTCCAGCTCAAGGAGAAAGAACGGACGGACGCCCGCAAGCTCTCGCGGGGGATGCAACAGAAACTGGCCGTCGCCTGCGCCCTGGTCAAGAAGACGGAGGTCTTGCTTCTGGATGAACCTACGTTGGGCCTCGACGTGGAGACGTCCCACGAACTCCGGTTCACCTTAAAGGAGATGGCCCGGCGCGGGGAGAGGACGATCATCCTCTCCAGTCACGACATGAGCGTAGTGCAGGATATTTGCGAGAGAGTGATCATAGTCAATAACGGCAAGATCGTCACCGACGATGAAGTCGCCAACCTGCTGAGGCTCTTCCAGGCCAGTGCTTATCGTTTCGAGATCGAAGGCCGGTTGGACGAGCACCAGGCGAAGCAACTCGAGGAGCGGTTCGATCTGCTCAGGATCAGCGGAACCGACCACCACACCGAGATCGAAGCACAGCTGGAAGATGGAAACCGTATCTATGAGGTCATGGACATCTTGAAAGCGGGAGACAGTCGCATAAGATCGATCGCGCGTAAGGAACCAAACCTGGAGGAGATTTTCCTCAACATCGTGAAAGGGGGCAAGAATTGAGATACCTGGTGCTCTTAAAGGCGATCCTGAAACAGGAATTTATCCTGAGGAGGCGCTACCTGTTCAATACCATCGCAGCGCTCAGCACTATGTTCATGCTTTTCTTGTTCATCTTCTTTGGTGCGCGTGCCCTGGGCGGCGGCGCGCCAGGATTCGGCGATACCCTGGACGCAATCGTAGTCGGGTTTTTGGTCTTCACCTTCGCTGCCTTCGCCTATACCGAGTTCGCCCTGAAAATGGTCCGCGAGGCGCAAGAAGGGACGTTGGAACAGTTGTACATGTCCCCTGTCGGGTTCACCTGGGTCTCTCTGTTTCGCATAGTGAGCTCTTTTTGGTTCCACTTGACGTTTAACATCGTTTTCCTGATATTGATGATGGCCACCACCGGCCGCTGGCTGCACCTGGACGTGGTCAGTCTCCTGCCGTTGATACTGCTTACACTGGCCGGCGTTTACGGTATCGGGTTTGCGATAGGAGGGTTGGCACTGGTGTTCAAGCGCATCGAGTCGTTCGTCCAAATCTTTCAATTTGCCATAGTGGGTCTAATCGCTGCACCGGTGGACAGGTTTCCGGTTCTGCGCTATCTGCCGCTTGCCGAGGGGAACCGGCTGATCCGCCGGGTGATGGCCGAGGAGCTTTCCATATTCGAACTCCCGGCGACCGACCTTCTCTTTCTGTTGGCCAATTCAGCCGTCTACTTCGGACTGGGATTTCTCGCCTTCAAGCTCCTGGAGAACGTGGCCCGCGACCGCGGTCTGCTGGGGCATTATTAGGTTCCGGTATAGCAATTTCAATGATTTAGAGAAGTAACAGGTAAGTTTTCCCCAAACCCGCCGCCGTGTCAAATCATTTGGTTGGGTAAGCCCCGCGGGCGTGGGCCGATATAATATTCTAACGTACAGGCTACTATTTTGTTGTTAGTCCAAATTACTGCAAACTGGCTATTATTGGAGGTGTGAAATGCGCAAGCTAAGTTTTTTCCATTTCGGGGCCCAGTGCCCCCATAACCCTCATTTGGTTAGTCTTATTCAGAGAGTGTCAAATTTAACAGGCGCTTCAGCTACGATTTACGATATTAGCAATCGAGAGGATATTTGTCTAGAATACAATATCTACTCGCCGACCTTGCTATTGGTTAATGACACCATACGATGTAATGGGCCCTTCTCTGAGGAGGTCTTGCGGAAGTGGTTACAAGGTGTGGAGATAAAGAGGAAACCGTATATTGTCAATCAGAGCACAAATATAGTGAAGGGCAAGTTAGTTCCTATAACAGCGGAAACCGTGGAACAGAGTTGCGAGCCCTGCTTTGGCACGGACGAAAAACATTTGTGCAGTGGAAAGAGAGATTGGGTTACGATGATGTTGGCAAGAGCAAAAAGTGAACACCTTGGTTTCCTCCATTTCTATAAGGGAAAATGTGTAGGTGGCGCAGAGTTTTTGCCATCAGATTTAATTCCGTATCCTATACCCGGCAAAGCAGAGAGCGTGGCTTTTCTCACCTGTGTCTTCTTGTCCGACGAAAACAAGGATTATAAGAGCTATCCGTTGGAGGCCTTGATAGAGCACTTGAGAGCGCGAGCTTTCAAGAACCTCTTGGCAATAGCATCAGAAGATGTTGTGTTTCCAAACGGCCCGTTGTGGTGGTTTCTCGCACAAGGCTTTGTGGACAAAGGCAAGCTATTTTACGAAGCGGAAGCACACGCGCGGATGCATCTAGTAGAGATGCCTTTATAACAGATGTTCAAGGTGGCTCCCAAGCTCTATTGTAGCTGAGAGCCCTCCGATTTGAAGCTATCATTGGAAAAGAAGCCTTATCTTAATACTACCCTGATGTTCTCAAGAACAACGCAGAGAGCTTGAAACTAAAGCAAACCCATTTCCCTCATAGCCCTGATGAGCCAGTCATCTTGCACCGTGCTGACTTAGTTAATCGGCGTGGTCCTTCTGGGAAACCTAGGGAACCACAGAATGCTCAACAGTTTAATGATGACCTTTACCGCAAGTGCCCGGTGCCTTCTTTGGCGTTGAAGGCGGTAGTCCCAGTAATTGACCAGAAACGCTAAAAACATGTTCAACCTGCAAGAACACTCTCTTTGCCTCTGTTTCCCTACTAACGTCAGGTTCCTTCAATAGAGCATCTTTGTCAAGAAACCTTAGCTCGGCTCCATCTGGGATTTTCTCTACTAATTCCGGGTGGTCTATCAGAAATCTCAGGAAATCAAAAACCAGCCCGACGTTATTCCTGGCAATCTCGTCTTTCCTCATTTCTTCAACCTCCTTTGATAACGATCTCGATACCAGTTCCAACGATCCTTGATATCCTGTTCAGCATAAACTAAAGCAGTTTTCAGATCGGGTATGTTCAAAGGATATTTCTCTTCCTTACCCCCAGGGAACATAATGTCTCTATGGAAGAAACCGTGAGAGCAGTCGTACCTAACTATCGGATGCCAATCCTCCCCAAACTTCGCCTCGTACTGAACCACTATATCCATGACTTTGCCCTTTTCAGTTCTTATTCTCATCCTCAATGCGTCTTCTCCAGAGGGACTGATGATTTTGACAAACTCCTTCACAGACATATAAATCCTCTATTCACAGCTCTTACGGAAGCCCCCCCCACCTTCACCGGATCGTAGATGCCCCCCAAGCCGTCCGGCTTCCTTTCCCGGCCCGTGATACTGCTCGGGATCAAGGAGAACCATTACCTTCTTTGCGAAAGCCATTCCAGCCTCCCTTATTAACATCTGTATATGGATACTAACATAAACAGAACCACATCATCAATGGCTAACACAGGCTTAACGTAGCATTCTCCTTTCCTCCCTGCCTGGCGGCAGACAAGCGATAGCCCGGTTCTAACCAACAGACTATCGGATTTCCAGGAGTGGCTCAATTCCTCATCTGCTTCGTAAAGGGACGTTCGAAGAAATACTTGGGGCTAATAGTTTCGGGACTTACCTCATCCATCGTGCACCCATGCGTAAAGAGGAGATTTTGGCTGCCCCTATAAGGCGTGATGGGAAGGTGAAGATAGATTGTTCAGCGCCTTTATACACCATTCTAGAGAGGCATCACTGCTCAGGGCTCCTTGTCCACACAGCTAGCTCAGCTCAGATGGTGCACGTATCGTGGTTGTCACCTGAGGAGGGGATATAGCCCTGAATAGGGCCATCTAAGGCACATACGCGATGCCGTCGACGATGCTTTTGATTCGTAGGAACCGCTGGAGGCAGGTCTGAGGTATGGGTTGACTTAACACCTGTTTCTCAACTTGTCTCACAATTGCAATCCTAAGAACTTGACAAAACGTTTCTATAGCTGTACAATATGATTAGGCAGTATCGAGTTCTGAAAACGTTGAAAGGAGTACCACTTGCCTGACAGCAACTCAACGTTGATTTATTTGGACACCAATGTCTATTCACGTCCCTTTGACGATCAAACTCAGCCAGACATCCAGGAAGAAGCCAATGCGTTTCTCGAAATCGTCCGGGAGATCGAAGCTGAGAGGTGTACTTTGCTTTGTTCAGACATTTTGGAATTTGAGGGTGAACGAGGAAAAGGGGATTCGGTGAAGGAGATCGCTGAATATTGGGGCAATGCAAGTATAGAGGAAATTCATACCCGGGTGATGGAGTGGAAGGCCAACATCCGGTAGGGGTCGCAAATTGGCTGGGAAGGATTTCTATCAGATTCTGGGGATAAACCGGGGAGCCTCCGATAAGGAGATAAAGCAGGCTTATCGCAAGCTCGCTCGGAAGTATCACCCCGACGTCAACCCGGGAGATAAGTCAGCCGAGGCCAGGTTCAAGGAGATAAACCAGGCCTACGAGGTACTCTCCGATCCGGATAAGCGCCACAAATACGATCAGTTCGGTGGCAAGTGGCAGTTCGCGGAGCAATTCGCCGGAGCCGGCGCACAGCCCTACGCTGATTTCAGGCGGGGCGGTACCGTTTTTGAGTTCGGCGACCTCGGCGACGGGGGTCTGGGCGGCATCTTCGAGAGCCTGTTTCGCGACCATACCTTCGATCGCACAACTCACACCCGAGGCCGGACTCGTAGAAAACAGGCATTGGAGCAACCGGTTGAGTTGTCCCTCGAAGAGGCCTATTCCGGCACAGTGCGAACCGTCGAGGTAGATGACCGCCGGTTGGAGGTCAAGATTCCCCCGGGGGTCAACGACGGTTCGAGGATACGGGTGGCAGCAGGAGATGGTGAACAGGGCAGGGACATCTATCTGGTGATCTCGGTTAAACCGCACCAGCACTTCGAGAGAAAGGGGAATGACCTCCACGTTGAAGTGCCCGTTTCCCTAACTGATACCATTCTTGGAAGCGAGATAGAGGTTCCGACACCCAAGGGAAAGCTGGCACTCAAGATCCCGCCCGAAACACAGAATGGCAAGGTCTTCCGCCTGGCCAGACAGGGCATGCCGCATCTGGGCAATTCAGGCAAGGGCGATCTCTTTGCCAGGGTTCGGGTAGTCTTGCCAACAAATCTAACGGAAAGGGAGAAAGATCTCTTCAAGGAGTTGAGGTCTTTGCGCCAGTAATTATGAACTGGAAAGATACCGAGCCTCGCTACGTGATAAACGTAGCGGCTAGAAAAGTTGGAGTCCATACACACACGCTGCGATACTACGAACGACTGGGGATAATCCAACCCAAACGTTCCCCTGGAAATCAACGGCTTTACTCCACAAGGGATATCGAAAAACTTCAGCAGATAAGGACACTGGCTGATAACCTTGGTGTCAATCTGGCTGGAGTCGAGGTAATACTCCGGCTCACCCAGCGGATGACCGAGATGGAGAAGCAAATACAGGCAATGGAATCAGAGATAAAGAGACTGAGTAAATAACATGATTACCCCAGAGAAATTCACGGAGCAGGCTCAGGAGGTGCTGGCGGCGTCGCAGGAGCTGGTGCGAAAGCTTCGCCACAGCCAATGGGATGTGGAACATATACTCCTGGCACTGCTAACTCGTGAGGCCGGTTTAACCGGCGAGATACTGACAAAACTGGGCGTAGATCCCCATAAGGTGCGCCAGAGGGTGCAGCAAATTCTCGATCAAAGTCCGAAGATGGCCTATGAAAGCACTCAGGTTTATGCCACTCCTCGCATCGTGCAACTGTTCGAGAGCGCCGCTGCCGAGGCCGACCGGCTGAAAGATGAGTACGTCAGCACCGAACATCTTCTCATAGCTATGATCGGCGAAAGGGGCGGTCAGGCAGCGCAAATTCTTCAGAGCTTTGGCGTAGATCAAGAGAAGATATACCGGGTGCTCCAGGATATTCGCGGTGGACAGCGGATCACTGACTCACGACCGGAGAGCAAGTATCGAGCCCTGGAGAAGTACAGCCGCGACCTCACCATGCTGGCGCGGGAAGGGAAGCTGGATCCGGTTATCGGGCGCGACGAAGAAATAAAGCGAGTGATGCAGGTGCTGATCCGCCGCACCAAGAACAACCCGGTCATTATTGGTGACGTCGGCGTAGGCAAGACCGCCATAGCTGAGGGGCTGGCCCAAAAGGTCGCCGCCGACGATGTTCCGGAGTCGCTGAGGGGACGGCGAGTGGTAGCCTTGGACATGGGTGCCCTGGTGGCCGGAAGCAAGTTCAGAGGCGAATTTGAGGAGCGGCTCAAAGCGGTAATGGATGAGGTGCGCCAGGCTCAGGGAGAGATCATATTGTTCATCGACGAGCTGCACACCGTCGTCGGTGCCGGAGCGGCTGAGGGAGCGATCGATGCCTCCAACATGATGAAGCCGGCTCTGGCTCGAGGGGAACTGCAATGTATTGGGGCTACTACCCTCGACGAATACCGCAAGTACATAGAAAAGGATGCCGCCCTGGAGAGACGGTTCCAGCCGGTGTTTCTGGAAGAGCCCAGCGTGGATGTCACCGTGGAAATGATGCAGGGCCTGCGTCCCAAATATGAGGCTCACCACAAGATCGAGATCACCGATGCCGCCCTGAGGGCCGCCGCCCAACTGAGTGATCGCTATGTGGCAGACAGGTTCCTTCCCGATAAGGCGATAGACCTCATCGATGAGTCCGCGGCCAAGCTTCGCATCGACTCCGAAAGTTATCCCCCTGAAATCAAGGAGCTGGGTCAGCGACTGAGACACCTGACCGACGAGGAAGAGGCGGCCTCACAGCGCCGCGACTACGAGCGCGCTGCCAATCTCAAAGCTGAGAGATTGCAGATTGAGGGAAAATATCAGGAGCTAAGGAACAACTGGTTTCGGGAAAAGAAGATCGACCACGTCGTGGATGAGGAGGACATCGCGGAGCTCATTTCCAAGTGGACCGGCATCCCGGCGAGCCGCATGCTGGAAGGCGAGAGGGAAAAGCTGGTCCATATGGAGGAGAGAATCCACCAGCGGGTTATCGGACAGGACGAGGCAATAACCGCCGTCTCCGATGCCATAAGACGGGGCCGTTCCGGGCTGAAGGACCCCAAGCGGCCCATCGGCAGCTTCATTTTCCTGGGCCCCACCGGCGTGGGCAAGACGGAACTTGCTCGATCCCTGGCCTGGTTTCTCTTCGATGAAGAGGAGGCACTGGTCAGGATGGACATGTCGGAGTACATGGAGAAGCATACCGTCTCCCGTCTCATCGGAGCCCCACCGGGATACATCGGCTACGAGGAAGGGGGGCAGCTTACTGAGATCGTGCGCCGCCGTCCCTACAGGGTGATCCTGTTCGACGAGATCGAGAAGGCGCATCCCGACGTATTCAACATTCTGCTTCAGATACTGGAGGACGGACGGCTCACCGACGGACACGGCCGCACGGTTGATTTCAAGAACACCGTGATCATCATGACCAGCAACCTGGGAAGCCAGGAATTCCAGCGCCAGTCCATCGGCTTCCGCCGCGGGGATGAGAGCAAATCGGACCGGCAGCGAAAGAAAAGTGCTGTCGAGAGCACCTTGAAGCAGACCTTCCGCCCGGAGTTCTTGAACCGGATTGACGATATCATCATCTTCGATGAACTCGCCGAAGAGCAGTTGCATCAGATCGTAGAGTTGATGCTCAAGGAAATCCAGGAGCGCCTTGCGGAGCGGAAGATAACCGTATCTCTAACCCCGGAAGCGAAGTCATGGCTGGCCGGCCAGGGGTTTGATCCCACGTACGGAGCTCGGCCGCTGCGGCGGGCTCTGCAACGCTTTGTGGAAAGCCCGCTCTCCAAGCGGATCTTACAAGGGGAATTTCAGGAGGGCGATCATATCCTCGTGGAACGGGGGGCAGAGGGGCTTGTCTTTACCAAAGATGAGTCAGCAACCTTGACAGCGTAAGGGAAAGACTGATACAATTCAATCAGACTCTATGGCCCCGTAGTGTAGCGGACTAACATGCCACCCTGTCACGGTGGAGATCAGGGGTTCGAATCCCCTCGGGGTCGCTTTTTCTTTTCCTTTCCCCCAGCCATTTGACTTCTGTCGGCAAGAACTTGAGATATGCTCGGAATGTGACTATTCTATCCCACAACTGAGGATGATGCTTCGGGAGACAGAATCTATTCTTGAACGAGAAATTGCAGTGGACGAATGGAATGCGCTTTCAAGCTGTAGTCTTCGATCTCGACGGAACGCTCCTTGACACGCTGGAAGATATTGCCGACTCCGCAAATGCTGTGCTGGCGAAACGCCACTTCCCCACACACAGCGTAGAAGACTACCGCTATTTCGTGGGCGACGGAGTGCCCACCCTTGTTACCCGGATACTGCCTCAAGAGAGCCGAAACGACGATACCATAGCGGAGTGCGTGGAGGGATTTCGTGAAGAGTACGGCCGTAACTGGAAGGTGAAGACGAAGCCATACGACGGTGTGGCTGAGATGCTCGATGCACTGGCGGTGCGCCATCTGAAAATGGCTGTGCTCTCCAACAAACCAGACGATTTCACCAGGAAATGTGTAGTTGAGTTTCTGCCCAAATGGACATTCGAGATCGTTCTAGGGCTCCACAACGGAATTCCGCCCAAGCCAGATCCCACAGGCGCTCATCAGGTAGCCGACTATTTGAGCATCCCGCCGTCGCAAATCCTATACGTCGGGGATTCCGCTATCGACATGAAGACAGCCATCGCCGCCGGTATGTACCCGCTCGGAGTGCTCTGGGGCTTCAGGTCACGGGAGGAGCTGGAGGATAACGGGGCACGGGCGCTGATCGAACGACCACAGGAGATTCTGGCTCTGTTGAGCCATTGAGCTTAGTGGATAGGCTGAAGGCTGAAGTCCGAAGGCTGAAGTTCGATCATCCCGCATAACTACTCAGGTTCAAGGTTCCGGGGTTCAAGGTTAGACCCATCAAGATTGAACGGTTAGGCGAACAACCGTGAACCCCTGGGCCTGCGGCCAGGGGCAGGCCTGACAACCTGAGTAGGTACAGTCTATCTACCTGAGATGGCAGGTATCGTTCAGCACGACGAACGCCGCTCCCTCAGGTGAGATATCCATGATAGTCACCGAGGCGCTGCTGAGGCGCACCTGCCACCAGTGCTCCAGGCCGATTCCCAGCAGGATACAGATAAGCACTTGCAGCGAGCCCCCGTGAGCCACCACCAACACCGTTTCCTCTGGTTTGTGCTCCTTGAGCTTCCCGGCGAATCGGGCCACTCTGGCAGCAAGTTGAGCTATGCTCTCCCCGTCAGGGAGATGCACTTCGGGACTCCTGGTTCTCCAGGCCTTAGGATCGCCGGCGATCCCGGGGTAGCGCTCCTTAATCTCATCGAAGGTCATTCCTTCACACTGGCCGAAGTTCATCTCCCTCAATAACGGCGATTGACAGATCCCTACCATGCCGTGCATCGAGGCGATGATCTCAGCGGTTTCACACGCTCGGGAGAGGTCGCTGGAGTAGATAACGTCTATCCTCTCGCTGGCAAGGCGATCTCTCACCCTTGCCACCTGTTCGATCCCATTATCATTCAAGTGGATGTCGCTGTGGCCCTGATACCGAAACGACTTATTCCACTCCGTCTCTCCGTGTCTTACAAGTATAAGTCTAGCCAACTTGTTCCTCCCAATTTGCCGATTACGATGATCAGAATCAGATTCGTCACCTCGGAAAGCTCAATTACGGCACCGTAGGTATCTCCCGTAAGTCCGCCGAGGCGCAAGCTGAGAATTCTTGCAAGCAGAAAGGTGATAACCCAGACCACAACCACCAGTGCTGCCCCGACATAACCCAGGAAAGTCGCGGCTAAAGCCGCAGCAATCACCGTCGCCATGCCTATATTCAGCCAGCTTGTCCTGGCCTTGAACGTCTGTCCCAGGCCTTCCTTCTTAGCTGAGGGGAAGGCTGTGATAGCGTAGGCAGCACTCCATCGACTGAGGGCAGGCGTCAAGAGGAGTGCCACCGCTCTCAAACCCACCGGTATGGTTATCAGCGAGATAACTTTAAGCAGGATAAGGCAACATGCCCCCACCACCCCGAAACCACCCACCCGGCTATCGGCCATGACCTCGAGCCTTTCGACAGCCGAGCTCCTCACGGCAAACCCATCGCAGGTGTCCATCAATCCATCGAGAT
>JALPYG010000033.1 GCA_023271215.1 Dehalococcoidia bacterium
GAACAACTAAATACGCGAAGAAGTAGGTAGCCGCAGCCAGTCCAAAGGAAGCGATAACCGCCATTTTTTCAATCTTTTCCGTATTCCTCCGGGCGGCTTTCTCGGATAAGAGGTAGAAGAACGTGATTTGAGGTAGTATCCCGAACAGGAGGAAGATGCGGAAGGCGAAGTGGTAATATCCGAGCACTGCCATTCCGAAGAGCTTTCCTATCAGTATCTTGTCGAGGAAGCTCGTAGACACCCTGCTGATGTCGGTTCCCAGAACACCGAGCGTGAATTTGAGAGTTCCCCGGATTTTCCGAAAATCAGGTCTTAAGCGCAGGAGGTGCATAAGAGCCCTGCCACCAAAGAGGAGATAGGCAAGGGCCAGTCCGACCAGGATCCCAGTTATTGATCCCCAGAGGAGATAGAAAAGGACCGGGAGGAGAAGGCAAAGCAACCGTGTCCCGACCCATGCCCGGAGGTAACCTCCATACTTCCGGCTCGCCAGCTCCAGGTGAACCGTGATCGAGAAAAGCGATAGCCCAATGGTGAGCAAACCGACCGCCGGTTCCAGAACAACTGAGACTGCTATTCCGGCAATCAGACTGAGGATAACAACGACTGCCACCGAGCTGCTCACGAGCTTGCCGTCTTTCTCCGCCGGCAGATGGGTGATCACGGTTTTACCCAGGCCGAAGGTGCAGAGGGTGGAGAGGATCGTCGCAATCGACACCAGCCAGATCAAGTGCCCGTAGGCCAGGGGATGAATGAGTATGGCGAGCAGCAGCCAGAGACCCGTCCCCAGCAAAAGGGCGGCAAGTTGTGCCGATGCCACCCAGACGAGCCCGCGATCCCTGCCGGTGATCGTATCTTCCATCTATCTCACCCGTTTCCCCTCGAATGAAGTTGTCAGCATAATGAGGCTGCTTGCTTTGATCATCACCATCACCAGTGAGGTACCTACCAGTCCTAGAACGGGTAGCAGCACCACTGCGGCGATGATGCCTCCGCTCCATCCGCCCAGGAGGTCAGCGCTATAGAGGAGGCCGACCGTGCGGCTTAAATTGGGAGAGTGGGCTAAATACATTTTACTCGCCAGCGGAAACTTGAGGCCGATGAGCGCACCGGCGATAAATGCCAGCAGGAGAAAGAGCAGTTGCGCAAGAGCAAATACCACCGGATTCCCTAAATAGGGCGCAACTGCGAGGATAACCAGCGGCAGGAGGACGGCAAAGAGTCCCACTGCGATCTCCAGCTTGATAAAGAGAGCACGGTCGTCCTTGATGTGCGGCAAGAGGGCGGTCATCACAAAGCCACCGCCACCGACACCACCCATGAACGCTGCCAGCAGAAGCCCGATCCAGTGAAAGACGAATCCGAAGAGCACCTGAAAGGCAAAGATGAGGAGCAGGTCGAAGGCCATGCCGGCAAAGCCGGTGGTGGCAATGGAGTAAGGGATGACGAGTCTCTTAAGACTGGCAACTTGCCACCTGAGCGCCAACAGGATGGCGGTGCACGCGGCAATCACAATGGCAAAAAGCGACAGCCCCACTCCCTCCAGCCACCTGAAGAAATCGCTCAAATAGGGGGAGAACATCGCATTCCAATAGGCAAGGCTGTAAAAGAAGCCCTTGGGACGGAAATCGCGATTGATCTCCTCAGTCGCACCATACATAGATTCTAAGAACCACTCCAACCAGCGCGGGGCTAACCTTACTTCGAGATGAGGGCGGGTGATGAGCCGCAAATCCAGTTGGTGTTCCCCCAGTCTTTCATAGAGGAGGGCGGCATGAATCATCGTAACATCCTTCGTCGTGGAAGCCAGAAAGATGTTGTGATAACCCGGAATTATGTAAAGATATGGAAAGACGCTTTCCAAGGTATTAATGATCACTCCATTCAAGTTCCTCAGCTCGTGCGAGAGATAGGTCAGCGAGCCGGGGAGGCTAACCACCAGGATTCCATCCTCCCTCAGCCTCTCTTTCGCAAGTGAAGCGAACTCGGCAGTAAAGAGCCGGTTCACCTGCAGGTTTTCCGGATTGGAAATACCGACAAAGATTAGATCGTACTGATACGGGGTTACCTCAAGGAACCGGCGGCCGTCTACGTGCAGCGTCCTTACGCGTGGAGAGCCCAGTTCTGCCTCGGTGAGCGCAGTGGGGTATTTCCGCACCAGGTCAATGAGCAAGGGGTCGAGCTCGGTATAGTCAACCCGCTCTATTGTGGGATATTTAAGGACTTCGCTGATCACCCCGCCTGCCCCTCCGACGAGTACGGCCACGTTCTCCGGCCGGGGATGCGCCAGCATCGGGAAATGGACGAATTCCTCCACCCGCACTATATCAGGCGTAGGAGTGGTAAAGACCGGGATACCGTCGGTAAGGAAGGTGTACTCCCCTTCGCGCTCGATTACCGCGACATTGCCGTAGGGCGAATGTTGATGATGGATCACCTCTTTGTCCGGCCATTGACGCGCGATCGCATGGTAGTGAAGTTGCTCATCGCCGTCGGAAGCGATGAGATAAACGAATACCGCCACAACAGCCGTAAGCACAGCGAGGGTTTTTCGCTTCACGGCTCTTTCCTGAAAAGTGGTCAGGGCAACTGATGCTATGAGGGTCAAGACACCCATCCCAAAGACGATGGCAAAAGAATGGAAAAGGGGGATCAGGAGAAAGGTAAATACCACTGCCCCAGCGATATGGCCGATGGTCTCCCACACATATACCCGGCCGATCGAGGATGCGCCTTCACCATGTTCAGGGGATGCAAACTGGTCACATAGCTTGCAGGTAAAAACAAATAACGCACCGTGCAGGAGGCTGGGCAAAAAGAGGATGAGAAGAGAGGAGTAAAGAATGGGAAATACTCCCATCCCCACACCGGGCGCCACACCAAGGAGGTCTCGCACTGTCCGCACCAGATAAAGAGCAAGCGGCGCAAAGAGGGCAAACAGAATAGATAAAGAGATAAAAGCTCTGACCCTTTTTCTGGCGTGCTCGATTCTCTTCCCGATGAAAAATGCCCCGAAGGCCTCACAGGCAAGCCAGTTGGCAAAGATAATCCCTATTGCCAGGTCATTTCCGTGGAAGACCACCAGCAGCTCCCGCAGCAGCAGGAGCTGTATCGCCATGCCACTGAAACCGGTGGCCAGGGCAGCAAAAATGAGGCGCTTATTCATTCCCAGATTCCAGGCACCGGGCGACCGGAAAAGGGCGATCTGCCATCAACCACCCTGTTATAGATCACTGTGAAATGGATGCGGTAAATCAGTCGTTTGCCGGTGCACGGGCAAAAAGTGGAATTGTAGCGGTGCCCGGGGACATTGCCGATAGTGACGAAATTGAGTCCCACTTCTCTGGCGATTCTATGAGCCTCCTCCAGTGTTTCTATGGGGGTAGGGGGAAGATGGGTCAGCCGATATGCGGGAAAGAAACGGGAGAAATGTAGCGGGACGTCCGGTCCGAGATGCTCCAGAATCCATTCACACATTGCCCTGATTGTATCCATACAATCATTGATGGTGGGGATAACGAGATTGACTATCTCCAGCCATACCCCTTCTTCCCTGATAATTTTCAGTGTCCTCAGGACGTAAGAGAGGTCCCCGCTGTAGATCTCCCGATAGACTTCTTCGCAGAACCCCTTGAGGTCAATAGTTACCGCCGTAGTATACTGGAGAAGTTTGCGCAGCGGCTCTTCAGCGATGGCGCCATTTGAATGCCAGATGAGTCCAACTCCTGCCTCTCTCGCCAGGACCGCGGTGTCGTAGACATATTCAAAGAGGACGATGGGGTCATTATAGGTAAACGAGATCGCCGTGACCCCTCGTTCCAGAGCCAGTTCCACCAGTTGCGCCGGAGGTAGGTCAAAGACGCGCAGGTCAGTGGGGCTTGCCTGTGATAGGGTCCAGTTGTGGCATTGCATGCAGCGAAAATTGCATCCCACGGTCCCAACGCAAAGGATCTCAGTTCCCGGGCGGTGGTGGAGCTGCGGCTCTTTTTCGATCGGATCGATCATCACCGACGATGGGCGAGAGTGAACCAGGCTGTACAATCTGCCAGCAATATTCTCCCGCACCCGGCATGCCCCGCGTCTCCCGACAGGAACGACGCAGCGGTGGAAACAGAGATTACAGAGAACCCTGTTGTCCTCCAGCTCCTCCCAGAACATTGCCTCTCGCAGTCCAACATTCGGTAGCACTTCTCTGTCAGGTATTTGCGGCACATCTGGCACCATCGGCACCTGTTGCCAACCGTACAACGCGACCCAAAAAGCAACCAAGATAATCACGCCGAAAAAAATGGCACCAAAAACCCGTAGGACTATTCCCCATTTGTCTTTATTCATAACTACACCTCACTTTTTACTCCCAGATGCCGGGAATCTTGTGGCCGCAGAATTTGCACCTTCCCTTCTCGATATTGTTCGCCAGGACCGAAAAGCCGACGCGATGAACCAATTTCTCTTCGCAAGCAGGACAAAAAGTGCTGTTGTAGCGGTGACCGGGGACGTTGCCGAGAGTGACGAAGTTTATTCCCACTTCCCTGGCGATGCGATGCGCCTCTTCCAGCGTCTCCACCGGCGTCGGTGGAAGGTGAGTCAGCCGAAAGTTAGGATGAAAACGGGTAAAGTGGAGCGGGACATCCGGTCCGAGGTGCTTCAGAATCCACTCACACATCGCTCTGATTGTATCCATACAGTCGTTGATTGTGGGGATAATGAGGTTGACAATTTCAAGGTGTACTCCTTCTTCCCTGATGATTTTGAGTGTTTCAAGGACAGGAGCCAGCTCACCGCTAAAGATATCACGGTAGACGTCATCACAGAACGCCTTTAGATCAATGACAACTCCATCCATATGCTTTAAGATTGCTCTGAGCGGCTCCGGGGCAATTGCTCCGTTGGAGTGAAAAAGATTAAGCAGCCCTTCCTCACGGGCTATCACGGAAATATCATACATAAACTCAAAAAAAACTGTTGGCTCGTTTATCGTGTGTGAGATGGACCGGCTTCTCCGCCTGATCGCTTCGGCAACGACTTCCTCTGGAGTATACCGCAGCGCCCGCACCTCCTCCGGCCCCCGCTGAGTAATGTGCCAGTTGTGACACTGTTTACAGCGAAAATTGCAAGATGCGGTGAAAACGCCAAGATTGCGATGCCCCGGTATCATATGGTACATCGGCTCAGCTTCGATCGGGTCGGTCTGCAAACCGGCCGGCCGGCCGTAGACGACGGTATACAGCCGTCCCTCGTGATTTATGCGTACGCGACAGATACCTGGCATGCCAGGAGAAATAATACACTTATGGAAACAGAGCGTGCAGCGCACTCTGTAATCGGAGAGTGGCTCGTAGAACCGCGCTGGTGTTAAATTGCTATTTGCTTCAATGGCCGCCTGCTGTGGGGTAATTTCCTGCTGCATCGCCGACGACAACAACACGCCTCCTCCCAGGAGGATCAATCCCCCAATCAGGATTATTATCCACTTCACCTTTTTACTCCCAGACGCCGGGAATCTCCTTGCCACAGAATTTACACCTTCCTTCTTCGATGTTATTTTCCAGGACAGAAAAGCCAATACGGTGGATCAATCTTGCTTCGCAAGCGGGACAAAAGGTGCTGTCGTAGCGATGCCCGGGAAGATTGCCGATGGTGACGAAGTTTATCCCCACCTCTCTGGCAATTCGATGCGCCATCTCCAGTGTCTCCACCGGGGTCGGCGGAAGATGGGTCATTTTAAAGGCAGGGTGGAAGCGGTTTAGATGGAGAGGGACGTCAGGTCCTAAGTTCTCCAGAATCCATTCACACATCGCCCTAATTTCCGCCGGGCAATCATTGAGCGTCGGGATGATGAGATTGATGATTTCCAGCCATACCCCTTCTTCCTGGATGATTTTCAGGGTATCAAGAACAGGCGCCAGCGATGCTCTGCTTATCTCTCGATAGAACTCCTCGGTGAACGCCTTCAGGTCTACCCTTACCGCGTCCATGTGTTGGAGGAGCGCCCGCAGCGGCTCAGGACTGATAAACCCATTGGTGACGAGCGTCGTCTTCATGCCGTGAGCTTGTGCCAACTCCGCTATATCATACATATATTCAAAGAAGACCGTCGGCTCGGTATAGGTAAAGGAGACAGAGTTTAGGCCAGCCCTTTTCACCGCAGCAATGATTTCATACGGTGAGAGGGGACGGTATCTCACCTCTTCGAACTCTCGCTGCGAAATGTGCCAGTTGTGGCAGTGTTTGCATCTCAAATTACAACCGACAGTAGCGATTGTCAGGCGTCTATGTCCGGGATGGAAGTGATGAAAGGGCGCCTTTTCAATCGGGCCGATGCCGACGGCCACGGGCTTTCCATAAACGAGGGAATAGAGCACGCCTTCACGGTTCTCGCGCACCCTGCACAGGCCGCGTCCTCCCTCCGGGATAACGCAATAATGCGGGCAAAGCTGGCACCACACCTTGCTATTATCAAGCTCCTGCCAGTACCGCGCCGGTCGAGGACCGACTGGCAGTGCCGCCTCCGGCTCGATGCTGCATGGAGGCGGATCCTGCCACAGCGGAAAAAGCCAGATCACTCCGGTGACCACAATAGCCGCCATCGTAAGGATCAAGATGCCCTTCCTCATCTATCCTCTCCTTCCCACCGGCATGACGTACAGGGGTGTAAGCTCTGTGCCCAGGATATCCTGGACAGCTCGGTCACGGAATGCCCCCACGATCACTGTGCCCAGACCCAGGGCTTCTGCCTGAAGATGGACGTTCTGACCGGCCCCGCCGACATCCATCGAGATGTAGCGCTTTACCCCTCGAGCTCCGTAAACTCTTTCGACTTTGGCGAAATCACCGACCCAGACGATGCTCACCGGCGCCTGGTGCACAAACCTCTGTCTGAGCGAGGCTACCATCAGCTCCTGGCGAAAATCTCCTTCCTTTATCATCTCGAGCGAGTGATCCCGCCATCTGAACCGATATACTCCATCAGTTAGACCAGTTACGTTGCCGGCAACGAGATATATCTCGAATGGGTATAGCCCACCGGCAGATGGGAAGGCACGCGTCGCTCCGGTTACCCCGTCGATCGTCTTTCCTCCTGCTGACCACAGAAGCTGTGATACCTCCTCCAGGGTCAACGGTTCGTCAGTGAAACGGCGTATTGACCGGCGCCGGAAAATCGCCTCTTCCACTGACATTTCGCCTGTGTGACGCGGAGAAGGGAGACTGATGATTACGTCTCGGCGTATAGTCTCTTGCACTGCGGGTTCAGGGCATCCCATGGCCCCAGCGCCAGCAACCATGACCAAGAATATCACCACCCCCACAGCCTTTTTGAGATTTGAGATCATTTTTCCACCCCCTTTTAATGGCAAATATCAAAGATTAAAAAGCAAAATTACATATAAAATATCAAAATTATTTTCTATCAAAATTATTTTTTCTCTTTCAGAGTCAAAATGCTTGAGGCAAAAATCTTAGAGATTTCATTTAACTCTTTTAAGAACCAGTCCACATCCTCTTGCTTAACACGATGGCTATCACGAAGTAAAGCAAACCACAATTTGCTCTCATTGGCCGACTTGAGTGACGTGTTAAAGTAATTAGTAAAATCTTTCTTGCTGCTTGCTGACTGCCCTTCAATATAATTACCTATAATACTTATACCACTCCGAAGTAATTGATCGCCAATTCTCCTGGAAACATTGTCTTTCGGCAATTTGTCTAAAAACTCTATAAGCTTGAGAGTAAACGTATATAACCTTTTCTTAAATTCAATTTTAAATCTTGATTTGTCATTTTGCATTTTCATTTCTCATTTTTACATTTATTATTCCCAAATCCCCGGCACAGGACGGCCGGAGAATGGTGATCTTCCATCATCTGTTACCCTATTATACACCACTGTAAAATGGACACGGTGTATCAGTCTCTTGCCGGTGCACGGGCAAAAAGTGGAATTGTAGCGATGCCCGGGGACATTACCGATGGTGACGAAGTTTATCCCCACCTCCCTGGCGATGTGGCGCGCCTTTTCCAGCGTCCTTACCGGGGTACGGGGAAGATGAGTCAATCTGAATGCAGGAACAAAGCGGGTAAAGTGCAGCGGGACATCCGGCCCCAGATACTCCAGAATCCACTCGCTCATCGCCCTGATCTCGTCCGTGCAGTCGTTAACCGTGGGAATGACGAGATTGGTGATTTCGAGGTGCGCCCCCTCTTCTTTGATGATCTTGAGCGTTCTGAGCACTGAATCGAGGCATCCACCGAAGTATTTTCGATAGACAGCAGGGCAGAACCCCTTAAGATCTACTACCGCCTGGTCGAGCCGTTGGAGCAATGCCCGCAGCGGTTCTTCGGCGATCGCCGCATTGGTATGAAACTGCATCCGCAAGCCCTGCTGCCTGGCTAAGACAGCAACATCGTAAAGGAATTCAAAGAAGACGGTCGGCTCGTTGATCGTTCCGGTAATCGTGCGCGCTCCTCTGCGCAGCGCTAAATCCACCACCTCTTGCGGAGTAAACCAGCGCGCCCTTACATCTTCCGGTCCGCGTTGAGTGATGGTCCAGTTATGGCATTGCCTGCAGCGAAAATTGCACCCCGCAGTAGCGATAGCCAGGACATCAGTTCCCGGAAGGGCGTGCTGCATTCCGTCTTTTTCGATCGGAGCAATCATAGTGGAGGCGAGGAGGCCGTAGACCAGGGTATAGAGGCGTCCTTCTCTGTTCTCTCTCACCCGGCAGATGCCGCGCTCCCCTGGTGCAACGATGCAGTAGTGCACGCAGAGCAGGCACTGAACCCGCCCATCGTCCAGTTGTTGCCAGAATCTCGCTTCCATGCCCCTGACTTCAACACGAGTGACTGGCTGATGAATCAGCGTTGGTACGGGATCATCCGGTGCCATAAGAAGGGCGGCAGCGATGATCGCAATCGCAGCAAACATAAAAATCAACGTTCGTTTCTTCATTTCCACACCCCCGAAATGCGATGTCCACAATCCGGACACCTCCCGTCGACAATTCTATTATACAATATAGTGAAGTGGGTGCGATGAACCAGTCGCGTTCCGCAACCCGGGCAGAACGTAGAATTGCTCGGATGGCCGGGAACGTTGCCGATGTATACAAAGTTCAAACCGACATCCCGGGCAATGCTGTACGCTTGCTCTAACGTCCTTACAGGAGTCGGCGGCAGATGGGTGAGTTGGAATGCGGGAAAAAACCGGTTGAAGTGCATCGGAACATCCGGCCCCAGGTTTTCCTTGATCCATTCGACCATCCGGCGGATATCGTCCACATCATCATTCAAGGTGGGGATGATCAGGTTGGTGATCTCGAACCAGACCCCGGAGTCGCGTAATATTTTAAGCGTGTCTAAGGCCGGCTGAAGCTCCCCTCCCAGCACCTGGCGGTGGAAATCATCGCAGAATCCCTTGAGATCCAGTGAAACGGCATCGGTATATTGTAGAATGGTCTCCAGCGGTTCCGGGTTGATCATCGCATTAGTGCGAAACATCGTTTTGATCCCTGCTCTCTGTGCGAGTTGGAATATGTCGTATAAATACTCGAAGAATACAGTCGGTTCGTTCATCGTGCCGCTGATAAAGGTGCTTTCACTCTCGATAGCACGTCGCACTATCTCTTCTGGTGACCAATAGAGGTAGCGGAGCTCTTCCGGGTATTGCTGCGTAATGCGCCAGTTGTGACACTGCTTGCAGCGAAGGTTGCACGAGGCGGTGGCAATAGCAAAAACGTTTGCCCCGGGGAGCAAGTGTTTCATCGTATCTTTCTCCACCGGCATTACCTGCCAGGAGACCACGCGACTGTGAACCAGTGTATAAAGCCGGCCGGCGTGATTCTCTCTCACCCGGCAGATGCCGCGGTGACCGTCGGGGATAATACAGTTCAGAAAGCAGAGTTGACACTGAACCTTGTTATCGGCCATTTCCTGGAAGAACATCGCCTCGTGTTCAAAGGCGATAGGCTCGTGTCCCGGCAGGTCAACAAGGCGTAAGGCGGGCTGCTCCGGCAGGGCGGCATCGGGCCTTAAGAATCCAAGTATCAGTCCGATCAAAGTAGCGCTGACAATGATAGTGACTAAGATGGGGCGTGAGAGCAATATTTTCCGCATATCAACACCTCCTAATTTACTACCACTGGGGCAGCAATCCCGGAACGATCAAGCTGAATCCGATGAGGACAAGGACAGCCCCGCAGAGCTTCGTGAAATAGCTGAATGCCCTGCCGTAGCGTGTCAGAAGTGCCGGGGCGCTGCCGGCCAACATTCCTAACACGATAAGCGGCGAAAAGAGTTTTCCCGCACCGAAGGCCAATCCATAGAATGCGCCCTGCCACACATCCTGGGCATAGAGTGCGGTAAAGGTGAGTACACCTAAAAGTGGCAGACAGGGCAATATTCCGGCAAAGAGTCCCAGCAGGGCGGAGCCTCTGATATCGGCACGGTGCGCGCAAGCGGTAACTCGACGATGGGACGTCTCATTTTTGCGCAAGAAGATATAAATCCCCAGACAAGCGATAAGCACCCCGCCGGCAACCATTATTTGCAGCTCAAACTGCAGCAGATGCTCAATGATGGCCCGCCCCGCTAGACCCGCCAGCAGCCCCAGTGCTCCGTAGATAGCCAGGCGCGCAACCGAAAACGTCAATATCGCCCTGAGTCCACCCTTCCAGTTCTGTGTGGTGGTGGCGATATACGGCAATATCACCAGGGAGCAGTGAGCGATACACGGTCCAAAGGAGACGGTAATTCCCAGGATGAATAGTTTGAGCACCTCATCCATCATCTACCTCCCACAAGGTCGGGAACCCGGATAATGACGGTGACTCTGGTTCCGGGTGGCGGCAATCGTTCGGAGTTCAGATGGTATCCAGCGGCACCGCCAGCGCGAGTGAACTTTTCTTCTACACTCTCCTGCAGAAAAAACAGCGGGCATTGGGGACGCTGCTTTAGCGCAACACAGACTGTGGTTTGAGCACAGCGAGCAAGAAAGAGCGGGTCAAAGAGAGGCGAACCCAGAAATATCAAATCGCCCATCCCCAGATGGTAAGGCAGTTGTATCAGTTCATTCGCATCAGCCTCACCCCCTTGCCATCTGAGGGAAACCTCTATCTCCTGGCCGGTTATTTCCCTAAACCATAATTGATCCCACAGTTGCCAATCGAGCAGGGCGATCGCCTTTTGCAGATCGGTGAGATAAGCTGGTGAGGTAATCGCTGCTTCCTCCTTCAGCCATCTATAGCTACAAAGATAGACGAGGAAGCGTACCCAACCCTCATTCTGCCGAATTTCGCCATAAAAGCGAATCTCTCTGGCAGCAGGATCAACAACGACATCCCCGAAGCGCGCACCTGCCTCGGGTAACACCGGTTGGTATTGCCGCTGCTTGCCAAAATGGTCGCCAATCACAACAAGGATTCCGGCGATGAGCACGGGAAGAATCAACCAGTACAGTATTTTGCGCCGCTGCCTGCCCGCCATGTTGACCACCCCTTCAGGCGAAAATCCGTGCGATGACCGGAGCTACTCTTTCGTAAAAGATAAATGCTATTCCGAGTATGAATAGGACAACTCCACCTGCTTTAGTAGCTATACCAAAACCCCTGCCGCGGAAGTAGCGAATCGACTTTCCGCCCAAACCACCGAGGATAACGGGAACGACGTTCTCTCCGAGGGAAAACGACACCGCAACGACCGCCGATTGGAATACCGCTTCTTCTGGTGCGATAACGCCCTCGACCATCGGTGCACCTACCGCCGTTAAGATGTAACCCCATATACCGATATGGGGCAGACAGGGCTTTATACCAAAGAGCATCGCCAGAGAGAGAAATCCCTGCGATTTTGTGCGAAAAAAACGGAGTTTTGTGCCGATATTGAAGAAGATCAACGCTCCTGCTGCAGCGATAAATGTTCCCCCAACGATGTGGAGCACCAGCGCGTATTCCTTGAGGAAGTCAAGGGCCAGTCGACCGAGCAACAATATCAGAAGCGTTAGGGCGATAAATGCGACTGCGCGCATGGCGATAAAGAGGAGAAACCAGCCGATAAATTTGCGCGGGTCTTTTTCCGTTGAGATCAGATAAGCGATTAAGATAGGCGTACACGTAGCAAGACAAACCCCTATACTGCTGAATGCACCGAATACAAAGGAAAAGCTTATCTGCTCCCATCCCATCGCACTCTTCCTCCTTAAAGAGCACCAGTCACCAGAGCACCATTCAATAGAGCACCAGCGCACCAGTCACCAGTTTACGGTTACCAGTTTACTGTTTACGGTTTTTAACCGTTAACTGTAAACCGTGAACTGTAAACCGTTTTTTAACCTTGAACCGTGAACCCCTGAACCTTGAACCTAAGTAATTACTCTCGTTGTATGAATATCCCTTTTTGACGAGCCGCCCTTCCGGGTCCATAAACTGCAGCGATGATCGCCTCTGCGGTGACCGTCGCTCCGGTAATTCCATGTACATCCTCTTGCCAGATAAGCTCCGCCTCTGCTTTATAACCCGCAAATGTTGCCAGGAAGGCATCCATCCCTTCTACATAAATGGGTGTTTCTGTATGGTGCCACACATGGACGTGCTGAATTACTCCTGCTGCATCCGTCTTAACGAACAGATTTATCGGCCCGCCCCACCCCTCCTCAGTTCCCAACAAGACGAATCCTGCCAACTGCTGGTCAGCGGTATGCAGCTCGTAATAGGCAAAATCATTCCTTACCACAGGGACAAATGTCAATCCGGTGTCGGCCAAAAAACCTTTGAGATAGGCCCGGTGTGGTGGTTCTTGTTCAACGATATCGGGCGGGGGTTGCTCAAAGCAGTTAAGGCCAAACGCTGCAAACACAGTTATCAGCGCTATTATGGCTATTATGGCAATGACGATTATACCTTTCTTGGCCATTGCAACCTCCGAATCCTTTCGCCATCACTCTAATTATACCATACCACATGTTAGACTACACCCTCCCAGGCCTGCCCTCAGGTCGCCCTCAAGAACCTTCACCAACTTGTGCTCTGGTGGTTCATAGCGGCTATTTCTTCCAGGGCTGTTTGAATCTCCTTGAGTTCCTCTCGGGTCAGCCCCCAGATTTAGGCAGCAAGCTCATCTATCCGTTGCTCAAGCTCCTTAATGCCGACCAGATCACCTATTTCCGTGGCGTAGTGCGCGTTTTGCGATAGGCCAGAAAGGTCTTGGTGAACCGTATTGGCAGGGTCAAATTTGGGAATGCGGATGTGCGTAAGAACATTGGGTTGTGCAAAGCTTTTTCCGCTCTTTTGAGTATGTGATTGAACTGCAAAATTGAATGGCGCTGAGTTCATAAGAGCGCAAACATAATGAGCTTCATTTAGGTTATCTAAACTAATAAAAGGATGGCGTTACTGCAAAAAGGTTACGCACGTATTGCATAAGGAACAGTTTATAGTATAAACTTGAAAGGGAGGTTATGCAACTCAGGAGGGATAGGAGATGTTCCGACAGAACGAGAAACATCGGCAGATGAGCCTGTTTGGCACAGTGCACCAGCTTCCTGTTGGGGTAAAGAAGATGATGGACAGGAGCTGGGCTCCGGCCTTTCGACGACTGATCTTTGAGAAGATTAATGAGCGCCGCTCCCTGCCTTCGCAGGGACAAGCATGCTGAACTCTACAGCAGGGTGGAAAGCCGCCCTAACTTTCCGGTCAATATCTGGGTTGGGCTAGAGATCATCAAGGGGATGTTTGACTATACTGACCAGGAACTGCTGGAGCAGTTCCACTTCAATTTACTCACGTCTTATGCTTTGGGGCAGGAGAATCTGGGTGAGATTAGTCTTTCTGAACGGACGATATATTACAATCGAGAGCGTCTATTAGAATACGAAGCCAAGACCGGACGTAACCTTTTGGAAGAGGAATTCCATGCCATTACTGACGATGCTCTGGCCCAGTTGTCGATAGACGCCAAAACGCAACGGATGGATTCCAGCTTCATAGGTTCCTTCATCAAACAAATGTCTCGGCTGGAACTGATAGTCAAAGTACTGCAGAACTTTTACCACGACCTGCCGAAGGCTGAACAGACCCGTTGGGCTTCCCAACTGGCTAAATATGTGGAAGATGAAGCCAAGCATATCAGCTATTACCTGAGGCGAACTGATACAATCCCCTTGGAGCCGGATTCAGACGGGCGGGACGGGCCCGACAGCCACGGCGACGCATATCATGTACACCGAGACATAGGGGCATGGGGCCACGTGGCAGCGCGTGCAGATACAGAAGCAAATGCACATATCGCCCAGCCTGCGGGTCGCACCAAGGTCTATGTCTGGGTACGGCTATACTTTTGGGATGGGCAAAAGTGGGTGCTAAAGGCCAGCGACTGGAACTGGACCGATCAGCAATGTCGCATCCCCCAGCCGCACGAGTACGATGCGGATGTAGTTGTCCGGGCTCCCTTGCGGGCTGGCTGGTGGGCGAGCACCACCTGGCACCGGGTATACAGGGACGGGGTGCGTACGGCCTCGCGAGGCCAGAGCACTCCCCCACAGTTGTGGGAGTGGGTAATCCCCCAGGATGAGACCCGGGTGGCGCCCTGATCACACATCCAGCGGCCGGTTAGTATAAGGAAGAGGTCCCCGCCAAAATCCAGAGACCTTTGCGCGGGGACCTCAGAGTGCCCTAAAAAGTTCTGTCCTGGCATTTGGAGGCTGTAATTCTGTAAAACATCGGGCCATCTGAGCGGCATGATGTTCCATTAGTGGAAGCATCCTGGGTTAAGGTGTGCCGCCCGCTGTGGTGATATACTTTTAATAGGAGGATAAAGCACGAAATTACCCCGAGTAAGTAGGAAATTAATATTCCCAAGCGTCCTAGTTGCCATCCTGGTTGCTATGGCGACTTATGCGGTGTTTGCCTGGGACGTCAAATTGATGGGATTGATGTTCCTATTCATTCCTCTTCTTGCTGCAGGAGCTGTCTACACCGTCGGTGTCACTAGAAAACGCCCATCTATCAAGGTTGCGGCCGCGGTTTTGGGGGTTTTCGGTGGAGTTATTGGTATGGGCCGTATTTTGGAGCCTCTGTTCGTTCCCCTACCCCCAGTAGAGGCCGTCTTAGGAATCCTTGCATTCCTTATGGCAATCGGGGGAGCAGTATTGACCCTGGCAAGGCCGAGAGTCGGGGGGATATTAATGCTTCTGGCTTCCATAGTAGAGTGGAGTGGCTTTATCGATAGTCCCCTTTGGAACACCCTTTTTCTCGTTCCAGGGGGTGCCCTCGCTCTAGCCTCGGAGAAAAAACGTCCCGCTGCCATATATGTAGCCATGGCCCTCGGGATTATCGGCGGGCTCTCTGCTGGGGTGATTGCTTTTGGTGTTTCGGGAGTTCTACAATGGATACAAGGAATAGAGGAGCTTCCTTTCCTTTTTGGACTTGGGTTCTTCTCTTTCCTGGTATGGGGGTCCTTGGAGGAATATTAGTTCTGGAAAAGCCAAAAGTGGCCGCGAGATTGATGCTCATAAGTGCTATAGGTGGTCCTACTTTTGTTTTATTAGGTGCTGTTAGGGGGGTACCCGAGGATGGAGTTGTGGCTGGTGGCATTGCGTGCTTTCTCTTGATAATAGCAGCCACCATTGCATTTATTAACTCGGACAAAAAACGTCCCGCTGCCACATATGTAGCCATGGCCCTCGGGATTATCGGTGGGCTCTATGCTGGCGTGATTGCTTTTGGTGTTTCGGGAGTTCTACAATGGATACAAGGAATAGAGGAGCTTCCTTTTCCTTTTTGGAGTGGGGTTCTTCTCCTTCCTAGTATGGGGGTCCTTGGCGGAATATTAGTTCTGGAAAAGCCAAAAGTGGCCGCGAGATTGATGCTCATAAGTGCTATAAGCGGTCCTGTCGGTTTATATGCTGTTGGGTGGATAGCCGAGGCTGGAGAGGTTGGAGCTGTGTTTGCTGGCGTTACCTGCTTTCTCTTGATAATAGCAAG
>JALPYG010000034.1 GCA_023271215.1 Dehalococcoidia bacterium
CCAATGTCCAGTCGCTGGTCTACCATTCTTCATTGTTATAGACTTCGGATCCTTCATCTCTTTCTTAGACCTACATTTAACACAATATGCTTGTGCCATATTTGCCTCCTTTATGCTGATTATGGTATGGTATGGTATTAACGATACAGTCTAAGCGTGTGCAATGTCAATAATCTGAATACGTTGCACATTCTAGCGGATTGTTTCATCAAGTGTGAATTTGTTATAATGTTGGCCTTAGCGAGGCAATTTGGAGAGACTGAGACTTGACTTTTCCAAGCTGGTGTGTCAGGATGAAGGCAATACGCCGTGCCGGAGAGTCACGATAAATCGGGAGTGGTTGAAACTTTTTGGAAAAACTAAACTGTTGCATGAGGAGGGACTTTATGGAGAAACTTATCCGCTGGTTGCCGTTTCTGGTGCTGTTTGTCCTGCTAGCCGCGAGTATAATAACTGTAATAATTCAACATCGATTGGTTGAGCAACTGCCTTTCATTACCCTTATTGTAGCCACTGTGCTATATGCCCTGGCAGCATACAGACTCAGCAGGGCTACGGACACGCTAGCCGAGATAAGCGCAAAGACCTATGATCCTGACCTTGTTGCTTACTCCGAGGACCGGAGTCCAATTTATGGCGAACACCCAGTGCCTGGCGAGAAAGGTATCGGGCAATGGGGCATAAAATGGCAGATCGTTTTGCACAATCCTGGCTTGGTTGCGATCCTTGTAACCGGCGCTTGGCTAGAGATAGCAGGAGTGGATCCCCATACATTAAATTCTCATTCGTGGAAAACCGTTACCGCGTTTTACCGGTCTGACTGTCAAGCAGGAGGCGAAGGTGGACAATGGATTAAGGGTGCGCCGTCCAGGGTAGAGGCGCACTCTCCCGGATTAATATGGCATATCCTTCTGTGCTCGCAAAATGATGTTCCAAAGCTACTTTCCGAAATGGGCGATCCGGCTCGTATTTTCAAACTACGGGCACATCTGGAATACGAACCACTTAGGAGCGGTACCAGACATAAACGGACCACTACCATCACCAGTCGCCCCTTTTATGTAGATGAGAATGCCCAATTCGGCCAAATCATTAGAATCATTAGAATCTAAAGGGCTCTGAGTTTTTGGGAGAAGCAAGCGGGCTAACCATAGAAGACAGTGTTTGACAGGAGGAAATGCTTTCCGAATGTGAGACGCGACGAAAGTTCTAGCAAAGCCAGATGCGAGAAAAATTCAGAATCCTCGAATTTAGGAAGCTTGCTCTTTCTCTCCCACACATAGTGAGCGAGCACTTAACAAAAGGGCGGATTGTTTTATTGTTTGGCTGTGTAATGGCCTCTTTGATCATTTTGAAGTCGGCGCTCTTGTTAAAGTGAGCACGTGCTGGTTCTTTGCCGCTCAGTTTTCGATCAAATAAGATTGACACGGCCAAGTCCTGTCTGTATACTGAGGGTCAGCAATTCAAAAAGTGGTAGAACATCCTGCGGGTAAGAAGTCCACGCCGGTGGCTAGAGCGGACGGGCTTTCGATAGAAGTCACCTAACCCGGCGTAAGAGGAACAGGAGTTATCCCCAATTAGCCTAGCATGACTAATACTACTTT
Organism: Dehalococcoidia bacterium; assembly: GCA_023271215.1. Lineage (GTDB taxonomy): Bacteria > Chloroflexota > Dehalococcoidia > SZUA-161 > SpSt-899 > BS503. Next base: position 1,605 of record JALPYG010000034.1, read on the forward strand.
GTTAATTAGGCCTGTCTCTCTGAAGAATAAGGAGTTTCCAAAGCAGAGGGGATTGAGGAATGGGTGCTGTGACTAGCCCTCACCAGAATCGATCAGGTTCGGAACTTGACCGCCTGGTGCAAGTAACAAAGTAGTACTAATTATCCCAGGGCCATCCATTTTTGTGAAGGGTCTAAATCCAATCCTTCAAACAACACATATTATGCGAGGAATAGGGCTTTTAGTGGTTAGCTGTTGGCCAAAAAGGGAAGAAAGGAGGAACGATGCTTGATTTATTGGAAAACCTGTTGAGTGAGTTCAGCGATGTAGACTATGGCGAGCTGCGGTATCATAAGCGGCGGAGAGTTAGCATCTCCATCAGTCAGGGGGAACTGGAAGCTGCCGGCTCCACTGTCAATAGCGGCGTCGGGGTGCGTGTTCTCCACCGGGGTGGCTGGGGATTTAGCAGCACCAGCCGGATTGATAAAGAAGACCTAAAAAGGGCGATTTATGATGCTATTCGTGGGGCTAAGGCATCGGGCAAGAAGGGAGAAGTCAAGCTTGGGCAGGCTAATTTAGCTAAAGGCAAATTCACTCCCAGGATAAACGATCCGCTCACCGACCACTCCTTTGAGGAGAAGCTGGCTTTGGTGCGGAATACCGAGGACAGGCTGCGATCCTTTGCTCACATCGTTTCGGCTACTTGTTTTTATAGTGAAATGCTCGACCATAAATATATCCTAACCACGGACGGCGCGCGGGCTGAGATAATTGATTCCAAGCCTGAGTTCGTATTGATCGGTGTGGCCGCTGATGGGGGTGAGCAGGTGATGGCTATTGAAGCCCTGGGGGCAACAGGGGGCTGGAAGGACCTTTTTAAAAAGGAGCCTGATGAGATGGTGGAGATCGTAGCCAAAAGAGCTAGTGATCTTTTAAAGGCGAGGCACCCAAAGGGAGAGAGGGCGACGGTGATCCTGGATCCGGGGATAGTCGGGCTCCTTGTTCACGAGGCAATCGGCCACCCGATGGAGGCCGACCGCGTTCTTTCCGGAGCAATCACCAAGGGTAAGATTGGCCGGAGGGTAGCAAGCGAAATCGTAACCTTAGTTGATAGCGGGCCATCACAGTTTGGAGAGCACGCCGGGGGAGTCGTCCTTGTCGATGATGAGGGAGTGGTCGCTGAGAGAACGGTGATCATCAAAGATGGTATTCTAAGGTCTTACCTGCACAACAGGGAGAGCGCCGGGATTTTCGGCGTGCCCTCAACCGGCAATGCCCGTGCGTTTGAGTATTCAAATGACCCCTTGATCAGGATGCGTAATACCTATATTGAGCCGGGAGACAGAGATCTGGAAGAGATGATTTCTGAGGTAAAGGAGGGGTATCTTTTAAAAGGTGCGGTAGGAGGAGAGACTGATGTCAATGCGGAGTTCATGTTTAACGTTCAGGAGGCCTATCGCATTGAGAACGGCCGTATAGGCGAGCTCCTGCGTGGGGTTGCCATCAGCGGTCAGGCTTTCCACGTCCTGCAAACGGTGGACGCAGTGGGTAAGGAGTTCCGCTTCGGCCTGGGAGCTGGCACCTGCGGGAAAGGCCCCACCGCTGCGAAGTCGCAGCCAGCCAGGGTGGATGCCGGAGGGCCTTATTTGAGATGTCAAGCAATCATAGGAGGGAGGAGATGACGAAGATTTTAGATTTAGGTGAACTGGCAGTCAAAAAATCGCTCGGATTTGCTGCTGATGAGGCTGAGGCCTTCCTAACCCAGGGCAGGGAGATAAGCGTCCGGGCAGAGAACAATGAGATCAAGGTCGCTACCAGTCAGGTTGAGGATGGAGTGGGTATACGCGCCTTCTCCAACAGAGGGTTGGGATTTGCCTCGGTCAATGTCTTAAACGAAAAGGAGATCGAGGAAGCGGCTCGGGATGCTGTAAGATTAAGTCAGGTCACGCCGAGGGACGAATATAACATCCTCCCTGAACCGAAGCCTATTAAGAGGGTCCCCGGGCTTTACGATGACAAGATCGAGGGATTAGGGTTGGATAAGGCCATCTCTCTGGTAGAGGAGATGCTTGCGATTGCGAGGGACTACGACAGCCGGGTGATCGTTGAGCTGGCCACGTTCGACGCCAGGGTTGAGTGGCGGGGGGTGGTGAGCTCAAAAGGAATAAGAGAAGTGGAGGAGGCGAGTCACTTCTTCTGCTGCATTGAGGGCATGGCCAGGGACGGGGAGGAAATCTCAAGCCGACACTATCGCTCCAACTCCACAAGATTAGTGGATGAGATCGACGTAAAGAGGATCGCTTTAGAGTTTGCCAAAAGTGTGGTTGCTTCTCTGGGTGCAAAGAAAGGTGAGAGCTTCAAGGGAACAGTCATCCTCTCACCCAATGCTGCCGCCGAGCTGATGATGAGGCCGATCATGCATTCTATAAACGCCAATAACGTCCAGAAAGGAAGGAGCAAGTGGGCGGGGAAACTTGACGAGAGGGTAGCCTCTTCCACGTTTAGCATTGAAGATAACGGCCTGCTTGGGAGCGGCGCTGGTTCGTACTCATTTGATCGTGAAGGCTTGCCGCCTACCGCTCTGAAGATCATTGAAGATGGTTATCTGCGGACGTATATGTATAACACCTATACCGCAAGAAAAGAGGGCCGCCGCTCAACCGGTCATGCCTCCGGGGGTGCAAGAGGTCTTCCATCAATCGGCCCGACCAACTTAATCGTCAAGGCAGGGGATAAAAGCAAAGACGAACTCATAAGTGAGATCAAAGAAGGTGTGCTGGTGACCAGGTTCGCCGGCACCGCCAATCCGGTGAGCGGAGATTTCTCCGGGGTGGTCAAGGGAGGATTTCTGATCAAGGACGGTGAGATCACCAATCCTCTGATTGAGACCCTGATGGCGGGGAACCTCTTTGAGCTTTTGCCCCGGATTTCAGGGATTTCGCGTGAGACCGAGCGGATAGAATCGCTTGTGGCCCCCTACATTAGAATCGAAGATGTCTCCATAACAAGCGGATAGGGATGCTTGGCAAGCAGGAGGTGAACAAGGTATGAGATTAGCCGATAATGTTTATGCGCTCTTGGATCTAGCACACCCCATTGGCGTAAATGCCGGTTTCGTTGTGACAGACGAGGGTGTGGTCATCATCGATACCGGATGGACTCACTCTTCGGCCCTGACGATCCTGGGATTTATCGAAACAGCGGCACCCGGCAAGCCCATCAAGTGGATCATCCTTACGGAGCACCATTCTGATCATATCTTCGGCGCGCACGTCTTCAAGGCCAGAGGGGCCCAGATCATCGCCCATAGGCACACCAAAGAGTTCTTGGAGAGCAAGGGCAAAGACTATGTCGAGGAGATGATCAAATCACGCAACAAGCTCTGGCAGGAGATGGCGACGATGCCCCAGGGCTACGATTTCGGCAGGACGTTCTTCCAGAAGGTTGAACTTGTGCTCCCCGACAGGACGATAGATGAGATCATAGATATCCATGTAGGCGGCGAAGAGCTAAGACTCATACCTACTCCGGGGCATCTGACAGGCTGCATCTCGGTATATCTGCCGCAGAGGAAGATCCTATTCGCAGGAGATACCATCTACTCCGGCTATTCACCCACCACCAGATTTGGGGATGAGAGGCTCTGGAGGGAATGGATCAGGTCCTTGGAACGCTTGAAGGAACTTGAGATCGAGGTGATCGTGCCCGGCCACGGCCCGCTTTGCGATAAGTCGGAGATTGAAAAGAATCTCAAATACCTCGCTAAACTCCTGGAAGATGAGAGCAATGACGATGAAAAGAGGCAAAGATGAAGAAGAAGATAATCTGTGGGCTTGTCATAGGGGAGGCCGCTTCGGCGGAGAAAGCTGAGCAGAGCGCCCAGGACGTCAAGGACTGCCCCTACGTGGCATTCGTCGGGGCCTTTGAGGGACAGTTGGTAACGGTCTACTTCGTGCCTGAAAGGCATCTGTGGTGGCTGGAGTGGGTGCGGGACGAACCGGAGATCGCAGGGCTAAGAAACGTCACCCTTCAGGTAACGGACGAGGCTAAGATTACATATCCTGAATTTGAACTCAGGTTGTCACAGGAGAAGCTTGAAGTAGCTCCCTGCGGTGCGATCTGCAAGGACTGTTCCTTGCTCAATCGCTGCCCCGGCTGCCCGGCGACGATCTACTACAAAGGCGGGGATTATGCAGTCTAAAAAAATGGATAAGCTCATCGCCGCTTGCGGGCTTTATTGCGGTGGGTGTTCCTATTACTACGCCAAAGGATCAAAGAAGTCGCAATGCCCCGGCTGTTGGGAGAGCGATGAAGGTTGCGAGATCAGGGAGTGTGCCTATTCGCGATCACTTAGATTGTGCATCTTCTGCTCTGATTTTCCTTGCTCAAAGCTTTACGACCTGTATTCCTTATTTTACATACACTTCGACCAGGTAAAGAAGGACTTCCCCGAAGGAGTCAGGCAGGAAGGCTAACCAAGGAGGTCGACCGCTAGCTTCAACTGAGGAACTGGGCCTCGTCAGGCCGACCTTTTACTCTCGCGATCGTGGCGAGATCAATACCGCCAAGGTCTTAGAGCCGGCCCGCGATCGTGGGTCTAGAACTGGGCATCCAGAAGATGGTCGTGTCCTCCGAGACGGGAGAGAGCGCTCTCAAAGCTCTTCAGGTGCTCAGGGATACAGAGATGAAGCTGATCGTAGTCACCCAATAGAGTGTGGGCCCGCAAGGAGAAGGACTATCCCGCTTGCCTCTTGGAGTTGCCTGTGGAAGAGAGCTACCCCAGCAGGCCGGAGTTGATCCAAGTGGAGGTGAGCACGGCCTCTCATGGACGCGGAGAGGCGTGGTACATTGCATAGCGGGAGCAAAGATGCAGGAAGAGAGCCTTTGCGTAGCTAAACCGAGGGAGAGATTATGACGGCGATCTTTTGTGAAGGTGACAAGGTTTATCTGCGGACAGTCCAGATGGAGGATGTCCCACTCATCGTGAAATGGAAGGGTGATCCCCTAGTGTGGCGAATGGCCGTAGGGCGTGAGGCTGAGGTAACCCTGGCAAACCAGGAGGACGATGTGAGGGGGGCAATAGACTCCGAGAAAGAATTGTACTTTATTATCGCAGTTAAGGAAACCGATCAAGCGATTGGTTACGTTCGCATTAATTTGGATAGACCAGACGAAGCGCTTTGCGTGGCTGCGGTTTGCTTTGGGGGAACAGAGGGGGAGAGGACACGCAAGGGATGCTCTGAAAGCGCTTTTGGCACACTTGTTCGTGGGGGGAGTGCACCGCATTGAGGCAGAAGTTTATGGGTTTAACGAGCGTAGTCTTGGCTTACTTGAGTCGCTGGGCTTCAAGAGAGAAGGCAGAAAGCGCGAGGCTCATTTTGACAGCGAACGTTATGTGGACGTTGTTGTTTTAGGATTGCTGAAGGAAGACTTTCAATCCCGCTGATACCCATGGTCATCAATCTCATGAAAGCATAACGATGGAAGAAGGGGAGCTTGAGACTCAGCTATAGTCTGCGCGCTGCTATCGTCTTTAGGCATGAATTAAAGAGGAGAGCCATGACCAAGGATTTCGTTAAGGGTGAGCGGATTGTGCTCCGCCCAACATCCCGGCAAGATCTGTCATTCTTGCAGGGCCTTTGGAACGATGGCGAGGTGATGCGCTACGTTGGCTACCCCCAGGGCTTGGGGATCGACGGCCAGGGGGCGTGGAGGTGGTTCCAGTTGCTGGAAGAGCATCGTTATCGGGACCGAGATCGGCAGCATTGGATCGTCGAAAACGAATCAGGCCGGCCCATTGGCGAAGCATTCTACAAGCTTGAACAGGACTATTGTGGCTATAAAGCCTCAAAGATGGCGGGAATCGATCTTAAGCTGGCAAGGAAGTTTTGGGGCCGTGGCTATGCCAGCGATGCCTTGCGGACCTTGGTGCGATATCTCTTCACCCAGGGCTTCAGAGTGCTCGTCGTCTCGCCCAGCCTGGCTAACGAAGCGGCGCTCACGCTCTATGATCGCCTGGGCTTCGAGCCCAAGCACCGCTTCTGGGCGGAGGAGACGAAAGCAGAACATCAAGTCTGGGCGCTGACAAATACCCTATAAGAACGCAGAGAACACCTTGAGCCTATGAGGATGGATAGATGTCCCAGGATGACCTCTTTAACTATCGGCATCTTAATGTATGATGGCCGACTATCGTTTCAAAACAAAATGACGTACTGTTCAGTCCTGGCAAGGGGCTACTTTAAACTTTCTCCCATTTAGCATTCATGATGGTTGATGATTGACGTTTTGTGCTATAATGATGACGGCAGAGGCAACTATTATGGCACAAAACATAAGAACTCTTGGCGACACAGGGAGCAATCTCTTGACAGAGTTGACCCGTCAAGGTAAGCGCCTTTTCGCCATCGGTTGATTCTCTTGCGAGACATTCTGGCTGAAGACGGCTCCGTCTATCTTCATGTTGATTGGAAAAGTGGGACATTACGTGAAAGTCCTTATGGGCGAGATATTCGGTCAGGAACGATTTATCAATGATACAGGGCTCCTCACTATTCCGTGTGGGTGATGCTGTGAAATGACACCTGCTGACTTCGAGTTACCCACTTAAAACAGAGGGGAAGCCATTTATTTAATTGAACCGCCAGGATGAAGCCAAGTCGAATGTGGGAGGGTCACATGGCTAAAGCCAGTGAAAAGGAATATCTGACTCCGACCCGAACGGAGCTAGTCTGGCCGGGCAAGCGCACCCAGGTGGAGCGTATTGCCCTCCCCTTCCAGGTCGTTGAGACCGTCAACCAGTCCCGCGCCACCCGCGAGCAAACGCCCATGCTCGCTGGCTTGCCTTTCCCACCGCTCTTTGAAGCCAGACCTGACACCTCCTGGAAGAACAAGCTCATCTGGGGCGAAAATAAGTATGTCATGGCTTCGCTCCTTCAAGGCGACCCCTCCATCGGACTGGAGCCTCTGGCGGGTAAGATTGACCTCATCTACATTGACCCGCCCTTTGCCACCGGCGCTGATTTCAGCATTAACATGAAGGTAGGCTGCCGGTTTCGGTGAAATCGGCCACCGGTCTCGCTCCAAATCGGCCACCGTTTCGGGGAATTCGGCCACCCCTGTCCGGTGGGTGGAGCAGTGCCGGGACTAGTTTAGTTTAGCTCATGTTAACGTCGTCTGCAAGTTTCCCTCCTTTCCCATTTTTCTGATTTTCTACCGGGGTGGCGGCGCGTCCATCCTGGTTCCTGCGCATGGAATCGCCTCTGAGCTCTATCTTATAGGTATTGTGGAACAGGCGGTCACAGATGGCATCGGCCAGGGTTGGGTCACCGATATTGGGGTGCCAGTCACAGGTGGGACACTGACTGGTAATGGCAGTGGCGCCTGCCTGGTAGCGGTCTTCCACAATTTCCAGCAGGTCCCGGCGCTCCCAATCTGTGAGAGGGGTAAGCAGAAAGTCATCGATAATGAGTAGCTGTACCCTGGCCAGCCTGGTGAGGGTCTTCAGGTGTGAGCCGTCTCCCCGGCTTTGCTGAAGGCTCTCAAAGAGTCGGGGCGCTCGTACATAAAGCACCGTGTAGCCGGTCCGGGCGGCAAAGTTACCCAGGGCACAGGCAAGGTATGATTTCCCGATACCGGTGGGACCGGTGATGAGCACGTTGCGGTGGGCGTCCAGCCAGCGGGTACTCGATAGCTCCAGCATCACCTGTTTACTCAAGCCCCGGGGATGGCGGTAGTCGATGTCCTCCAGACAGGCCGGCTGACGAAGTCTGGCGTTTCTAAGCAGGCGCTTGAGCCGCCGATTGTCACGGTAGGTCTTCTCATCCTGGACCAGCAGCCCAATAAACTCGGCATGGGAGAGCTCGGCATGAGGGGGGCTATTGAGTCGCTCCTCAAAGCCCTTAGCCATGCCAAAGAGCTTCAGAGAGTTGAGAGTAGCTATGGTCTGTTCGTTAAGCATGGTTTCCCTCCTGATTGAAAGTCGTGTAATATTCCCTGCCCCTGATGTTGCTGTGCAGCGGCAGGCTCGCCTGGCGGGGTGGTTCTTCAATGTTTGCCTGACAGTCAAGACCGGCGGCCAGAATGGCGCGCACCGACCTATAGGAGCAAGTATTGTATTTGAGGGCCCGCTCCGCTGCTGCCTCGAGCCGCTCCGGATCATATTGCTGGCCGAGACGCAGGATGCCTAGGCAGGCTCGGTAGCCCTGCTCCGGATAGGTGCGCGCCGCCATGATTTTCTCCACCAGCTGAACAGTAGCGGTTCCAGTCTTGGACGCCCACTGGGTGAAGCGAGACGGGCTCCACTCGGCATACTTACGGTGCTCCGGCGGCATGTGCTCTTTAAGAGTGGTATGAGTTCCCCGGACATAAGACCGGGGATGAGCTGCTACCCTAACGCCCTTGTGAAAAGCCTCCATGGTGGTGGCGGTGAGCCTGACATCAAGCTTCTCTTTCAACAGTTGATAAGGGACGCTGTAGTAGTGATGGTCCACCTCGATGTGGTAGTCAATATTGACCCTTGCCTTGCGCCATTCGGCATATTCATAAGGTCTCTGGGGCAAAGGCAGGGCACTGGGGTGGTCGATGGTCTCAAACAGCTCCCGGCGTGACTTACCCAGCCGGCGCAACGGACGAGTGTTGAGGCGCTCCAGGCACTCATGGATAGCGGCATTAAGCTCCTCCAGGCTAAAGAAGGTTCGGTGGCGTAATACCGCCAGTATCCATCTCTGGGCAATGAGCACGCCAGCCTCGACCTTGGCCTTGTCCCTCGCCTTGCGCGGACGCGCCGGCAGTACCGCGCAGCCGTAGTGCTGGGCCATATCGGCATAGGTTGGATTTAGCTCCGGCTCATAAAAGCATGGGTTTTTTACCCCGCTCTTTAGATTGTCCGGCACCACCAGCCGCGGCACACAGCCAAAATACCGGAAAGCCCTCACATGGGAGCCAACCCAGTTTGGCAGCGTCTGGGATAGGGTCGCCTCGGCATAGGTATAGTTAGAAGCTCCCCAGACGGCCACAAATAGTTGGGTGGGGATTAGCTCACCGGTCGCCAGGTCGACGATAGCCAGGCCATTGGAGTAGTCGATAAATACCCTCTCTCCAGCCCGGTGCTCCTGGCGCATGCAGTAATCAAGCTTATCGCGCCAGCGCCGATAATACTCGCAGAACTGGGTGTACTGGTAGCCATCTGGGTGCTTCTCCTTGTACTCCAGCCACAGCTGGGTCAGTGTCAGGTTAACGTTGCGGTAGCGGCGAAGCTCTCTGTAGATGTACTCGCAGTCCGGCGGCGGGCGGTGGCCCGAACTCGGTACATGCTCGGTGGGAAAGAGACAGGCTTCCAGTTCAGTGTCGCTGAGCTCAGCTGCCTCAGGCCAGCCCAACCCCGCTGCTCTGGCCCTCCTCAGATAATCACCGACAGTGCTCCGGGCGACATTGCAGCTATGGGCTATCTCCCGCTTGGAAAGACCGCAGGCATACTTTAAACGTAGAACCTCTTTTATCTTGCGCACAGGCAACCTCCTGTTGGCCATAAAATCACCTCCTTAAAGCGATTTTATGGCTTTTGGTTGCCCGGCACTACCCCCCCCGACAGTCCCCAGACCTACCATCCAGGCTTATCCTGGGTGGCCGGTTTGCTCCGTTAAGATGGCCGGTTTGCTCCGTCAGGGTGGCCGATTTGCTCCGAGACGCCGGCCGATTTGCTCCGAAAAACGCAGGTAGGCGATGCCGAGTGGACTAAAGAAGCCTCCATCATTGAGGAAAAAGCCTACCGAGATACCTGGGGCAAGGGATTAGACTCCTACCTTCAGATGCTCTATGAGCGACTGGTGCTGATGAAAGACCTTCTTTCCGATACCGGCTCAATATATGTGCACCTAGATTGGCATGTGGGGCACTATGTGAAGCTGATTATGGATGGGCTATTTGGCACGGAGAACTTTAGGAACATGCTCATATGGTACTATGGTGGGAGAGGTGCCAAAGCTATTGCGGGTCAATTCCCACGCAATTATGACATGCTTCTTATCTACTCCAAATCTGAGAACTGCATCTTTAATAGGGTATATTCAACCACTCGTATTCCTTACTCTGAAGCTTCAAAGCAAGGCTACAGAAGGGATGAACAGGGACGCTGGTTCAAAACGGCGCCCCGAGGGGATTATACAGACGAAAGCGTGGAGCAACTGAGGAGAGAGGGGCGCATTCACGAAACTCGGTCCGGCAGCATTCGGATAAAGTACTTCTTAAGAGAGGCTGAAGGATGTGTGTTGGAGGAAAAGTTATTGGGAGATGTATGGGATGACATCCCAGATATGATGCACGTACCTCTAAAGGAACGTTTAGACTTCCCCACTCAAAAACCTGAAGCCCTTCTTGAGCGCATCATCAAAGCTTCATCCAACGAAGGTGACCTTGTTGCCGACTTTTTCTGTGGCTCGGGGACTATGCAGGCAGTGGCAGAGAAGCTGGGCAGGCGCTGGATAGGCGGTGACCTGTCACGCTTTGCCATTCAGGTTGCCCGCAAGCGTCTACTAGACATTGCCGGCTGCCAGCCCTTTGAGGTACTCAACTTGGGCAAGTATGAGCGCAGGCACTGGCAGATGAATGTCCTCAATGGTGAGCAGGAGGACGGCTCTAGGGCAATTGCCGACTACCTGCGTTTTATCGTTGCTCTCTACCATGCTGAGCCTGTTGAGGGCTATGCCCATCTCCACGGTCAGAAGGCGGGGCGCTGGGTGCATGTCGGTGCCACCGATGCTTCGGTGACCCGTAATGAGGTCATGGATGCCGTCCGTGAGTGCCAGGCGAACCGTTACACCGCTCTGGATGTGCTGGGCTGGGAGTGGGAGATGGGGCTGCACGATACCGTCCGGGATGAAGCCCGGCGCCTGGGCGTTGACCTGCGCCTCCTCTACATACCCAGGGAGGTCATGGACAAGCGTGCTGTTGAAGCAGGCGATGTACACTTCTATGAGCTGGCTTACCTCAAAACCTCCCTGCTTCAAGACGGTCAGACGGTAACGATACGGCTAGATGACTTCATTATCCCCAATCCCGACCTGGTGCCTGACGAGGTGCGCAGCAAGGTCAAGAAGTGGTCGGACTATATTGACTTCTGGGCCGTGGACTGGAACTACGCTGGGGGCACCTTCCACAATGAGTGGCAGACCTACCGCACCCGCAAGAGCCCGACGCTGCGCTTAATAAGCGACCCCCATACTTACGCGGAGCCGGGCAAATACCGCATCCTGGTCAAGGTGATAGACATATTCGGCAACGATACTACGCAAGTGCTGGAGGTGGCGGTGTCATGAACCGCTTGCTGGCCCCCTATGCTGTGCCTAAGGAGCGTCGGCCTAGCCGGGCTGCCCTAGTGCCGAAAATACGCTCTGCCGTTGACCAGTGGCGTGCCCAGAGCTATCCCGGCACCACCGATACCACCAGGCGCCTTCTTCAGTACTGGTTTCAGCAAGACCACAAGGTTAGACGTCAGGCAAGGCCGCAGGAGTTTGGCTACTACTTCTGCCAACGGGAAGCCATTGAGACCCTCATCTATCTCTACGAGGTGCGCCAGCTTCGCTCCCTCTATGAACTTGCCAGGAACTTCACGCCGGAGCGTCCTTTCCTTATCCGTCCCGATGAAGACCGCTTCGCCCGCTATGTGTTCAAGATGGCGACTGGCTCCGGCAAGACCAAGGTGATGAGCCTAGCTGTGGTCTGGTCATACTTCAACGCCATCTTCGAACCCAACTCAACCCTTCCCCGAATGTTTCTGGTCATCGCCCCCAATGTCATCGTCTACGAGCGACTGAAGGTGGACTTTGCCGATGGGCGCATCTTTGACGAAGACCCTCTCATCCCTCCCGAATGGCAGGGCGATTGGCAGATGAGCGTGGTGCTACGGGACACGCCAACACTTCCCTCGACGCTAGGTGCTTTCTATCTCACCAACGTCCAACGACTATATGACGCGCCAGTGGACCGGGCAGCCCGAAACGAGCCCTCGGCAATGACCGGTGTGTTGGGACCACCGGCGCGGAGAGACACTGCCATTACCGGGGAGGCGCTCCGTGACCTAGTACTCCGCCACGGCGAACTGATGGTGATAAATGACGAAGGTCACCATCTCCATAATGAGGACTTGGAATGGCACAAGGTTATTGTTGGCCTTCACGATAGGCTCCAAGGGCGTGGATTGCCGGGGCTAGCTTGCCAGTTAGACTTCACCGCGACACCCAAATACCAGAACGGCGCTCTGTTCCGGGAAATCATCGTGGACTATCCCATTGCCCAAGCGGTGGATGATGGCATCGTCAAGCGCCCGATTATGGGCGAGCTTTCCGGCGTTATCGAGCAGGAGAGCAGGAGGGCTTCGGTCAAGTATCGAGACCGGCTGACCGCAGGTATACGAAAATGGCGGGAGTTCAGCGAGCGCTTCCAGCAGACAGGTAAGAAACCTGTCCTCTTCATCATGACCGAAAACACGAAGGCTGCCGATGACATCTATAACTGGCTGGAGACCCAGAGGGACTTCGCCGGGCATGTGTTGAACATTCACACTAATCGAACAGGCGAGGTCATTGAGGCCAAGAGCAATCAACCTCTGATTGACCAGCTCCGCCAGGCCGCCCGCCAGGTGGACAGCGATGACAACCCCTATCGCGCCATCGTGAGTGTCCTGATGCTGCGGGAGGGCTGGGATGTCCGCAATGTTGTGGTTATCGTTCCCTTACGGCCCTACACCGCCAAAGCCCAGATTCTGCCCGAGCAGACACTGGGGCGTGGACTCAGGCGCATGAGTCTGCCGGCCTCCGGCATCGATGAGCAGGTCATTGTCATTGAGCACGAGGCGTTCAAGCCCTTCTGGAAGAATGAGCTTGAGGAGGAGGGGCTTGAGGTTGAGTGGGTTCCGGTGGACAGTGTCCGCCCCAACTTCAGACCTGTCTATGTGGACAAGTCAAAGCTGGAGTATGATGTTGAGGTGCCTATCTTGAGCCCCGCTTTGGTTACATCAACAACTGGTCTTGAGACCTTAAGTCTGGAAGACATCAAGCCACGACGGGTCTCACCCCCGCAACCTAGTCTCATCCGAGAAGATAAGTTTGTCTACACGGCTGTGGAAATGCTTACCCTCCGAGTAGTAGAGCGACACGACATTGAAAGGAACTTCCCCGCTGACCCAGTTGGATACATCTCAGTCATGTGCAACCTCATTGAGAGGGAATGTCATCTGACAGGCCAGTTCCATCGTCTGGCTGGACTGGTCAAAGGCTACATTGAGACAGTGCTTTTCGGTGTCGCCGTGGACATGGAAGAAGACTACGTTCTGGTGCGATTGAACAAACCTGACGCCAAGTCCGCAATATTTAAGGCGTTCGTGGAAGCCATCAGAGAGCGCACCGTGCAGCCTGAAGTGGTTCGGGCAACCGGTGAAGTATTGCGTTTCAGCAGCACGCCTGGGTATGAGTGGAGTCGGTCAGTCTATCCAGGGCTGAAGACCGTATTCAACCTCGTTGCCTGCGACAATGAATTTGAGACTGAATTTGCCTCCTTTCTGGACAAAGCTTCAGATGTTGCTGCTTATGCGAAGAACAACCTTTACACCCATTTCAGCTTGGACTACCAGAATTCCGAAGGTGCTATCAGGTATTACTATCCTGACTTTATTGTCCGCTTAGTGACAGGTGAGAAGTGGTTGATTGAGACGAAGGGCGTCGAAGATGTTGAAGTAGCGCTCAAGAACGCCCGCGCCATGCAGTGGTGCCGGGATGCGTCGGCTATAGCCGGGGCTGCATGGCAGTATGTGAAAGTTCCCTATGACCTCTTTCAAGCGTCAACGGCAGCAACCTTTTCTGAGCTTGTCGCGCAGGTATCAATTAAGAGGGCTTGAAAATGACTAACCTGCATCACAACTATCCGCAGACACCTTATCCCGAGTCAAGGAGGCTTTTAGTGACTCCTCACTATTCCGTGTAGGTGATGCTGTGAAGTGACACCTGCTGACTTCGAGTTACCCACTGAAACAGAGAGGAACCTATCATCCTAAGTCTACACCCCATCTAATAGCCCTGACATGTGTTACATCAGGGCTATTACGGGCAAGTGGAAAGGTATACTCCTATTTACTTCCAATTCGAAACATCTTGGTGCCACATACCGGACAGGTACCTT
>JALPYG010000035.1 GCA_023271215.1 Dehalococcoidia bacterium
TAGCATACCGACCTGATCGCCATCATTTAGAGGGGATTATCTTGGAGACGAGTGGTGTGTACTGACGTTGCAGCGGCAACTTGGCCCAGGTCAGAACAACGCTCATAGTGGTCAGAGGGTTGGTCAGATGGACGCTGAAACAAGGAAAGGGTGCAAAATACCATACTGGGAACCCTTTGCTGGTGCTATCGCGGGAGAGCCTGAGCAGGTATGACCGGGGATAAGCCCCGGCTCATAATCACCCGCACGGCATCCCTCTATCATCTGACCGTGACCATTTGAGGGGCGGCGGGCACAAAATACTACCTTGTTAGGCAATTGCCCGGTTGCTAATGGCTTTCAGGGATCAGTTTGGCCAGGTACTGCATCGCCTGCTGAATCGGCACGTGTTCAACAAAGCCCCTCTCGGGATCAAACGCCCCTCGTGACTCAACAGATTCGAGAGTCAAACCCGTCGCTTTCAGAAGTGTCTGCAAATCGTCAGGCGAATAGCAGCGGAGAGATTGAGTGACAGCTTGCTCCTCATGGCCGACAGGCCACCACCGGTCCAACATACGACAGCTTTCGGTGTTGAAATCATATCGGCGGATCACCTTCCCGAAATTCATCTCTCTTCCGGCTGCGCCAGCCCAATACCAAGGCGTATAGACTTCGACAAGGGCAAAACCAATGGGCCGAAGCCAACTGGCTATTCGTCTAAGGAGTCGTCGTTGATCTTCGTCTGATCCGATGCCGAATCCATCCCAATAGCAGACAATGTCAAAAGGATACGGAAACTCTATCTCGTAGAAGTCACCTTCGATGACCCGGAGTTGCCCTTTCCGGGGCTGTGAAGCCAGTTTCTGGGCATTCTTTGCCCCCGAGGGCATGAGCTCGATGGCTACGACCGAGTATCCCAAGTCGGCAAGTGCGGCCGCATTCTGTCCACCCCCAGCCCCTAATTCTAGAAGACGTCCAATCCTACCTCCTGCCAAACGCTGAAGAGTGGCGGCATTCTTCCGGTGGGTCTCAGCGACGTCACCATTGTAGACGCCTGCCCACTCATGCTGATTCGAGTAGAACAACTTTACCCATTCCATGGTTGTTCCGACAGCTCCGCCTGATCGCCTAACGGCCAAGCCCAGCGACAGCCGATGAATGGCAAGACTCGCTCGGTTAACGAACACCGCCGATGGCAACACGCGGCAGTTTTGAGCCAGCCCCCCGCTGCCCGCTGCAGCGCGTTGTTAGGCATCGGTTTGAGACACTATGCTCCTCGCTACTTCCAGCCGACAGCCACTAGCCGCCTCGCGTTCGGGCCATACTCGTTCCCCTCTAGATCCCCAAACATCCTTATCCTCTGAAATCCAACCTGTCGAAGGCGATCCTTTAGCTCTTGAGCGGAATAGATTGTGTGATGGAATCGGAACGACTCGGCCTTGTCCTTCTTCACCAGTATCCACTCATTGCGAATTCGCGTCCAATCATCGAAAATCTCATGGCGCTGCACCAAAAGGCTGCCATCGGGTGCCTCTTGGGCGGTGGTGGGCTGAAATGCCTTCGCCAGCCATTCCTTGCCAACAACATCAAGCAGGCAGATACCACCCGGACGCAAGCTCTGGTGGATATTCTGCAAGACCTTGAGATCATCATCCTTGTTATCGAAATACCCAAACGAAGTGGACATGTTGAGGACGAGGTCGAACGCTTCGTGGCAGGTGAAGTAGCGCATGTCTTCCTCTACCCACTCGACCTCCACATTCTGCTCTTCTGCTCGTGCTTCGGCCTTGGCAAGGAGAAAGCGAGACCGATCAACCCCCGTGACAGTAAGGCCCTTCTTGGCCAGCGCAATCGAGTGTCGCCCCGGCCCGCAACACAGGTCCAATACGTCATGACCCTTGAAATCAACCAGTTCAAGGATCTTTTCAACCTGTTCCTCCGCAATCTGGAACCTCTCCTGAGCGAACAGAAAGGGATAGAAGGACTCCCAAAATGCCTCATCTTCAAACCACTCAGCCATCATCCGCGCCTCTCAGGTGTGGCAACCGCCAGCGATGCCTAACAATGAGTATACCGATCACGATAACCGATCATCCAGATTGACAGCAAAATCATCAGGGGAATTCTCCCCTGTAAAGAGGTCGTGCCTGAGATTTTTAGAGCGGCCTCGCCTCTTTATGTTATCCCTACGGACGATATATTATAACATATTGAAGCGTCAGGTAAGGACGTTTTGTTGACGGCTGTACAACATGTCAGGTTGTTATCTCATTGTAATTTACAGTGTGAAGGGTTACAATCTTAGTATGAGTGTCCGAGCCAGTGTTCCCCTGTACATTCCTGGTATGCGAAAAACCACATACTTGTGTTGAGGAGGAGATTCTATGAGTAAGATTGCAATGGGGCCTCAAACATTGATCTACCCTATGCCAGTACTCTTAATTGGTTCAGACGTCGATGGCAAACCAAATTTTATGGTAGTTGCCTGGGGTGGTATTGCCAATGGCGAGCCCCCAGTGATTTCTGTGGCCATACGACGTACACGGCACACCTTTAAGGGTATCAAACAAAACTCGACGTTCTCCGTTAACATACCCTCCGCTGACATGGTAAGAGAAGCAGATTACTGCGGGATTACATCCGGCTCCAGAGTTGACAAAGTTGAGGTCTGTCGGTTCAAGGTGTTTTACGGCAAACTAGGTAACACCCCGCTTATTGAGCAATGTCCTGTCAATCTGGAGTGCGAGGTTATGCATGTTCTGGACTTAGGGAGTCACTCACTTGTTGTTGGCAGAATTGAGGAAAGCCATATCTCCGAGAGATGTCTCACCAATGGTCAACCAGATGTTAATAAGATCAAACCCATGAGCTACATTATGTCTCCGGCTACTCAGTATCGAGCCCTTGGTGAGGTATTAGCTAAAGCATTCAGTATCGGCAAGGAACTCAAATGAAGGCCGTAAACCTTTCAGAGTACCAAGAGGCGAACAAAAAGCCAGATTGTTCAGGCCAGGGCTGCCTTCATCGCGGTACGGCCTAAGTTGTTTGTCACACATCGAAGCAGTCGACTACTGTTTTTAAGTCGAGGAACAATGCTCCTATGCTGTCGTCTCGAATGACAACATCCTTTTCAGGTTCCTCCATAAGTGCTTCGACAACGTATCTCAAAACTTCTGGTTGGCCATAATTGTTGAGTATTGTTCTTGTGGCCTCCACAAAGCCAGTCTCGGTCTCACCTTGAAGATATTCTGTCATTTTGATGTTTCTTGCCTCTGCATCATCAATATCTTCCTCGGTAATTGTGGGCAAAGGCTTTGAACCCCGGGACATTATCTGCCAGACCACTGTCCCTATGTAAAACAATAGCTCTCGCTCATCTTGAGTGAGGATATCATGATCCACTGCCAAGAGATATGCAACCACAACTGGCTGTTCTTTCTGCATTTGCCAAGCCAGTTTCTGAGCCTTGCGCTCCGAGAGTGATGCCATCCTCTTCCAAGTTCTCTCTACGATGTCTATAGATATCGGATCCATATCCATCCACCTCTCTGGTAGTTTAGGACTTCCCGACTCTCCCCGGCTTCATCACAATGGAAAAGCCGGCGTAACCTTTACGGTATTAAGTTTACAATGATAGGATGGCGTGATTCAAGAGCCCTGGTACAAAACATCGTTTTGTCACCTAACAATTTCCTATTATGTGCAATCAGTCTTGCGTTCTACTTTTTCTCCCAAGACCCTGATAAATTGCTCTGCGTTAATGATCTTGATGCCCTGGTATTCTTTAAGCTGCTGCAATGCCTTATCACCGGTTACAATGAACTCAGCCTCTCCCTCAATAGCACAGGAGATTATCTTGTCGTCGCCTGGGTCAGGGGCTACGCCCTTAAGAGCTAATTCGCCGGCAACGCAGTTACCCTTGTGAATTAAGGTAAGAACAAAAGCCTGGATATCAGATTCAGCGAGGCGGTATTTCACCTGGATGCGAGGTAAGTGCAAAACACGATTTACCTCTTCAACAATTTCGCGAGAGGTAACCAGGATAAACTCTCCTCTTCGCCAACATCTCTCAATCTCTCTGGGATGGCTGAAAGGAGATATGAAAGCTGAGACGAGTAAATTTGCATCTACCACCGCCTTGATCATCGATCATTCCTGTGGCGAATTTCGGCAATGGCTTCAGCTACATCCCTCTCCACCTCTTGAAAAGGAATTCCCTTGTTTCTCTCAGCCACGCTTTCCCAGCGATTGAACAAAGCTTCTCTGGCTGCTTGACTGGTGCTGGTTGCCAGAAGAAACAAATCCACATTCTCCTTTGGAATTCGATAGTTTCGCCCTAGCCTAGAGGCTGTAAGCTTACCCTCCCTAATATAGCGATAGATCGTATCTTTGCTGAGCTGGAGATAATCAGCCACCTGCTCTGGAGTCATGATCTCTTTTATTGCTTCCATTGTACTCCTCCAAGCTGTATTATAGCGTTCTTGTTGTTTCTTGTCTACCTGTCTTGCTAATTCTGGCTAATAGGCTATTCTGAGGGAAAGCGAGCAGTGAAACTGCTTGTGGAAGAACAGGGCTAAATACGCCGCAACCAAGAAAGGGAACGCTGCCCTCGTAGGCTTTTAAGGGAAATGGCTCAGACAGGCCATACCATAGGAGGGGGGGCACCCCTGGGGGTTAATGACTGACACTAGGCTGTACCTGTAAGCGGCCAGTATCATAGGCCAGGTATATGGATAGAATGGATGGAATAGATGGAATAGAATTAGAATTAATAGTCTTGATGGTTGGAAAGACCGGGAGGTTCCGATTTCGGCATAGCCAAGCTCGGCTTCAGTCGGTGAGACGGTAAAACAAAAGAGAAGATTGTTAACTCGGAGAAGTCCTTGATTAGAGTTTAATGCAAAACTACCACTCCATCACATCGCTGCCGCAGATGCCGCTGGCGATCATCTTCACCGGCAGCTCGCCGGGGCCAACCTGGGAGACTGGCATCTCCTCCAGCCGCACGTCGGGATTGTTGTAGTATGTGGCGACGGGCACGACACCTCATCCCCCACTTTTCCTGACCACCAGCAGGATGTTCTCATCAAACCACCCCACCTTGTCGGGGGAGCTGAAATTGTTGAGGATATTCTCGCAAAACCCCCTGAGCGCAGCTTGAAATTCGTCCTTTCGATAGAGAGAGAAGGTAGAGTAATGACTGTTTCTGGCCTGGTTGATAAGCCGGCTCAGCGTGGAATTTCGCCAATATTTGAATTTCTTGATGGATTCCACTACGAGAGAGTCTATTAGCTTTGTCATTTCTTCCATTTCCCATAGCTCGTGCAGACGACTCTCCTTTTCCAGGAAAAGGGGGAAATGCCTGCCCCAGATGTTCCTTGCGTTCTGGCTTCTCAAACGAGTGTAGATGAAGATTCTACCACCATCTCTTAAGACCCTGCTCATCTCGTCCATGAACCTCACGAAGTCGAAATGATGGATAGCATTAAAAGAGAAGATACAGTCCATAGACTGATCCGCTAGTGGAACACTCTCTGCCAGCGATTTTATCGTCCTGAAGTTTGTTATTCCCGCCGCTCTTAGACAATCGGAGGTCACCTTCAGCATTGACTCATTAAAGTCGACGCATGTCAAGTGGAGGTTCTCCAGGTGTCGAAAGAGTTTGAGACAGTATCTTCCTGCGCCACAGCCAATGTCGGCAGCCTCTATTTTCTGGAGGCCATTTAGTTTATCCGTGATGAACAGAATTGGCTCTAAATCAGTCGTCCTGATGTCGTTGTACGAAGCAGCCACTCTCGAGAAATGGTCAAGCACGTCTCGATTGGTAGTGATTACTTTCGTCATGAAACTGCCCCCTTTCCTCCGGATTTTTCGCAATTATCTCCCCCTGGTGTCGTCGCCGGGGGAGAGGGTATTGTCAAGTTCCAGATCCCACTCCCCCCTTCTCACGACCAGACTTGTACGAGCTAGTAAATGGTGACTTCAAGGCACCCACAAGCCGATGTTAAATGAAATTCCGAGCCCACCGTCCAATCGTCACTTGCCACTGCTAGTGTTGAAACTCGTTTCATCTTGCTTCTTCTCTTGAAGACAGAATATCAACAGCAAGCTGATTGAATCTCTCCGACTGTTCACTATGAGGTCAATGCCCTGCTCGGTCTAGGATGTCCAAGCGAGCATCTTTTAAGATTTGAGCTTGTCCCAAAGTTGGGCTGTGCCCCAATTTGTATGATCTTGGGTCTTCTGACATATTGGATTAGTAATGGCGCTTTGGCCTGAATTGATAGAGGCATCAACCAGGAACACGGTAGACCGAAAAAGCTACTCAGATCCGGGCCTTGCCGAGGCTATCCATGCTCACGACTTGCCAATTCGATATACCCTCGTTCCGCACCCCGGGCATTCACCTTGCGTCGCCGGACGCCCGTTCTTCATCGTTATAGGCTTCGGGTTCTTGATCTCTACCTTTTCCCTGCACTTCATACAGTAAGCCTGCATCTCGTCCTCCTTGAGCGTGAATTATAACTAGAGTAACACGCAGATAGCAATCAGTCAATAGGGCAATTGCGACAAAACATCATTTTGTTACACCCTATCCCCAAACAGCCAAATCCCTCCTCAAAAGTTCTCTCTGCAGCCCATGCCACGGGTTTTTTGCTAACGAACTCGGTAGGACGGGGTGCCACTAGGTGGCATGATAGGCCATAATCATGCCCACATGCGACGCTCATGCCATCCCGGTCCTTTCCAGCGTAATATTTGCTTTAGTCATCGTTGTCGCCTCCTTTTCGGGCAAGGTTAAGTCTTTGCACCAACCTACCCAGGACCAGGCTCTCAAACCCGAGGTAGACATCGCTCCCTATTACGGTATAATACGGATGACTGATCGCCAATCCAACAGCTAGGGGTTCATGTCTATATTCGGCCACCGTCTCACACTCAAATTGAAGCTAGAAAATAGCTAACAAAAAGCTAACGGACTGAATCAAACAGGATGTCACCAGATGGTATTTTAGCTTCAAAACAGGTTTTTGGCAGTGGACGCAAAAAGACCAATTCGTATCTGAAAGCACCCTTTGGGACACCATGTGTCAGACTTCGGAACCGAGGGTCGGGGGTTCGAATCCCTCCGGGCGCGTAGTTTTCGCCATCAGCCGGTCGTAATAAGGGGAACCAGCTAGATAAAGCGCTGCCAGCGGGTTGTGCCCGAAGACCCGGTCCTTCACCGCCAGCACGGTCATCGGCACGCGGCAATATTGGATAAACAGAGTATCGTGTCCCATGCAAAGCCCGAGCATAATTGCAAGGTCAACCTTCTCATGATTCAATACCTCGGCTTGAACGATAGGATTGCACATCGTCTCCAGCCATCCCGGTCCCCGTATTTTTTCCTCTTCTCTGATGCCGATCCTCTCCTTGGGCGTGGCTCCCACCTTGCACCTTACCGAAACCACCTCAAAGCCTTTGTTCTCCAGGACGTCAGTCAGAATGCGAGCTTCGTTCGCCAGTCCGGCACAGAAGGCAAGGCCAAGCCTCTTGTAGCCACACTTATGGGCAAACTGAATCAATTCCTCGACCCGGGGGATTTTGGTCCGCCTGCCTTCAGGCAGAAACTCGTAGCACTCAAATTCTTGAACTGAAGCTAATCGGGCAAATTCCCTTACCTCCGGCTTATCATATTCAGCGGTTGCCCTGGCAAGTATCTCCGGCATAAGTTTCATCGGGCAGAAAGCTGGTGCCTCCTCGAGGGGAAGTTCTTCGTCAGCCTTCACCATGAGAAAGCAAACCACGCGGGGGCAGCGAGCACAATGGGGATACTGATTCTTCGCCATATTCTCACTCCTTTACCATCGCCTTGAGACAACTTCAATCACTGGCTCTGCTGATTGAGCTTGCCCCAACACGACGTGCTTAATCCGAGGATGCGCCATTGCCAGAATATCGGCAGCCAGGTCCCTGCCCTTTGCTAGACCTTTGTCCAGGTCCATCTTGTTTATAAGTATTATGTCGCCCGCCCGAATCCGGCAGCTAGTCGGTGTGTTGCCATCCGAATGTCCCGAGCGTTCAGAACAGCGTCTACGACGGCCACACAATCGGCGCCCGCTTCGATCACCTCGCTTACATTGCTCTCGTTGAGGCCTCCGAGGGCGACGATCGGTAATGAGATAGCGTTCCTTATGTCTCGCAGTCTTCCCAGGCCGATAACCTCGGCGTCGGGTTTTGTGGGAGAGGAATATATTGAACCCACTCCGATGTAATCAGCTTCTTCTTCCTGCGCCTGAATGGCCAGTTCCACGGTGCGCGCCGAGCAGCCAATGATCTTATCCAGAGGCAGAATCTCCCGCGCCAGCGGAACGGGGAGGTCATTCCGGCCCAGATGAACCCCATCAGCATCGGTCGCCAGAGCCAGATCGATATGATCGTTCACGATGAAGAGGACACCAGCCCCAGCGCAAATCTGTTTTAGCTTCCGGGCTACCGGGATCAATTCCCTCTTGCTACGATGCTTATCCCGCAGTTGGATTACCCTGGCTCCGCCCTGGATCACCTGGCGGGCGGCCTCGGCCTCACTTCGTTCCCCCAGTGTCTCGGCATCTAGGATCACATAAAGGCCGGCGAGTCTGTTTCGCCGGTCCTGGCGGACCAGCCTCAGAGCGAGTTCCTTTTCTATCTCGTAGAGGGTGAATCTGGCTTCCTCAAAGCGCCGCTCTCCCAGTTCGGCGGGCGCTTGAGGCAACTTAGCCAATTCCTCGAGAACACGCAGGGATTCCTGTACTCGCCTGGCGTTGGCGCTGACCACGTCTATCAGGCGCTTTCTATCAATTACGCTCCCCACAGCTCCTTCGCGCCCCACATCAGCCATCGAATCCCGCGCCGCCAACAGCCTGATCTTAAGAGCGGGATCAATTGCTATCAACTCGTGGCGCATGCGCCTGAGCTTCTCGGTAATGCGGATATCCTCCAGGATGAAGCGAGATATATCCTCAAGGACACGCAGCCCCTCGCTGAGACGGTCGAGATTAGCGTCGATGATGCGTAACACAAGATCATCAGGGGGATTCTCCCCCTGAAACCCCCTGAGGCAGTGATGTCCTCGGCTTCTAAAGGGGCTTCGCTCCTTTACGAGGTATGGGAATTTTAGAAATTCTATGCCTCTATTAACTACTCAGGTTGTCCGGTTCACGGTAGTTCGCCTAACACTCAATCTTGATCGGGCTAACTCTTCGGGGTCATCCCTCAGGGGAACCCTTGAACCGTGAACCCCGGAACTTTGAACCTGAGTATTATACTTCCTTAACGTTCGGCTGCAAATCCTTCACCGAGTCCGGCATTTCTCCTTCCCTGGCGGCATCGATCGTGCTGCGAACCTGGGAAGGCATGTCCATCCCCATCTCGGCGAATCTCTTCTCGGCCGACCTGCCGATGTTGCGCGGATCCCTGTAGTAATCCGGACCGGCAAACATTCCAGGTTCGCCGGACGCTTCGTGAACGCCCCTTACCGTCTTACTGATGCCAAAACTTGAAACCAGGCGAACCAGCTCCCTGCTGCCGCACGAGGAACAGGTGGCATCGATCGGAGAAGAGATGCTCCTCGCAAAAACACTCGTCTTGCTCCGACAATCCTGACAACGGAATTCGTAAATGGGCATGTATCTAGTTCTCCTCTCCCCCGGTGTCGGCCATCATGGACTCTGCCTCTGCCATCACCTGGTCGACCGGCTCGCCGGCCTCTAATTTCCCCATTATATCCTCATGTTCAGGTCCCATCTCTTCACCGGTGGCCTGGCTCATCCGGCGAGTCCATTCGGCTAGAGCCCGGGGATCGTTCGATTCCAACCCACGCACCAATTTGGAATCCGAGAGTATATCTTCGTAAAGCCCGTCCCTCAGATACGACTCGCTCTTGCCGATGGAAAAACTGGAGAATAGCCGGATCAAATCCTTATCGCCACACCGAGGACACTCAGGGGGCGGGGGGCTCTTGAATCCCTGAACCAGGATCGAGACGCGGCGTTTACAATTTCCACAACGATATTCGTAGATCGGCATAAGATGTTAACCCTCTTGTTGAGTTTGTTGAGTTTGTTGAGTTCCTTAACCCTATAAACTCTATGAACTGCTTTCCACGGCGTTTTCGATTAGCTCGATCCTGGTGATTTTCCCGTCCTGACCTATCTCGATTGCCACAATATCGATGCGCCACGGGCAGGACGGATCTCGATGGCCCTGGATATAAGACTGTGCCAACTTGATCAGTCTTGCTTTCTTGGCCGCTGTTATGGATTCCTCAGGGGTGCCGAATGCCAGACTCCTTCTGGTGCGCACCTCTACAAACACGACGCAATCCCCGTCCTGGGCTACAATATCAATCTCGCCAAGCGCACCGCGAAAGTTCGTCTCCAGGATCTTGTATCCGCGCTTCTTCAAATATTCCCTGGCTGCTCTCTCACCAAACGCGCCCATGAGCTTACGAGTATCAGCCATTTCTTTCCCGCACTTCACGAACCGGAGCAAAGCTGGCACGATGGATGGGGCAACATCCCAGGCGCCGTAGCTTTGCCAGGTGTTCTATCGTGGGGTAGCCCTTGTTACGGGCAAAGCCATATCCGGAGTAGAGGCTATCGTATTCCATCATTAGCCGGTCGCGGTGGACCTTGGCAACGATCGATGCTGCAGCGATCGAGCGGGAGAAATTATCGCCCCTGGTGATGCTTCTTTGCGGGATGTCAAGCTCAGGCATGGTAATCCAATCTATGAGCAGGAAGTCGGGGGCCTGCCCCTGTGAAGACAGGGGTTGAGCAAGCTTCTCCACCGCCAGGCGCATGGCCAGTCTCGTGGCGGCCACGATGCCGCAAGCATCGATGGTTTCCGGTGGAACCACACCGACGCCCACCGCCAGGGCCTCCCCCTGGATGCACGAGGAAAGGAACTCACGCTTGCGTGGAGCGAGCCTCTTGCTGTCTCGCACCTGATGAAGCCAGGATAATCTGCTTTCCGGCGACAGAATCACCGCAGCGGCGACCACCGGACCGGCTAGTGGGCCGCGCCCGACCTCATCAATTCCGGCGACGAGCCGATATCCCTGCTGCCAGAGTCTTTCTTCCTCGATGAAACTTGGCGACTGACTCATGTTACCATATCTCCGCCGGCCCTCCGATCTTGCCCAGGATGGCGCTGGCGGCGGCTACCGCCGGATTGGCCAGATAGACCTCCGATTTGGGACTGCCCATGCGTCCCACGAAGTTGCGGTTGGTGGTGGAAATGCAGCGTTCCCCGGCGGCGAGTATGCCCATATATCCGCCGAGGCACGGGCCGCAGGTCGGTGTGCTCACCACCGCCCCAGCCTCGATAAATATCTCGATCAAGCCGCGTCGCAGCGCGTCCAGGTAAACCTCCTGCGAGCCGGGAATGATGATGCAGCGGACATTCTTGGCAACCTTCCTGCCCTTGAGCACCTCGCCAGCCAACATCAAATCCTCCAGCCGCCCGTTGGTGCAACTCCCGATCACCGCCTGGTCTATCGGAATATCGCCCACCCGGCTTATGGGGCGAGCATTGGAGGGAAGGTGCGGGAGGGCCACCTGAGGCTCGATCCTCGAGGCGTCGTACTCGATGACCCTGGCATATCGCGCATCGGGATCAGGATCAACCACGGTGTAGGGCCGACGCGCCCTGGGCTTTACATAATCCATGGTTTTCTCGTCGACCCTGAAGAGGCCCGCCATCGCACCGGCCTCGACGGCCATATTGGCCATGGTGAATCGGCCATCCATCGACAGAAAGTCAATTGCCTCTCCCACAAACTCCATCGCCGCGTAAAGCGCCCCATCGACGCCGATATCGCCAATGGTATACAGAATAAGATCCTTGCCGCCAACCCATCTCCCCAGTTTGCCATGATAGACAAACTTGATGGTCGGCGGCACCTTCATCCAGATTTCACCGGTGGCCATCGCTACGGCGATATCGGTCGAGCCCGTGCCCGTGGCGAGGGCCCCTAGAGCGCCGTAGGTGCAGGTATGCGAATCGGCGCCGATAACCAGATCCCCGGGAAGCACCAGTCCCTTCTCGGGCAGGATGACATGCTCGATGCCCATTTCGCCGACCTCAAAATAGACCAGCCCTTGATCTATGGCGAAACCACGCATGATCTTGGCCTGCTCGGCGGAGGGGATATCCTTGTTGGGCACGAAATGGTCGGGCACCACGACCACTTTCTGAGGATCGAAAACCCTCTTCAGCCCGATGCGCTCGAACTCCCTGATGGCTATGGGCGCGGTGATGTCGTTCGATAGCACCAGGTCAACGCGAACGTTAATCAACTGACCGGGCGAGACCTTCTTCCTGTTCGCGTGGGCGGCGATGATTTTTTCGATGATGGTCGCGCCGATGCTCATTTGCTCCTCGTTGCCAGCAACCGGTTCAAGGCGTTCATATATGCCCTGGCGCTGGCGACGATGATGTCCGTGTGAGCACCACGACCGACGTACCGCTTGCTCTCGCTCTCTATCCTCACCGTCACCTCGCCAATAGCATCGATGCCCCCGGTTACTGATTTGACGCTGAACTCAACGAGCTCGTTGGGCACCATCACCAGGTGGTTGATGGCCCTGTAGACGGCATCCACCGGGCCGGTGCCCTGTGCCGCGTTGGAAAGAAGCTGTCCCTCGGGGCCGGTGAGCCTGACCGAGGCGGTGGGGATGATGGGATCGCCGCAGGAAACCTGGACGTGCTCCAGATGGTAAGTCTCGTGCACCGTACGCAATTCCTCAGCTACGAGGGCCTCAAGATCGCGGTCGGTGATGTCTCTCTTTTTGTCAGCCAGCTCCTTGAAGGCTAGAAATGCTCGGCCCAATTCCTCGTCGCTCAGAGCGTAGCCCAACTCCTTGAGCCTCTTCCTGAAGGCATGGCGTCCGCTGAGCTTGCCCAGTGAAAGGGTAGTCCCGGTGAGGCCAACAGACTCCGGATCCACGATCTCGTAGGTCGTCCGCTCCTTGATGATGCCGTCCTGGTGGATGCCTGATTCGTGGCGGAAGGCGTTGGCTCCTACAATGGCCTTGTTCGGCTGGACATACATCCCGGTCAGTTCGCTCACCAGTCGACTGGTCTTGTAGATTCGCGTGGTGTCTATCTCAGTGGTGTATCTCAACAGATCCTGGCGGGTCTTGATAGCCATGACGATCTCTTCCAAGGAGGCGTTGCCCGCCCGCTCTCCGATCCCGTTCACGGTACACTCGATCTGCCGCACCCCGTGATCGAGCACCGCCAGGCTATTGGCCACCGCAAGTCCGAGGTCATTGTGGCAATGGACACTGACCACGGCACGATGGATATTAGGCACGTTCTTGAATATACCGTCAATCAGGTTGCAGAACTCTCGTGGGATGGTGTAGCCGACGGTATCCGGGATATTGACGGTGGTGGCGCCGGCCTCGATAACCCCTTCAAGTATCTGGTAGAGATAGTCCGGATCGGTGCGCGTGGCATCCATGGGGGAGAACTCTACATCTTCCAGGTAGCCCTTGGCCCGGGCAACCATCTCCCGGGAGGATTCGAGTATCTGCCGGCGATCTTTCTTCAGTTGGTGGAGGAGGTGAATCTCCGAGCTGGAGAGGAACACATGGATTCGGGGATGCTGGGCATCTTTGATTGCCTCCCAGGCGACGTCTATGGCTTCGCGGTGAGCGTGAGCCAGGGCGCAGATGATGGGTCGCCGTACCTCGTCAGCGATGTGGCGTATGGCATCCAGCTCCCCCTTGGAGCTAACGGGGAAGCCCGCCTCGATGACATCCACGCCGAGCCTATCCAGTTGCCTGGCGATTTCCATCTTGTCCTCAGCGGTGAGGGCCCCTCCCGCCGCCTGCTCCCCATCCCTTAAGGTGGTATCGAAGATGATGACCTTATCCATATCATTCTCCTCTAATGCTCAAACCGAACAAACTTTGGGTCTTTTAATGCAAAAAGGGCAGTTGATGGAAAATTATTCAGGGAGCAAGAAAGTATATAGCCGCAAGTACATGTAGGACATTTTAAATCGAACATTTTAAATCGAATATTTTCTTGACTCTTTCTTTGTATTTTTTAGACTTAATAATCTCTTTAAGGCCTTCTTCTTTGAGATTTCCAATAGGAGGCAAAGCCCAACAGCCAGAATAGATGTTTAAATTAGAATCAACAAAAACTCTAAAATAACCTATCACACAATTAAGTTTTGGCTTTTTGTTTTTTAGATAATCTCTAGCAAACTCTAAAACGATCGGGCTCATATTACTCATAAAGACATCGGGTTTTTCTTTATTTATCAGGTATAAATAATCTATAAATTCGTCTATCGTTTTTTCATCGTCGATCAATAACCCGTCAATGTTTACTCCCTGAAAAAATAAAGGCTGGTATCTAAAAGATTAAAGAACCAGTTTACTTTCAAATTGTGACAAATCTCTACCAATTGAGGAATTTCTTTAATATTAGGTTTTAAAACTGTAGTACCAACATTAATCTTCAAATCTTTACTCACGCTCCTTAAAATCTTAATTCCCTCAATAGCTCTATCGTAATGACGGGGGATCCCTCTTATTTTTGTATCGGTTTCCGGTAAACCATCGATAGAAACGCTTACATAGTCTATTCCTTTTTCCATAAGAGTCTTCGCCCTCTCTGGAAGTAATATTCCATTAGTTATGATATAAACTCGCGCCCCCGTTATTTTTTAGCTTTTTCTATTAATTCACCAATATCATTTCTTAACAATGGCTCCCCACCAGTAAAACCAACTATCTCTACTCCTAAACTCTTAATCTGGTGAAAAATATCCTCAATTTCTTTTGTGGTTAGTTCATTCTCTGGTTTTTCTTTCCATTCATTACAAGTAATACACCGACTATTACATCTTTGGGTCACTTTAATGCTTACCTCTGAAGGCTTAGATGAAACAAATTTTAAGAGGGGCCGATAATGAGTGGCTGAATATAGCAACACTACATCTTTCGCCCTGCCCAGAAGAAATCTCTTTAAGCTTTTCTTTTTATTCTCCTTTTCCTTCACTTTATTCCTCATTCATAATTAAAAACAATCTGCAATTGATTTATCGATATAATTCAGGGGTCGTGCACCCGCTCTCGCTCTCGCCCCCTGGCTCGCCCACATCAGCCGGCTCGGACCAAGCAACCCTGCAACACCCAGAGGTGGCTACTTACCGCTGCTTCCTCCCGGACCTGACGGGGTTCATAGCTCTCTGCCGCGCAGGACCCAGCCTTCAACACCGCTTAATGAGGACGGCACCAGGAGACTGAAGATCTCAAGCGGGAATTCAGCCCCGCTATAGCGGATTTCGGGTTCAGGGCACCGCTAACTCCCCGCCTAGCACGA
>JALPYG010000036.1 GCA_023271215.1 Dehalococcoidia bacterium
TCGAAGGGGTCGATCTCGCTGTCGGCAACACAGATAAGGATCGTCTGGTGGAGATAGTTGCCGGCCGACTTGGCAGCCGGAACATTTCCGATAGTATTGAGTTTAGAGGGCCATTGAGAACTCCAAACTTCCTTACACGGTCGCTGGTCAAGATCCAGGAGGGATGTAATCAGTGCTGCTCTTATTGTATCGTGCCGCACGTCCGGGGACGGGAACGCAGCGTGCCGGCGGATGAAGTGGTCACCGAGGTCAGGGATAAAGCCGGCAGGGGATACCAGGAAATCGTCCTCACCGGGACCAGAATCGGGGCCTATGATGGGGCGGGGGGGCTCGCGGGGTTGGTGCGTCGGATACTGGATGATACCGCCATCTCCCGTCTCCGGCTTTCTTCACTTCAACCAGGGGAGCTATCCACATCGTTTATCGATCTCTGGAGGGACAACGGACGGATATGCCGCCACCTGCATCTTGCCCTTCAAAGCGGCAGTGATTCGGTGCTCAAATGTATGGGGCGGAGATATTCCACCAGCGAGTACGAGGAGACGGTGAATTTAGTTCGGGAGGCGATGCCCGATGTTGCCATCACTACCGATGTCATTGTGGGCTTCCCCGGCGAGAGTGAAGAGGAATTCGAGGAAAGCCACCGCTTCTGCGAGAGAACCGGCTTTGCCGGCTTGCACATCTTCCCCTATTCGGCGCGCCCGGGTACCCCGGCAGCCCGGATGTCCGGCAAGGTTCCCGAGAAGATCAAGAAGGCTCGAAGTCGGATCATGATTGACCTGGCGAGCCGCAGTGCCCGGGAGTTTCGCCGGCGGTTTTCAGGCCGGACCATGCCGGTGCTGTGGGAGGAGCAAAAGAGGGAACGCCTCTGGATCGGGCACACCGGTAACTACATCAAGGTGATTGCCAGGAGCGATGAGCCACTCCGGGGTTGTCTGATCGAGACTAAACTGGGCGGCGGATATGAAGACGCCCTGTGGGGTGATATGTGAAAGGAGGGTGAGGAAGGATGATTGAAGATATCAATGTGGCTTACCTGGTCATCTTCGTGATTTGCCTGCTTGTCTCCGCCTTTTTCTCGAGCTCGGAGACCGCCTTCATCTCGCTGCAGCGAGCACGCATCAGGCACCTGGTGAACACTGGTGTCGCCGGAGCGGAGGAGGTAGAGAAACTTACCGAACAGCCGGAAAAGTTGTTGACCACCGTGCTCGTGGGTAATAACTTTGTGAACACCGCCGCCGCTGTCCTGGGAACCGTGATCGTAATGGACATCCTTGGCGATCGTCTGGGGATCATCGTCTCCACCATCGCGGTAACCTTTCTGCTCTTGATCTTCAGTGAGATTGCCCCCAAGACCGTCGCTACGCGAATAGGGGAACGAATGGCCCTATTCTACATCCGCCCCTTGAGGGCTATATCATGGATACTGTCGCCCATTACCTTTCTTCTCTCTGGAATAGGCACCGGGATAGCCAGGCTTCTGGGCGGCACCTCGATGCCGCGAAATGTGATAAGCGAGGAGGAAATCCGTGCCATGATATCGATGGGGCGTGAAGATGGAGTCGTGGAAGAGGACGAAGCGGAGATCATGGAACGGGTATTCCGCTTTGGGGACCGTCAGGTGAAGGAGATTATGACCCCGCGCACCGACATTGTGCGGGTGGAGAAGGATACCATACTGGGTGATTTTCTGGCAATCTACGCTGAGACACCCCATTCGAGATTCCCGGTTTATGATGAAACGGTGGACGATGTGACCGGTATTCTCTGGATAAAGGACGTGCTGCTGGCCCAGGCCAGGGGCAAGGTGGATAAGGAGAGCGTGGTGACGGGATTGGCTCGATCGGTCTTCTTTGCCCCCGAGACCAAGATGGCGGGAGAGCTTCTCGGCGAGATGCAAGCACAGAGAGCCCAGGTTGCTATCGTAGTTGACGAGTATGGAGGCACGGCCGGATTGGTGACCATAGATCAGCTCCTGGAGGAAATTGTGGGGCAATTGGGGGACGAACTGGCCAGTCGTAGGCATGTCGAGACCATCGATCAGGACACGTTTCAGGTCAGAGGCGGAATGAGAATCGATCAGGCAAACGAGGAGCTAGAGCTAGGGTTACCCGAAGGTGACTATGAAACTGTGGCCGGATTTGTTCTCAGTGCTCTGGGTCGTATTCCCAAGGAGGGGGAGCAGTTGAAATACGGGGAAGTGACGCTCACGGTTACCGAGATGAAGGGAGTCAAGATTGAAAAGGTTCTTATCATCAAAGGGTGAGCCGCAGCAGAGACTCTGCCTCACCTTCAGCCGGGGCGAGGAGGTGAAATACATCACCCATCTGGATGTTATGCGGCTCTGGCACAGGGCGCTCCGTCGCGCCGGTATGCCCCTTTCGTACTCGCAGGGGTTCAACCCCCGTCCGAGAATCGCCATCGCCGCTCCGCTCGCCCTGGGGATCACCAGCGAAGCGGAGCTGATGGACGTCTTCCTGGAGAGGAAGGTCGCCCTGCATTTCTTTACCAGAGTGGTGAACGAGCAGTTGCCCCCGGGGATCAAGATTTTGGAGGGGAGGGAATACTGGCCCAAACTCCCTTCGCTCCAATCCCGGTTGCGTTTTGCGGAGTACCGGGTTGAGGTGGAGTCGAGGAGGCCGCCAGCGGAAATCAGGCAAGCACTTCGCTCCTTGATGGCAAAGAGAAGCCTGCCCTGGCAGCATGCCCGGGACAAGGAGATCCGCCAGTATGATCTCCGGGCCCTGATCGACGCCCTCTGGCTGGTCGATCAAACTGATGCCCGGTATAGGCTTGGCATGAGGCTGCGCAATGATTCCGGCGGGTCGGGCAGGCCGGAGCAGGTAACGATAGCCCTGGGATTTGCGGAGCATCCCAGATCGGTCCACCGCACCAAACTGATTTTGTCCTCAAGATAATGCAGGGTTCAAAAATCCAAAAGCAGTTGCCTCGCCGGGTGGAACGCTTTATTGCGGAGCACGGCCTCTTAGAACGAGTCGAGAGTCAAGAGTCGAGAGTCGAGAGTCACGAGGGAGGGGAGGGAGACTCCAGACTCCAGACTCCAGACTCTAGACTGACGGTGGTGGGGGTTTCGGGCGGGGCTGATTCCGTCTGCCTGCTGCACGTTTTGTACCAGTTGAGGGATAAGATCCACCTTGATTTGCACGTAGCCCATCTGAATCACCAGTTGCGGGGTGCGGAGGCCGATGCCGATGCGGAGTACGTATCGAATCTGGCGCGGAGACTCGGCATCGCCGCTACCATTGAGACACGCGACGTAAAAGCCTATCAGTCAGCCACCCGTTCCTCGCTTGAGGAGGCGGCCCGGGAGGTGCGTTACGCCTTCTTCGCTGAGGTTGCGCGGGCTACGGGCGCCGGGGCGGTAGCGGTGGGGCATACCGCCGATGATCAGGCCGAGACCCTCCTGATGCACCTGATTCGGGGGACGGGCCTTTTGGGGCTGCGGGGTATGCAGCCGCGCTCAGGGTGGCGCTTGCCCGATGAAGAGACTCAACTTACGGTGATCAGACCACTTCTGGAGATCAGCCGGGAGGAGACCGAAGCCTACTGTGCGGCCTGCGAGCTTTCCCCACGGTTGGACTCCTCGAATATCTCCTCCAAATACCTGCGCAACCGGATCCGCGCCGAGCTTATGCCAGTGCTCCTGGAATATAATCCCGGGATCCGCGAGAGCCTGGGGCGCGCTGCCCGAACGGTTGCTGCCGATATTGCTCACCTCGATGAGGAGGTGGCACGGCTCTGGGATTCGGTGGCGGTGGAACGGCCTGACGTGGTGGCGCTGGACAACCAGGCATTTTCCGTTCTTTCCCCGGCGCTTAAGCGACATTTGCTCCGCTCTGCCCTGGGACGATTGCTGGGGGACCTGCGGGATATTGAGTTAGTTCACATTGAGGGTCTGCTCAAGGTCATGGAAAGGCCGGCGGGCAAGAGGCTCTCCCTGCCCGGCGGGTTGGCATTCCACGGCGGCTACACCGAAAGCCTTATCACCAGAGCGGAGGATGCTCCCTGTCCGTTGCCGCCGCTTGCAGGGGAACACCATTTGGCTATCCCCGGCGAAACCATGCTGTCGGGCTGGCGGGTCAGGGCAAGGGTTATCGAAAGCAAGCCCTGCCCCGTCGATGATGCCGGCCATAATCACGCCTCCAGAACCGAAGACTTTTGGGGGGACCCTGTAATTGGGGGCAAAGATTCTTGTCGGACATCGTACAAAGCTTGCCTCGATTTCGATCTTACCGGCACACAGTTCGTTGTCAGAAGCCGCCGTGATGGCGACAGGTTCCATCCGCTGGGTATGGATAACTGGAAGAAACTGCAGGACTTCATGGTGGATGCTAAGATCCCACGTGCGTGGCGGGACCGCGTGCCCCTCGTCTGTGCCGGGGAGCAGATCTTCTGGGTGGTGGGTTGGCGCATCGACCACCATGTGAGGGTGACCGACTCCACAAGGCGGGTTCTCTGCCTCGAGTTTGAGATGGCCTGACGGGTTACTTCCCCAGCACGCGCGGCAGAATCCCTCGAATGTAGTCGTCTGAGGCCAGGTCCAGTCGGGGAATTGCTGCTGTGGAGACCTGGGTGAGTTCCCCGAGGAACTCGTCCTCGATCGCCATCCTGGAACCCTCATCTCTGCCTTCGACGCGGCAGATGATCATCGGCTGGGTGTTTGACTTTCGTATCAGAGCCTGTCCCACCCACCGCCCCTCCGCGTCAACCCACTTGATCAGGCCACCGTCAGTGGTATCAATAGCATAACCCTTCTGGCGAAATATCCCGACTACCGCATCCACCGCTTCCTGCTTCTCTGCCAGTACATTGGTGGTCAGCCGTATGTTAAGCTCCGGCGTTGCCGGGTATCGCGGCACCTCTTGGTCAAGGTCAATGAAGGTCTTCCCCTCCTTCAAGCCACTGGCGATAACGGTAAGGAGCTTGACGGCTGCCAGATTGGCATCATCGAAAATCCAGTTCTCCTCGTGCCCCGACATCTGATGCCCGGAGAGCTCGGCCGCCAGCACCACCGGCTGCTTATTCAGCCTAAGATCGATCCTCTTCCCGAATAATTCTATCTCCGGGGAGTTAGAGTTCAACGCCGCAATCAAAGATCTGACACCCATCTTGATAAAGGCATGGCCGGTGGGAACCATGATGTATTCCCCTCCATGCCTGGTTATGAACTCCTCGGCTATCCGCGAGAACTTCACCTCGCCGATGAATCGGGGCTTCCCGGGGAGCTTCCTTCTCCTGTGCTCGGCGATTATGGATTTGGCCTGAATAGCGAGGGTTCTGTCCCCTTCCACCGCCAGGCCGTCCGATCTGACATAGATCACCCGGTCGCCATCTTCATCGTGACCAATCCCCACCACCTCATCAGGACTGGCGGCAGCTTCCTGGAGCACCCTTTGCTCCAGTTGTCTGCGGTACCTGGCCTTGATAGGGTCCGGCTTGTGGGCCGGGAAGGAGCCGTCGGGGGTTTCGTTTAAGGCTATCACCTCGGCTCCAAGGTCGGAGTAGATCCCTTTGGTCCGCCACCCCGAGCCATTCCCGAAATCGATGACCACCTTCAACCCTTCCAGGGGATGATTTATCGCTGTAGCGGGCTGCTCGAAATCCGGGGGCAGATCGAGGGCGCTCCTGATTTCAGTCCATTTTGTGCTATCCAGCCTCTCCGGGAAGTCCAGTCGGGAGATGGTGTCAAGAAGGGCTTTTAGGTTCCTCCACCTTTCCAGCAAGTATATCCAGATCTCCCTTCCCAGACGGCAGTTGGCCTTCACCAGTTCATTGTGATATCGGATCACTTCACCCTCTTCCACCTGGATAAGCTTCCCCTCACCCTCCAGAAAATCACCCTCCAGGATTATCTGCTTGATCTCAATCATCTGGTCGGCATTGATGCTGGCGATGAAGCCATCTTCGCTTCTTACCACCTGTTTTAAGCCGTTGTCTTCGGCATCATTATGGCTGGCGGTAATATTTAGTCCACCGTCAGCATCAAGATAAGGGATGGAGAAGTAGAGTTCCGGGGTCGAGGTTACGCCGACATCATAAACATTCACCCCCGTGGAAAGAATACCCCTGATCAATTGACGCCGGATTCTCTCCGTTGAAAGCCTGACTCCTCCGCCCACCGTAACCGTTGGGGATGGCGCTGGATTTTGCCTCCGCAGAAAGGTGCCGTAGCCCTTTCCAAGATAATAGCATACCCTGTCTGAGAGATATGCGTCGGCAACGGCGCGGATATCGTAGGTCTGGAAGATTACGGGATCGATGTCCTGGGGGGTGAGCACGAACGACTTCAGGAGAACGGAGTCCTCCTGAGCGATGATCTCATATTGGCCCAGTGCAGCCGGGACAAGCAGTGATTCCCACTGTGAGAGGCACTCCCTCGAATCCTGCGCCACCAGTTCGACTTTTCCCGTAAGACAGGTAAGCACTTGAAAACCACCTTTTGTCTCCCCAACAAGCTTTTTGCCGGCGGCCAGAATCAGGCGGTCAACCGAGAAGTGAAAGCTATCTATCAGTCGCTCCTCCTTCTCGCTCAGCCTCCTTGGGGTCAGTTCGAAGTCCGCCCTGGTGGTCTTGCCAAAGTTCAGTGACTCCATCGCTTTAGCTATGTGCAGCGGCCTCTGCGGAACCCTGTTCCAATCCCACACCCGGTAGGTGATTCCCGATGACTGCTGAATTTCGGCCAGGACCACCCCCTTCCCGATGGCGTGGACGGTTCCTGTGGGATTGAACAGCACATCGCCGGCCTTCACTGGAAGGGCATTCAGATACCGCGCGGCGATATTTATCTCCGGCGAGGCGAGGGCCTCCTCGAATTCATCCCGGGCCACATCCTCCTTGAATCCCAGATACATCACGGCACCCTCTTCGGCATGGAGCACCAGCCAGGCCTCATTCTTCCCGGTGTCGCTCTCTCCCAGCTCCCTTGCCTTCTCGTCCGAGGGGTGCACCTGAACCGAGAGATCCTGCCGGGCGTCGATGAATTTGAAGAGTATCGGAAGCTGTCCCTTGAACTCACTGGCTATCCCCCGGCCCAGGATATCTTCCCCCATCAAGCTCAAGAGATCGATCAAGGTGATCTCCAAATCCTCGTTCAGCCGGACTCTTGAGGGGTGCCGGGGATGGGTGGAGCACTCCCACGATTCTCCGATGCTCCTGCCCGAAGGGGGTAGCCCCTTCGTCTTCTCAATGTGATCCCCTCCCCATACCAGTTCCACCAGATTGTCGGCGGCTGGCTTGATGAATCCGTGCTTCAGTAGCTCCAGATATTCCTGTATCTTCTCCCGATTCTGATAATAGCCCATCCACCTGCTCCTTTCCGATTTCGGTTGTGCCGTCACGAGTTTGTTCAGTGCTTCAAAGCAGTACCGGTTTCCCCGGATTGTCCTTGCCCAGTCCTTCTTCCCGTCCCGCCGGAGCTCAGTCTTCATCCTCACCCGGCCATAAGGCGGCAGGAATGTATCCGCCACTACCTCGCCGGAGGATAGCGCTATGTTTGTCAGATCGATGCAGTTGTAGATCAGGGCGTCCCTGGCTCGTGCCCGGGAAAGGGAGCTATTGATTATCACGCTCCCGGAGATGTCGAGGTAATCGGCGCTCACTCCCAGGAGAACACTGTCCTTCACCTTGCCTTTGGCCTGAGTATCGAGCAATATAGAGTTTTCCACCAGCAGTTCACCCGAATGAGAGCTTTCTATCCAGTATTCTTCGAGGTCGTAAAACTGCCTCAGGCATTCCCCCTCGAGAGATTTTTCCAGCAGCCGGAGAAAGCCCGCATGATAAAGTCGGAGCTGACCGTAGTCCCACCAGAGGGTCTGGCTGCCTAGGTCCTTATCCCCGATCAGCCTCAGTCCCTGTCCTTCCCGGGCAAGAAACCGCCTTTTGAATCCATTCACCCTTTCCCAGAGCGCTTCATCGCCTCCGCCGGATACGAACTCCTCCCGGGTGGAGGTGAGAGGCAT
This sequence comes from Dehalococcoidia bacterium, assembly GCA_023271215.1. Classification (GTDB taxonomy): domain Bacteria; phylum Chloroflexota; class Dehalococcoidia; order SZUA-161; family SpSt-899; genus BS503. The sequence goes on from JALPYG010000036.1 coordinate 7,980, forward strand.
CCACAGGTGAGGGTCGGTATCCATCCTGGCTCGCTTCCCGGCAAGCTCTCCGGCGAATTCCCGGCGTAAGGCTTCCAGCAGGGTGTGAGAGATGGAAAAGCACCCCAGGCTCTTCCCCAGGATTATCCTCCCCGATTCATCCGGCTGAGCGATTCCCCGGTCTATCAACTGCTTTAGTTCGCTCCAGGTCTGTTTTTCCCTCTGCAGAGCCTCGCCGCCGGCGGTAGGAATGAGGAGTCCGTAGCTCTGCCACTCACTCTTCCAGACATCTTCATCGGACGGTATTTCGGCCCCGATGCTCAGTATCTCGGCATGATGCCTCCCCTCGAAATCCACCGGCCTTGAGGGGATGAATATCTGGTCGCCCCAGAAGACGCACAGCCTTCCCCCGCGGGAGGCCGCAAATGGACCCGTCTGGAAGATCACCCCTTCCAGGACGGTCAGGCCAGTCTTCCTGCCCTCTATCTCGATCAGCCGGGGCAGCTTGATGGCTGACTTGTTATTGGCCTCGGCGGCAGGTAGCGGCGCCATTCTCATGCCCTTACCGGCGGTATGGTACATTGCCACCGATCCGCCGCTCCGGAGAATCTCGTGCAAGCTGCAATTGGCCCGTGCCTTTTCCCAGGCATAGAGTGTGCCCAACAACTGACCTGCCCCGCCCGGCCAGTCCTCCTCAACGGATATGATCTGCGCCTTTCGGCCGGTGACCGAGCCGCGGGAGGCTTCCAGTCGGCTCTGCCAGAAATCCGCCTGATCCCTGTCTGAGGAGACGACGATGATGACGTCGAAGCCGCGGTCGGCCTCAACCGCCACATGCATGTCCTGAATGTTAGCCCGATGCATGATCTTCACCTTTACTTATCATAGCGCAGAGGGGTCTGGAAGGCAACACATCTGAGGAGGCTCACCCCGCAGAGGTTATTCACGGGGAGTCGGCATCCTCAGATGCCGCCGGCGGGTTGTTCGCATCAAGAAACGGAATGGATTGACAATGCCCAAATAGGTGGGGTATCATATCTGCAGACGGGGCGGCTATCGGGAGGAAGGACGACATCGCGGCTCGCTGCGGATGTTGCTTGTCCCTTTTGTGCCGGCTCCAACTTCAGGAGGTGGGAGAATGGGTGATGAAGATAAGACGAAAAAACAACTCATACAAATGATATTTGCCCCTCATCAGAAACACTAAGAACAGGTTATCATGGGATGTCGAAGGTCTTCGCCGATTCATCTGACCCGATCATCATCGAAGATCTGGCAGGCAATATCATAAACATGAACGATGAGGCTGAGCGCGTCTATGGTTGGACACGAGAGGAATTGCTCGGCAGGCCCATCAACACCATTATCCCTGCTGAACATCGTAGGGGGGCCGACGAGCTATGGTCGCGGGTGAAACAGGGGGAACAGGTGCGAAATGTTGAAAGATTGCGGCATAACAAGTCTGGCAACGTGTTCCCTATTTTGACCGACGAAAAGGGGAACCCGGCGGGAATGGCAACGATCGCCAAGGACCTCAGCGATGTCAAGGAGATGGAGGAGAGATTGGTGTGCTCAGAGAAGCTGGCGGTACTGGGGCAACTGGCTGGTGGGGTGGGTCATGAGCTGCGCAACCCGTTGGGGGTCATCAAGAACGCCGCCTACTTCCTGAACATGGTTCTAGAAGAGCCGGAGCCAGAGGTGAAGGAAACCCTGGAACTCCCTGAGGGCGGCCGGTTGGTGGTCAAGTCCGAAGTCGTACCTGCAGAATGGCTGGTCGTCTCTTTCACCGATACCGGCGTAGGCATCCCCGAGGAGAACTGGGAGAGAGTCTTCGAGCTGCTCTTCACCACCAAAGCCAAGGGGATTGGACTCAGACTGGCGCTCAGCAGGATACTGGTGGAGGCAGATGGCGGCACCATCGAGGTGGAGAGTGAGGTGGACAAAGGCAGCACCTTTACGGTGAGGCTGCCTATCCGCCGAGATGAGGAACAGTAGGGTGGGGGAGAAAACCAGCATCCTGATAGTGGACGACAATATCAGCCTGTACAAAACGATGTCCCTCATCCTGACATGGTGACGATCATGGTTACCGGCTATGCCTCTGTGGAGAATGCAGTGCGGGCGCTGAACGAGGGGGCATTGGCCTACATCACCAAGCCTTTGAACATGGATGAGGTGCTGTCACGAGTCAGGGAGGCCCTGGAGAAACAAGGCCTGGTAATGGAGAATAGGAGGCTGTACGAGACAGAGAAAAGGTTACGCCAGGAGATGGAGGAGGAAGCCAGGGTCCGGGGGAACTTCATCAATACCCTGGCCCATGAGATCAGGACGCCGCTTGTCCCGGTCACGATCAGCGCCCGGATGCTGAAGGATTCCCTTTCATCCCGCATTACCCTTCATCGAAGCAGACCAGGCTCGGCTGGGATGAGGTATTGATGAACCTGCTGTCAAACGCCAGCAAGTTCAGCCCCGAGGGGACGTCGATCACCCTGAGCGCCAGGGCTGAAGGCGGGGAGCTGATCATGGAGGGTTTACGCACCTTCGGTAGTGGCTATGTCGAAGGAATGGGACGTGGACAGCTTGTAAGACCTGTTTTTCAGGCAAAGCTGGAAGAAGCGTCAACAAGTACAGGCGCGCACTTTTGCGCACTGGAAAGGTAGCAGGCACCATGCGCATCGACATCGTAACCCTGTTCCCAAACATGTTTAGTGGCCCCTTTGATGAGAGCATCGTCAGGCGAGCCAGGGACAACAAGTTCGTTGAGATCGTCATCCATAATCTGCGCGATTACGGACTCGGCATGCACCGCGTAGTGGATGACTATCCCTACGGCGGAGGGTCGGGGATGGTGCTCGTGCCGGAACCGTTGTTCTCTGCGGTGGAAGCAATAAAGGGAGAATCCCGGATTCCAGTCATATTGCTCACCCCTCAGGGCAGACTTTTCACCCAGCAGGTGGCTGAGGAACTGGCGGCATACTCTCGATTCATACTCGTCTGCGGACACTATGAGGGGGTTGATGAACGGGTGAGGGAATACCTGGTCACCGACGAGATCAGCATCGGCGATTACGTTCTGACCGGCGGAGAGCCGGCCGCCATGGTGGTTTGCGATGCCGTGGTAAGACTCATCCCCGGTGTCCTCGGCTCGCCGGAATCGGTGAGGGACGATTCGCATTCCGGCGGCCTCCTGGAGTACCCGCAGTATACTCGACCGCAGATATTCCGTGGATGGGAAGTTCCACCGGTGTTACTTTCCGGAAATCATGCTGAGATCGCCAGGTGGCGCCGTGAGCAGGCTGTCCTTCGAACCCTCGCCCGCCGCCCCGACCTCCTGGAGAAAGCCGATCTGTAAGCGCCGTTCATGGTTGATGGTTCCAGGTTCACGGTTCCAGGTTCAAGGTTCAAGGTTCGCAGTTACCAGTCACCAGTCACTAGTCACCTTTCACTCAGCCTTCACCCTTCAGTCTTCAGCCTATCCACCTGAGTAGTTGCGTTTATCCTGTTCCCCTGTCAAAAATTAAACCCCTGGTGAACGGTTACGCCGATCTTCCGTCAGGGCCGTGCGTAGCCAATTCCCTCCACAATCAGAGTATTGTCTTCAAGTCGAGGGCGGGCGCCGAATCTCTCCACCAGCCAGAGGTTAGTATCCACATGGTCGGTGAGACGCGGTATCTGATACTCCGTGGTTCCGCCGGCGAGGGCCGCATAAATGATCAACTGATCCGCCAGGTATCTGTCAACGGTGGCACCGGCCGCGAGATCTTCCAGGAGCGTCCGGGCGACGTATCTGCCGATCTGCTCGGAGCTACGACCTTTCCTTCCGGCCCGGTCAGCTCCCAGCAGGCAACCGCTGTCGCTTTCTGTCCACACGGCAAGGCCGGCTCCCTCCTGCGAGGAGGTTTCGTCCCACAGGGTCTCTATGTATGACTGATAGCCTGCCTGAGCCAGGAGGCTACGGCATTCCCCGGCCATTCTTTCGCTCACCCTCGCCTTCCTCAAATGGGAGGAGAGGGACAATCCCCTGATTTCCTTGACCCTGCCCCGCTCAAGGAGCACCAAAGGCTTCATGCCCCTTAGCGGCTTTATGTTCGCCTGGATGATGCCGCCTCCCCTGGGGACGTAACCGGGGCGAACTATCTCCATCTCTGCCTGGATCCCCATCTTCGCCAGCGTAGGGAACAATACATGCTGCATGTGATGAGCCGAGGGGGCGAAATCCTGGAACAATCCCCCGGTCAGCCTCAGGCTGGTCTGCTTATCAGCGAAGCAGGCCAGGGGAAGTAAGGACATCAGCAACATGGTTGTCGAGCCGGCGGTGCCGATATCCCACTCGTAGTGGCCACCCTTTATCGGGGATCCCGGACTGTAGATGACCTCTGAGGATTTCGCCTCTGCGCCCTTCACCTGGGCATCGCACATCCGGGCGCAGGCTCTCACAGATGCCAGGTGCTGCGGGCGCAGTCCGGGCTTATCCCTCTTTGCCCTGATGTTGGTGATGTGTAATTCTTCACCGAGCAGCGAGCAGAGGGTTATGGCGTACCTCACGATAGTCCCGCTTCCCGACCGTTGCGACCCATCGATGTGAATCATTGTCTCGACTCTCCTTTGCCACATGCTAGCCCAGATGGTAAGCGTTCACCGCAGAGGACACAAAGAACGCAGAGGAAATTAATCCTGTTTTAGGCTTGCTCGGATTCTAACTCGTCTCAGCGGCCTCTGTGCTCTCCGTGGTCCAGATGGTAAGCGTTCACCGCAGAGGACACAAAGAACGCAGAGGAAATTAATCCTGTTTTAGGCTTGCTCGGATTCTAACTCGTCTCAGCGGCCTCTGTGCTCTCCGTGGTGAACTGTTATCCCCGATGGACGGCGGTCGCGAGTCTGGTGCTCACCCCGTAGCACGGGAGTCATCCCCCGCCCTTGGGTCTGTCAGCGTCTGGGGAAATTGGTGGAGCGAAATGCACATCCGTGGGTTTGGTGGGCGATAGAGGACTTGAACCTCTGACCCCTTGCGTGTAAAGCAAGTGCTCTGGCCAACTGAGCTAATCGCCCCTCTGGCACGCCCGGCGGGACTTGAACCCGCGACCTCAGCCTCCGCAGGGCTGCGCTCTATCCATACTGAGCTACAGGCGCCCGTTTGAACTGGTCACTGGGCAAGAGGCCTCAGTCCCCTACCCACCTCCCGACTATTGACCAGTGACTCTTCCCCGCCTCCGTGAGGACAAGTCTGACTGATGACTGTAATGGTGCCGAAGGAGGGATTTGAACCCTCACGCCCTTAGGGGCACTGCGCCCTGAACGCAGCGCGTCTGCCATTCCGCCACTTCGGCCCGGCTATGGAATATCCAACATCATCAGGGGGATTCTCCCCCTGAAACCCCCTAAAAAGCGGTCGTGCCTGAGATGTTCAAAGGGGCTTCGCCCCTATACCAATTATAGCAATTGCCGTATCGGAAATGCAACGGGGTGAACCCTGCAAACGTGCCCTCGCGAACTTCTCCCTGAGAAGGCAGGGATGCAGGGAAAGAGGATGCGGAGACCAGGTCAAGTCCGGCTAAAGGAGTACCGCCGCCCAGATCAAGAAGGCCAGGGCAACGAGGTATATCACCAATGCTGAATACCGTGCGATCTGGTGGTGAAAGAAATCGGGCACTTCCCTCTTTATTCTCGCCCAGTAGCCAGGTAGAAACGGGCGGTACCAGGGGCCCCTTCCGAAAACCAGGCGAGAGGGGTCTTTAGCCAGCATGGCTCTGCCGACCGCCCTGCGGAGGATGGATGCCGATGCCAGGTCAACCACAGCAGCCAGAAAAATCAAGGACATGCCGATAGTGAACCTTAGGATGCCTGTGGCAATGTCGGGGTATATGGTGGCTATGCTCCACAAGGCGATGAGGGAAACAGCCGAGATGCCGAGGGCGATCGAGGACAACATGCTGTGCGAATGTTCAATCTCCAGAATTTGCGTGCCTTCAGTCTGGGATTGCAGGTGATCCAGCACCAACTCGAGAGCTGCCTCCATCCTTCCCAGTCGCTCCGCGACCTGCTGGGGTTCCTGCCCAGTGCCGAAAAGCTGGCTTTCAACCGGGGGAGAGGTGTTCTCTGCAGCGCTTTCCGTGAACTCGTCTTTCATTGGCCACATTATATCATAAGTGTCAACAATTGTCAACTGATGTTCAGACTTGCCATCCCCACCTGGCTCTTCAAGGAGTCGCTCCTGGATGAGACAGAATACGTTGTTCGGCATGCTGAGGCCCGGTTTTATATCGCTGAGGGGCAGGAGGAGGTGGACAAAGGGCTCTGGATCAGAGAGCGCTGTCCCAAACTGGAGAGGATCATCTGGGAGGATCACAAGGGGATGCGGTATTATAAAGACCCCGTGCTGATAAGCTACGGAGAGGTTCAGCAGATGGGGCAGGAATACGAAAGGGAGCATCCCGGTATTTTTGAGGAGATGATAGCTGAGGGTAAGGCTGACGACACCTGCCTTATCTTCTATACTTCAGGCACGACGGCTTTGCCGAAGGGTGCGGTGCTCACCCACCGGAACATGCTGAGCATGGGCAGGAATCTCTTATGGGTCGACCCGGTATCGGAGGATGCTCAGTTTCTTTCCTTCCTGCCGATGGCCTGGATCGGGGAGCAAATGATGTCTATCGGCGAAGGGATCGTCGCCGGATTCACCATCAATTTCCCGGAGGAGCCGGAGGTGCTCCAGGAGAATATTCGAGAGATTGGGCCGGAGGTAATGTTCTCCGCTCCGCGTACTTACGAGGCGATGGTGCGCACCTGTTTGGTGAAGTATGCCGATGCCAGTTGGGTCAAGCGGAAGCTATGGGAGCTCTGCATGGGGATCGGGTACAGGGTAGCCGATATGAGGCTTGAAAAGAAGGCTATTCCGTGGTACTGGAGGGCGGCCCAGCAGATTTCTTACTGGATAAATCACCGGCAGGTGCTGGACACCCTGGGACTGAGGAGGTTGAAGTATGCCTACACCGGCAGCGCTCCGCTGGGAGATGAGCAGTTCCGCTTCTACCACGCTCTGGGGCTTAATCTGAAGCAGATCTATGGGCA
>JALPYG010000037.1 GCA_023271215.1 Dehalococcoidia bacterium
AGGTATAGAAAAGCGCCAGGATACTGCCCCGCTGGATGAAATTCTAGAGCTTGACCTGGAGCGTCGCCAGAAGACGCTTGAGCTGGAGAATTTAAGGCATGCTAGAAAAGAAGCTGCCCGGGAAAAGAAATCTATAAACGAGGGGCGTAGTCTGCGTGCCAAGATAAGAGCCCTGGAGGAAGAAGTCAGAAAGTTAGATAAACAACTGGAAGAGCTGCTACTCCAAGTGCCCAATATCCCCCAGCCAACTGTCCCTTCAGGCAAGGACGAAAACGATAGTATTGTAGTTCGCTCCTGGGGAGAGCTTAAAATCTTTGATTTTGAACCAGCCCCCCACTGGAAATTAGGTGAATCTCTGGGCATCATTGACTTTGACCGGGGGGTAAAGCTATCAGGCACCCGCTTCTATGTGCTTAAAGGGTTAGGCGCTCGACTGCAAAGAGGTCTCATCTCCTTCATGCTCGACCTCCATACCACCGAGCATGGTTACCAAGAAGTATATCCGCCATTTATGGTCAAGCGGGAGTGTATGGTCGGCACTGGCAACCTACCTAAATTTACCGATAATCTATATCGTGATGAAGAGGATGACTTCTGGTTTGTGCCTACGGCTGAGGTGCCAATCACCAACCTCCATCGGGACGAAATTATACTGCCCGGAATCTTGCCTATATATTATGTCGCCTACACCGCCTGCTTTCGTCGGGAAAAAATGTCAGCGGGAAAGGATACCCGAGGCATGAAACGAGGTCACCAGTTTGACAAGGTGGAGTTATATAAGTTCACCGAGCCATCTGCCTCAGACCAGGAGCTAGAAAAACTGGTAAATGATGCTGAACAGGTTTGCCGCAAGCTAGGCATTCCCTATCGGGTAAAACAACTTTGCACTGCTGAGTTAGGCTTTGCCGCTACCAAAGCCTATGATATTGAGATGTGGGCTCCGGGCTGTGGTGAGTGGCTAGAGATAAGCTCCTGTTCCAATTGTAGCGATTTTCAAGCCAGAAGAGCTAATATCCGCTACCGACCTTCCCCAGACGCCAAACCCCAGTTTGTCCACACTCTAAATGGCTCAGGGCTAGCTCTGCCCAGGGTCCTTGCTGCCATAATCTAGTTACTTATCTACCTCACTCGCTTTCCCAGCAATTTGATGTATTCAAGAAAACTCAATCCTTCGGATTCCGCTTCTTTAGCGATGGTTTTTCTGGCAATATGAACTTGCTGTAAAGCGGGGTCGTCGGGAAACTCCTCTACTACCATTCTTCTTATTTCCTCAACATCTTTTTCCTTGATTTTACTCATATCTCTACCTCCTATAACAATTCCGCTGGTGTCATAATTTGTATTTGCCTGTAGTTATTTAAAGTATTTACCATCGTCACTATGTCTCTGGTTCTTCTCCTTACAATATGTTTGAAATTCCAACTCAAAAGACAGTCTACCCCGTTTATCACAGCGATAGCAATATGATAGGCGTCTTCAGGGTAGCCTTCAGGAACTGCACCATGACGGATATACTCGCCCGCTATCCATTCAACATCATCGGTTAAAGAGAGCACTGAAAATTGTGCTACCACTTCCTTCATTTTGCTCATAAGCTCTGGGTCAGGAGTTCGTTCAATCTCGGCAACCGTAATTTCAGAGATGGAAATTTCAAAGTTCCCTATCTCCTTGAAAAAAGATTCAGTGAGCAATTTCCTCTCTGGATTGCTCTCATCAAATAGCACTGAAATTACTGAAGTATCCAGATACACTCTCAGTTTTCTTTTCATCTACCTTTTAGGCATGACGTATAACATTTTGCCGATAAATTTCAGGTCAAGCATAGTTAGTTATCTACCTCACCCCCTCGGTCCCCCTCTCCTTCAAAGGAGAGGGGGAGGGTGGTTGGTGAAGGGGCTTCGCCCCTTCAGACTTCCCCTTGTTAAGGGGAAGGGTTTTATATTAAGAGAGGCTTCGCCTCTCTTTAACTCTCCTTACAGTTTTTCTCTAAGTTGGGGAAACAGGATTACCTCACGAATTGATGGCTGATTGGTTAGTAGCATCACCAGGCGGTCGATACCAACCCCTAAGCCACCAGTAGGGGGCATGCCATACTCCAGTGACAGTAGGAAATCTTCGTCAATGACTTCTACCACCTTACCCTCTGCCTGGCGCTCTTTTTGTTGCTGGAGGAAGCGCTGCCTTTGCTCTATAGGGTCATTAAGTTCGGGGAAGGCATTGGCAATTTCCATTCCCCCGGCAAAGGCTTCAAAACGCTCCACCAGATGCTCATCATCAGGCTTGGTCTTGGCTAGTGGTGACATTTCTACTGGGTAGTCCAAAATGAAGGTGGGTTGTATTAAATTAGGCTCAACAAAGGTGGAAATAAGCTCATCTATAAGCTGCCCCCTATCCTTTTGTGGGTCAACCTCCATCTTTAACTTTAACATTTCACTCCTAAGCGAATCAGCATCAGGGTATTGCTCAAAATTAATACCAGCGTATTTTAGAATCGCCTGGCGCAAACTAAGGCGTTGCCACGGCGACTTGAAGTTGATGATGTTGCCCCCGAACTCAACCTTGTCGGTGCCTAAAACCTGTCGGCTAATTTCAGATACCATCTCCTCTACCATGTTCATTACATCATTATAGTCGGTATAGGCTTCATAGCTTTCCAGCATGGTGAACTCAGGATTGTGTTTGGTGGAGATACCTTCATTGCGGAAAATGCGCCCCAGCTCATAGACCTTGTCCAAGCCACCTATAATCAGCCGCTTGAGGTGAAGCTCGGGGGCAATGCGCAGGTAGAAATCTTGGTCAAGGGTATGGTGGTGAGTGATGAAAGGACGGGCTAGAGCACCCCCGGCTGATGGTTGCAGCACTGGGGTTTCTACTTCTAAAAAGCCTCGCTGGTTAAGAAATTGGCGGATAGCGGTAATAATCTGACTATGCCTCTGGAATATTTCCTTAACCTCAGTATTGGCGATGAGGTCAAGATAGCGTTGTCGGTATCGTTTATCTATATCGCTAAGCCCGTGCCATTTTTCAGGCAGGGGTTGGAGTGATTTAGCCAGCAGGGTAAAATTTTCTACCTCAAGGGTAGGTTCACCAGTCTTGGTCCGGAAAAGCTTACCGCTGGCACCGATAATATCGCCTATATCTATATCCTTAAGCAGTTTGTAGCTTTCCTCACCAAGAAGGTCGTTACGGAAATATAGCTGAATCTTTCCTGAGCTATCGCAAATATCAAGGAAAGAGACTTTACCCATAGCTCGGTTAGCCATAATCCGTCCGGCAATATTAACTGCTGGGACTTCTTTCTTACCTGAGTCCTCTTGCTGGTTAAGTAAAGCTATGGCTTGCTGGGTGGTGTGGCTACGGTGATAGCGATGAGGGTAGGGATTAATGTCGCGACCACGAATTCGGTCAAGCTTTTGCCGCCGTTGTTGAGTTAGGCGGTCTAATCTGGACTTCATTTCTATTTCCTTTAGCAAAAAGCTATATACTTTCAGCCATTATTATATGCTATCTTTGCCCTATTAGTAAAATGATAGAGATTATTTATTAATGCCTCCCATAGGGGCTTAGCTTATCAGCCTCAATGGGTGGGGGGAGGTAAAGCCCCAAACAGGGGGATTGGGGGCTATGAGCGCAATTCTAGGGTGATGGGTTTCAATCCCTCATAGGTAGGCTACAGACCAAGCGACGATCCTGGCCGACAATAACTTCGGCACGGGTTTCAATCCCTCATAGGTAGGCTACAGACCCAAAAGAGAGTCTGCGTAAGGTGCGCCGGGGAATTAGTTTCAATCCCTCATAGGTAGGCTACAGACTGGGCAGCTTGTCGCGACGACACAGACAGAGTAATCATGTTTCAATCCCTCATAGGTAGGCTACAGACTTTTGATTACTGCGCTTCATTTGTATGGGTTATTCTAGTTTCAATCCCTCATAGGTAGGCTACAGACACGGAAAATTGATACCGGCCAGGACATTGTGCCTTGTTTCAATCCCTCATAGGTAGGCTACAGACAATACGCCATTCAGATCACTACCATATTTAGCAAAACTGTTTCAATCCCTCATAGGTAGGCTACAGACTTCCCAAATCCGACCGATACCAGAACTGCCCTTCCTCAAGGTTTCAATCCCTCATAGGTAGGCTACAGACAGCTATTAGCCGTGTTTCGGTAGTGCCTATGATAGTCGTTTCAATCCCTCATAGGTAGGCTACAGACTCCCTTCCGAGAGTATATCACACTAGCTCGTCAAAAAGGGTTTCAATCCCTCATAGGTAGGCTACAGACGCCGTCCGATCGTTCCCCTGTCCCGGGGGTTCAGCCGTTTCAATCCCTCATAGGTAGGCTACAGACGCACTTACCCAGCCACGAACAATCCCTGAGCTTTTCGTTTCAATCCCTCATAGGTAGGCTACAGACTAGCGGACAACGGATTGGCCATAACCCAGCTGATAGTCCGTTTCAATCCCTCATAGGTAGGCTACAGACTGATTGGCCTCTCTGGAGCAGATTAGCTCTTCGATCATCGTTTCAATCCCTCATAGGTAGGCTACAGACCTGGCAAAATCCTCCAAACGGCGCCATCCCAGTATTCCCAGTTTCAATCCCTCATAGGTAGGCTACAGACTGTGATATACGACGAATCACATATGGTGAAGAACTCGTTTCAATCCCTCATAGGTAGGCTACAGACCTATCAGTTACGTTGAAGTGCGCTACCAGGCTACCAAGTTTCAATCCCTTATAGGTAGGCTACAGACAACAAGGAGGAAGAAATGAAGACATTCAGACTAAGGAGTTTCAATCCCTCATAGGTAGGCTACAGACGGAGCAGACGGTCGCAGCGGAGGAGGCGTATAAATCGTTTCAATCCCTCATAGGTAGGCTACAGACTTCACTGGGGGACGGGCAAGCCCTTGCCTATCGCCCGTTTCAATCCCTCATAGGTAGGCTACAGACACAATCTCCCTCTCCAGCAGATCCGCTGCTCGAATTGGTTTCAATCCCTCATAGGTAGGCTACAGACTAGCCGTATCCACCACGCTGACCCTTCGTCACCTCGAGTTTCAATCCCTCATAGGTAGGCTACAGACGACCCGCCAACCCGGATTTTGCCAATAATAATCACAAGTTTCAATCCCTCATAGGTAGGCTACAGACTGAGGGATTTTCTCCCCATTGGGCATTCCACAAAAAGTTTCAATCCCTCATAGGTAGGCTACAGACATGGGAATGGCACAGCTGGTTCTTACATGTCCTATGTTTCAATCCCTCATAGGTAGGCTACAGACGAGAGTTTCGTTTTGCGTCCAGCAATCAGTGGTGACGGTTTCAATCCCTCATAGGTAGGCTACAGACCTACGACAAAAAGAGGACACTGGATGAGATTGAGAAGGTTTCAATCCCTCATAGGTAGGCTACAGACTATCAACTCAATCAGATCATTGACGACTGTCTGCATCGTTTCAATCCCTCATAGGTAGGCTACAGACGAGCCTTCCCTGTTCATCTTCCCTCAAGTCATACATCGTTTCAATCCCTCATAGGTAGGCTACAGACCGCTATCTTTTTCTCTCTGCTTTTCGTAAGTTTGTAGTTTCAATCCCTCATAGGTAGGCTACAGACTGACCTCGAGACTATGAAGACGGTCGCTGAGCAGCTTGAATTTCAATCCCTCATAGGTAGGCTACAGACCCTTTCCGAAGACCTCACGGTTACGCTTGAGAATATCCATTTCAATCCCTCATAGGTAGGCTACAGACTGTTGCTTTTGTTCTCTATAGGGACACCTATCTCGCTTATTTCAATCCCTCATAGGTAGGCTACAGACTTGCGGTCTGAAATTGAGCGGATTCAATCTAATTCTAGATTTCAATCCCTCATAGGTAGGCTACAGACTGTACCTACCTGACAGAGACGATCCACGACGGAAGACATTTCAATCCCTCATAGGTAGGCTACAGACGGTTCAGGCTCTGCAGGCCTGTGGTAGGATTTCTGAATTTCAATCCCTCATAGGTAGGCTACAGACTTGATTTCAGAACACGGGGAGATGCTTAAACAGCTTATTTCAATCCCTCATAGGTAGGCTACAGACCTGACTGATAGCATAACCTCAAGAGAGGGGTGAATCATTTCAATCCCTCATAGGTAGGCTACAGACCCAAGTCTGCCACATCTAAAAGAATCCTACCGAAAACACAACATAAAGTCAAGTTTCTTGCCTCAGGCCGGGATTTCCTATCTGAAATCGCTCATCCTCCTTGCTCGACCCGGTGTCGATCCCTGGGGATTTTTGCTCTACCGGAGGTCGACAGGCGGCAGGTAACGGCTGTTGATAGTTTATTGGTTGATGGTTTGCTGGTTGAGGGTGCGAAACCATCAACTAGATCACCAGACTCACTCCACCCTTATCCTGTCCCATGAGCTGACGTTCCAGGTATTGCTGTCTCCGCGACAGGTAGAAGACCACCGAATCTTCATCTTCATCAATCACTTTCTTTACATCAGACTTGAGCCTCGCCAGTTGAGCCGCGGTCAGCTCCCCCTCCAGGAGCGAGTTCTGTACCCAGTTCAGGTATCGTCGCCCGATCTTAAGTACCTGGTTCACCCGTCCCACATTCACATCATAGGCCATGATCACAAACAAATCTCACCACCTCGCCACATAAGGTTCGTAGGGCTGGTCTCCCAAGAGGTGCTTTTCGATCTTGTAGAGATCCAGTCGGATCAGACGGCGATTAGAAACCTTGCGCTTAAGCTTGGGATGATCGATGGTCGTGCGGAGTCGCTTCTCCCACTCTTCGATGAATATCTTTCGGCCCGGTTCGGTGAGAAAAATCCCGCCCGCCGATTCCGAGAAGTGCTTCTCCTGAATCTGTCCCTTGTTGAGCAGGGAGAAGATCGTCCGATCAACAAAGACCGGCTTAAATATCTCGGCCACGTCCAGGTTCAAGGAGAACCGGCGGAAGTTGGTGGTATGCAGGAAGCCAATGCGGGGATCCAGATGGGTGCGATATATCTCGCTCAAGGCGGCGACATACATCATCGAGTTGCCGAAGCTAATCATGGCATTGAGGCGGTTCTGCGGCGGCCGGCGAGTCCGCCTGGCAAAGGAGAACTCTTCTTGCCCCAAGATAACATCAAATGCCTCGTAGTAACTCTCCCGGATATTGCCCTCGATGGCCATGAGGGCTTCGGGCGAGGACTGCTGATCCAGCAGAGAACTGGAACCCTCAATAGAATTCAATACATCCTGCAGGTCGGCGCCGCGGCGCAGGTAATAACCGATCACCCGCTTCATATTCTCCACTGCTCCCTTAATGAACTGCCGGGCAAGAGCGAGTCGCTTGTCGGGATCCAGATAATGCTCCGCCTGATTGAGGATAAGACAGCCGGAATTGTAATGCTCCCGGGGATAGAAGGAGCCGATGTAGTAGCCGTAGTGGTTGAAGAAGTGGAGCAGGATCTCTTGCTGAGTGAGGAACTCGAGCAGCCGTTTGTTAAGGTCTACCTCACCAAAGATGTGCAGTTCAGAGGTGTTCTCCACGGGGACATACTTCCTCTTGCCCTCGGCATCCTCGAACGACAGGGTATTCTGGCGTCGCTCGAATTTTCCACTCGAGAAGATGTAGAACGGCTGTTTCATGGTTACTACCTAGCTCCAGAGACCACTGAGGTCACAGAGAAATTGTTTTAACACCGTCGATGAACCTCTGCTCCCCGAAGTTAACAAGTAATGCGGTTCCCTTGACTCTACCTCTTAGAGGCATCCAGGACTGTTAGCCCTACCAATTCGTCACCCCGGTGACGCAGAAGAATGCCGTTTCCCAGCATCTCGGACTCGGTTGCCCTTTGCGGCCGATTAAAACTGATGTAGAGCACATCTGTTTCCTTGTCATAGTCCAGCCACATCCTGGCAGCGGGAAGTCGCAAAATATGGTGAGTGGCCTGAAAGACCTCTTGCAATGTCTCCTGGCTCAAGGCTTCCCTTGCCATAATAGCACCTCTTTCTCGAGGTTTATTTTCCGGCTGAAGTATGCAGTTATGATGAAGCCATCGGCCTCGAATTCCTTGTAAACCACAGCGAGGAACTTCCCTCGCTGAATCTGGGTTAAGGCCACAAGAGCTTTCACATGGCCTTGCACAATGCAATCGTTTCCCTGCTCAATCCTCAAATCTCGAACGAGCTCGATATAAGCGCAAAACCTTCACGGTTGGCATAGTTTTTCTGGAGTAATAGTATACTGCCTATCCCCAGCAGAACTCGGAGTAGGCACACCTACGACAAATAGCTCCCCATTCCGCCTTGGGAGGTGATAGCAGGTCCTTCACCTCTTTTATTTTCCTCAGGGTTGTCTCGATTTTCCCTTCATTCTCTTCGGTAAGCACTACTTCTTCTCGCCTGCGCTGGCGAGGGAATCGGAGTTCACCCACAAGCTCAGATACTCCCTTTCGTTTGAGATAGTAGAGGTAATAGATCACCTGGAGCCGTGCTGCCTCCTCCATCTTCTGCGAATATTTGACCTCCACTACTTTACCACTCGATTCCATGATATCCACCTTGATAAGGGAATCCACCAGTAGTTCCCGTTTGGGTAAACGACAATAGGCCGTTTCATGAAGCAGTGCTCCTAAGCTAACCTGTTCACTCGATCTCTCTAGGTCCAGACGATGGGTATAGAGCCACAGCTTGCGACGACAGACCATAAAGTAGTTGACCTCTGTCCCCCCCACCTTGAGGGCCTCGAATTCCGATTCGGTCATGGTGCTGCTAGCTTGCATTGCGCTGTTTCGCGACAGAGGATACCGAGATCACAGAGAGATCCCCTTATTCCTTTTCATATTCTCAATGTTCTCCATGGACACTAACCCAAGTTTACCACAAATCTCTTGGAGAGAAGGGATTTTCGAGGTATCTTGGCATGACTGACTGGTTGAAATCATAACATTGTGAATGTGGGCCATCGATGTAGTCTCCATAAGTAGGGCAGTGGTAAAGATGGACTATGGCTGGTTGTCACGGAATAGTTGTTTTCCTACCTCCGCTCTGCGACAATGGCACCCTTTGTTCCCCGGGTGGGTCAAAATTCGTGGTGATTGACACTACATAATAATAGCATCACTCGCAGATTCGACTTTGAGGCCTTCTTCATATGAATAAGGACAATATACTTGCCACGGATCTGCTTTTGTGTTCAGCACATTCCTTAAGCCTAAAAGTGATCTAAACCTAACGGGGACAAGCAGTGAGTTTGCTTCTATCCATAATCCGTTATCTCGTTTTCTCTCATATTCTTCTAATAAAGATTCGGGTAATACTTCGAAGGCCCCGTCTGTTCGCTCTATGATCTCTTCCACCCAATCCTGATATATCCCTGCTATTAGGCGGTCCTCAAAATTTACGATGTCCGGATGATTTAAACCCTGCTCAAACTTTCGCCTGTCCTCACCCTGATATCCATCTCTATAAACTATATCAGCGATTTTAATCAGATCCTCTTCACTTACTGGATTCTTGGCATTGTTGACTTCATCAAGCGTTCTCTTTACAATGCAGTCTTGCTGGTGATTAGCTCCATGACAATTACAGTAGAGATTATATGAACCAATCTGCTCCGTAAACACTACAATATTGGCCGGTGGCCTTTCAGCCAGCCGATTTATCCTTCCCATTCTTTGCGCTAAGGCATCAATAGGGGCAGGCTCCAAGTAACCTTTCTCAAAGTCAATGTCTAAGCTTACTTCAACGACCTGAGTTGCTACGAGTATTTTGGGTATCTTTTTGCTCCTAGTAATAATCGATTCCTTACGAGTGCGATCCTCATGGGTAAATCTGCTATGGAGCAGTACGATATCCTTCTCAGGCTCTAAAGTTTTAATCCTCCTTTTAATCTCCGAATATACCTTCTGTGCGCTGCTGACATGATTACATACGATTAGGGTAGAGGGTGATTCGCTACAACTTTCCACAACTTCTTCAACATGATCAAGTATGTTGCTCTTTTCAACAGTAATCCAATGCCTTTTTCTATCCAAGATTTGCTTATCTTCGTTTTGGTTAGGATCTGGCTCAACAAATGGGATGTCTCCCATTACCTCTCTTATCAACTGATATAAGAACTCAGGTAAAGTTGCTGAAAGAAAGAGACTGTGACACCCCCATTTGCCTAAAAGATTAGCAGAAGCCAGCGTGAGTCCCACGACTCTTGGATCATACGCGTGAATCTCATCAAAAATGAAACATGCTTGGGGGAACTCAGCAAGCATCGCCTCCCATCCCTTCCCACGAAGGGTGTGCCTTAGGATCTGGTGTGGTGTGCAAACCCGGATTGGGAAGTACATCTCCCTTGATAGCTCGCTTATCGTCTTTGCTATATCCTGTTTATCAAGATGAGATAATGTATCCGCATCATCCGCCAGCATTTGATAAAGAGAGGCCGTTGCTCTATGGTGAAGCAATCCAACATTTTCACCGAAAATCTTCCTTAAACGCCTGTACATGGCGTTGATACTTGCCGTATATGGAAGCACATAGAAGAGCCTTGTATTGAGATTCTGGTTTTTCTGCGCCCAGAGTATAGCTGCCTCAGTCTTTCCAGAGCCAGTCGGCGCTCTCAATGTTGCCGAACCCTCAATTGTGCCAAGCTTTTTCTGAAATGGCCTGGGCTTTTTCTTTTCCCCTCCGAAAATAGGATACCCTCGATACTCGGGTATAGGTGCTGGTAGTCTTGCTGTGCTCCCAAGATGATCTGATGCTATAACAAGGCCGCGAACCAGCGAAGCGTAATATCGTTCGTCAAACGATATGGCTTTTCTCTGTCCTCTAGATCCGCTTGTTCTATCAAGCCATGATGGATCTATAGATAAAGTCTTTAACTCACATGACACCGATAACGATTGACCGAGATATTCAGCGATCTCTCTCCATTCCCTCAAAAACCTATCACAATTGTCCTCCCACTCCCCTGCCATCTCCTTCCAGACAGGGGTTTGTCTGTATCCCAAGGGAATCTGCTCGGGATAAAGACATCCAAAAATCCCTGTTATCCCATCCGACGGAATACTCCTGTGATGAGTTAGAATGGCAAACACAACAAATGGAGATGCACCGGGTATCGCCGATGCAAGAGCTGCCGAGAGAACCTCATGCCTTTTCCCATTCCAAGTCTTTTGCTCTCCCTTCAGAACTCTCTGAAAGCCACCCGCAGCCTTGCCGACATCATGAAACGCCACTGCAAGCAGGACATCGTTTTCTAATCGCTTCCTTATATCTTCAGACAGGGGCAATGAATCAATAAGCCTTTTGGCGGCCTTCAGACAGGAGATAGTGTGTTGTGAAAGAGTTTCCCCCGAACTTTTGGCTAATATGCGAGTCATCATTACTTAATCCACCTGTGCACATAAATGACATAATCCCCCTGCTCCACATCGGAAGGGTGAAAGAGGTCTTCGCGCTCAATATCAAAGCGATGTTCAATAGTGGGAATCATTGCCTGATAAATTCCAAAAGGCCCGGGTTCCCTTGTATGTCCCATCTTCGAATTCTCGATCCACTCTGGCAGCCGCACAACCAGACCTGGCACACCAGGCTGAGGCATCGGGATAAGAGTAGGTCCCAACGCGCCTTGGGAAACCGGATAAAGTTCAATATTCCGAACAAAGGAAATCCAGGCAATATCTTGCGATCTCCCAAAACAGGGTGTTGCCGCTGGTTGCTTAAAGGCATATTCAAGAGAAACATTTGTGATATACAAATCCAGCGTTGGATACCAGTAAACCTGCCTTCTGGATATTCCTTGCCCTTTTGGGTGTGGTTTCAAGTGGCCTTTTTCGACAATCCACCTCACCGTCCGTTCCAACTCTAAGTCATATGAGGCACAGTGAAACTCAAACCCTATCCTCGTTTCAATTGGTGTAATGACTCGCCCGGCACAGGCGCTGATTATGCCCAGGATGGTGCTGTACGAAGGCATAGGTGTGCTTATCTGCGTCCCACTGATGGTGAGAGGATGACGAAAAGAGGAAGTCAGCCCCTCTAATCGTACATGTAAGGCGGGAACTGATTTCATGTCAACCCTTCCTCTACAGCACTATAGAGCTTGCTGCCTCGTAAGGAGTCATCACTTTTACCTCTACAGTCCAATTTTGCTGCTGACTCAGATCCATCTGCTGTTCGTTTGTACCCTCTACTTTTCGTATGATTCTAATTCCGTTTGTTTGCTGAACTACATATTTACCTTCTAGTTTTCTGATCTCCTTTTCATTCTTCAAATAGCCTGATCTGATTCCTAGGAACACCGGGGTAACAATACGATCTGCATAGTCCTTGATAACTTCCATAAACGCTTCATCTTTGAAAACAGGCTCCCCTTGATCGTCGCGGAAGAGATGGTTAAGAATCGGATTCCCACAGGTTAAGCCTACAAGAATTAGCACCTTGGGAGAGACATCCGTTCCAAATTGAGCCTGTTTTGCTCCACCCCTGAGAACAGCAAGAGCTTTGAAGAGAGCCGATGCTCGTTCTTTGGGAGTGGGTTTAACTCTATCAGTGACTCTGTAAACTCTTCCTATTTTGCCATTGTCGCTCAAGGTCTTGTAAGGTTCTTCTTCGGTCACATCTTCGACCTTTCCCTCGCGCAGAAGTTTCTTTGCTTTTGGTTCCTCCAGTTCTATTCTATCTCCCAGGTTCCAGTAAATTCCGAGCCGACTATAGTCGAGGCAGAAGATCCCCTGGAGATGAGTGTTGTAAAACCGGGTGGTATAGGGCAATGGACTGCATGGATTCTCTATGAAATTGACTTCTTTGCCCTTCCCCTTGGCTTTTTCTGAAAGAAAGGCGCAGAGGTCATCAATATCTCCCTTCTCAGCGAGTTCCTTCGCTTTTCTTTGTATCTCGTCATCAGTGGCTTTTGCGAGTCTATCCCAAACGGTCAATTTCTTATCTTGTTTCACCGATATTGCAGAAAGAAGCCTCTCAACTTCTGTCTCTGCGAGTGCCTGCGGGTCATATTTCGTCAAATGAACAAAACCCTCGTCGTCCAGCCCACTCCGCGGTGTGGAACGGAAGGAGACTAAAAGAGATGCCATGAAGGGCGAGGCCCGCATCACTGACTTTGTTCGTCTTGTAACAGTTTTTTCGCCTTCCTCCAATTCCTCCTCTTCTTCAGTAACTCTTTGTCCTTGGGCTGCCTCTGCTCGCATATAGCCAAAGATGTCATCCTCGGCAAAGTCAACAGGGTTCAATTCTGCTGCAATCTTGTTAACATTGCCTTTAGGATTCCATCCAATAGCTTTGAGCTCACTTGCAGGCCATCCTGTTTCTTCTATCAAAGTGTTTCTAAGCCACCGTTTCCAGGCTTGAGCAGAGACGTAGGGAACTTGTTTTGTACCGTCCCAAAAAGTCTTAGGGACGGTAACCGTCCTGTCTCCCTCTTGCCGCGTGCCAGCTCCGTTTAGGAAGGCGGCATCGGCCTGAATAAGAAATGTTCCTGCCACATGGGTTACTTCCTTTTTGCTCATTTCGCTACCTCCTTATGTTTTTTCACTAAATCTCTGCACCCCTCTTCACCCTATAGAGATTTGCCAGAGCTAAATGGAGTTGAAATAGCCTTTCTGCTCTGATGCTTTGGCCTTCGTCATCAACTAAAAACTCCTCCCATTCCTCTTCACTAAGAGGCCGAGCATCCTCAGAGACTTGTCTTGTTACTTTTTGCTTGAACCAGAAAAGTCCGATGTCCTTTCGACGAAGTCTTACCAATATATCGCGATGAAAGCGGCCAAGGCCGATCCTATCTATATAATGAGTAAAGACTATCTCGATCACGGTGTTTATTTGCCCTGGTAACCCGTCAGTTGATTCTGCATCTTGGAGCCCTGGAACATTCACTGATGTCTGGTTTTCGTAAACCCACTGCGTCCATAAAAGACGCATCTGGAAAAGCAATTCTGAGACAAAAAATCTCCCATTCTCTAGTTTACAAAGTTTTGACCAATGACCATAGGTAAAACCACTTTCTAACTCCGCGCACTGGATGAACTGATCCCTTAACCATTGAATTCCTAATTTACCCAGCTTCAACTGCCCAAGTACTTCTCTTTGAAAGCGCTCTCTCCCTCTTTCCTTCACATAGTGATTGTAAATAGTCCCTGCATAGTAATAAGTTGGGGTTCGAATAGGTCTAGTCTCTATGAGGCTAACACCTTCAGGTTTATCATCTTCATTTGTATGGTGCAGATAAAAGCGAATGAGATTCCATCCCTTCCCTTCTACAGCAATACCCTCACCCTCTCTTATAGGAAAGAGGTCAAGATAGTCTTCCAAAGTTAGCTTGCCCTCTCCTGCCAGCCGAACTATCATTGACCTGAACATATTTCGATTCTTCGGCTCTTGGAATGCGTCTGGCCGTTGCAATCTTTTGAATTTCGTCTCGTCAATCTCGTTACGGGCTTGTCTTGCCAACTCATGAGCTATCTGGAGGGATTTCACTGAATGGTGACATATATGAGTTTGATACAGCGCAAAAAGCTTTGACGATGCACCATTTCTCTTTTTATCAGGATAAAGGTTGCGGTAGTCACGTCCCTCCAAAATGCAGCGATACAGGCCAGGATCCTTTCCCTCAGATTCAATGAGGCGCTCAATCTCTTGGCGCAATCCCCTATTTACTGCATTCCACAGAAATGCCAGTGCTCGATTGGGAATTTGTTCTATATTGCAGTCGGCGGATGGCCCGGAATTGCTAAAACGCCATACATATAAGACAGTTCCCTCTGGAACACCACTTTG
>JALPYG010000038.1 GCA_023271215.1 Dehalococcoidia bacterium
ATAATGTATCAAAGGCCAGGCGAAACAGCTCGCCAACTGGCAACTGGTAACTGGTGACTGGTAACTCGTAACCGGAATTTCAATCCGATCCAAATCCTAAGCACTAAATCCGAAACCCTAAACAAATCCCAATGGACAAAACTCAAATGACCAAAACACTTTTGAACATTCCGATTGAGGATTTTGCCCGAAGGGCATATTTTGGTATTGTTTAGGATTTAGGTATTCGGATTTAGGATTTTGCCCGAAGGGCATATCATGACTATCAGCGAAGCTCAACAAACTCGACCGAAGGTTTTGGCTGCTATCCCCTGCTTCAACACCGAACCTTTTATCGCAGATGTGGTATCCAATGCCAGGAAATACGTTGACCAGGTCGTTGTAATAAATGATGACTCACATGACGGTACAGCAGAGGCAGCAAGGACTGCCGGTGCTCTGGTGATAAACCATGGCGCAAACAGGGGCTATCGCGATGCTATACAAAGTCCCCTTAGAAGAGAGGATACCTGGGACTATCTGGAGTGGATGAAGGAAGCGTATCGAATGAAATAGCCAAGCTAGGCCTTAAACGAACCGTCAACATAGAACCCTGAACCTAGAACCTATGAACAGGGATGGTCGAAAATGCTAAATTCAAGACCGCCTCCCTTTCTCACCTAATCGGCGAGGAAGACCAACAATCTCGACCTTCTCAAGCTTTTCTTCCCCTGGAATATCTCCCCATTGGTATTCCCTAAAGGTGAATTTTAGGACTAATTCAAAGTATCCTCCCTCTGTAATCCCCCAAAGCTCATCTTTACAATCAAAAATTTCCCTGAAGGGGAGTTTTGACTCAGGGTGTGTTTCTGTTAAAACAAGTGGAGAGATAGCAGAGGCAGGTGCTCTATCACCCATAAATGCCAGTATCTCTTTGTTTTCGGAAGGGTGATCGGCAAAAATTACTATGGCTCCAACCTCTTTGAAAGAGGGCTGTTTACTAAATCTTTTGGGTATAACAACGGGTTTTTCCTTCTTGGTATCGTATATAATCCATTCAACCGGCTCTTCATCTAGTAGCGCTTTACCAGTTTTCCGTATTGACTCCCTTATTTTTTCTACTTCATCTTTAGTTACCTTCTTGACCTTTCCTTCCTTGGTTAATCGGAAGAATTGGTAAGTAGGTCTTTTGGAATCATCCCTTGTTAGAAGTGCCAAGGAATCGTCATTTGGAATCCATCCACCCGTTTCTATCCAATAAGGAATCTTTCCAGTTAGAGTTGGTAATACTTTAAGTTTAAACGTCTTAACCAACTCACTGAACCCCCTCAAAGTTAGACTTTCAAGGCACATTGGAAGCTGCCTAGGGTCAAAATATAGCTGCTGTAGTAGTTGCTTGAGCCTCTCACTTTCCCACATAAGAAAACCCTGAGTAGGCAGACGTTGCGCGTTACGGATGCCTTGAAAATCGAAGGCATTAGGTCTTCTATTGCTTTCTCTTTGCTCGCCACATCGGATTTGACTCTTTCTAAGGAATTCACAGGGTAGAAAAGAAGACCAAAAACCTTCAATAAGCTTCCATCGTTTCTCTTGCTGACTTCGAAATTTTCCAAACTCGAGTACCAGCCTAATTACCTCCCCAAAGATAAACAACAAAGGGACATCATCCCAGCCAAGGGTAGTAAAACTCAATTCCTCCCCCTGAATATATTCAACAGGGGAATTCATACCCTGCTGAAACTCTCCTCCCACCATCTTTAGTAGATCCTCTGCCTTTGTAGCCATAGCTTAACACCTCCCCCTTTTTAGTTTTTCCCTATAGTTCGTGTTTATCCAATATTCTCCATCCTAAATCACTAGATTTCATTTCCTCAAAAAAAGCGCTTTGGTTCTTCGATTTTCTTAAGTCAACCTAAAGTTGCCATTTATGAAAGTGAAGGAGCGAAGCCATGCAAATAATAGCATAGCTCATGATAGCCAACTTCATATCAGCCATCGCTTTCCGCAAAGAAAGAAAGCGGCTTCCCGTATATCGCGGCAAAATGTTGGAGTTCTACGACGTCAACGCGACGCTCTCCGGATTCGCATTTAGAGACATAGGATTGAGGTCTTAAAAGCAGCTCTGCCGCCTTCGCCTGGCTCAAACCAGCCTCCTCCCTGGCTCGCCTCAGCTTCCCAAGAAACTGCTCGTATTGCGCCTCGTATTGCTTCTTATGCCTCATAAAGGGACTCGAATTTCTGGATGCTGTACTATATTATCCTCTCAACGGCGCCATAATCCCAAATTGGGATATTCTGGCGCAGGTGGAGATCGATGTGTCAGGGTTGCACCAGTCGCCGAATCGGTGTATAATTGGCATGTTGAAAACGAATCCGCACGAATCTACTTGAGGAATAGGAATTTAGGAATAGGAATTTCAAAAAATTCCTGTGCCTCATAAAGGGGCGAAGCCCCTTTAAAAAATCTCAAGCACGACCGCTTTAGGGGGTTTCAGGGGGAGAACCCCCCTGATGATCTTGCGCAATGCAAACTAAAGGCTGCGCAGAGGAGTTTGCGTCATGCGCGATGATGGGATGATCAGAATAGGAGCAACGCTTAGCCCTAAGAATAGACGTGAAATAGCAGATGCCGAGTTAGACTTTGTGGAAGTCAAGAACCTCGAACTCGAATTTCTAACATCCAATGCCGACATTCTGAATAATGTCCCATTTAGATCGATGCATGTTCAATATCTCCCCTCTTCCGGCCAGAAGCGCAGCACGTTTAATTTGCTGTCAAACAAAGCCCTGGACGTGGTTAAGACCGATGACTCAGCTCTATATGAAGTTTATCGGCTGTTGAAACCAATCGTCATCTCTTTCCATCTAGGATTTTCATCTGAGGAAGTAGGAACCGAAGGTAGAGACAATCACAACTTTGCAATAGGCAGAATTCTCTCCAGAGAAGAGGTGTTCAAAAGAATTTCCAGATCACTATCAGTGATTTCGGACAGGTTCAGAAGCTTGGGGTACACAGGTGAAATCCTGGTAGAAAACCTTGACTATCACTCCACTGGTGCATACGAGTACGTTTGTGAGCCAGGCTTCATCCGAGAGATGGTAAAAGAGACCAATTGTTTGGTATTGCTAGACGTCGGTCATGTCATAATTACATCTTCTCGTCTCAAGATTCATCCTCTTGACTTTGTAAGAGATATCGGTGTTCAGCATATCGGTGAGGTCCATGTGAATTCGCCATTGCTGGAAGGTGGAGAATGGTATGACATCAATCAGCCTTTCTACCGATTGGAGGAGGCTAAAAGCACTGTTGAGTATGTCGTCCAGGGAAAGAGCCGGCATCGAGGAAGGTTACTCCTCAATGTGGAGTGCGATGATGAACTACGGGGGCAACTGAGATATTTGAAAAGATTAAGGAGTCATGGAGGTGCCACAGATGGACAGGACAGTTGGAATTGTCGGGGCACATCTGGATGACATTGAATTAGCTTGCGGCGGAACCATCCAGTATCTTGCAAGGAGGGATTACAAGGTAATTGGACTGGCGGTTACAGTTGATCCGCTAAGGGTGGAAGCTGCTAGAGAGGCCTCCCAAATGCTAGGATTTGAGCTCATTTTGGGCGATATAACGGAGGAGGATCTGGATAGACCAGAGGTTGTAGACAAAAGAACAACAACCCCCGAGAAAATGGTTCGAGACCTGGTCTATGATAAACTAATACGCCAATATGACCCATTCATTGTCTTTACGCACTCTCCTAAGGACAGGCACCATCATCACCGGTGGGTGAGCATCGGAACAAGGTCAGGCGCAAGGAAGGTGAAGAATCTGCTGGAGTACACCGGGCCGCTGGAGGACTCTTTTTCTCCAGTCGTGGTTTTCACTTTTGGCGAGGAAGAAATGAGAAAAAAGCTAGAAGCTTGCCGAAGAATGGAGAGGGCGTATGGTAAGACGCGGTATTTTACAGAAGAGTACATAAAGGGTTGGGCTCAGCGGCTCGGTCAAAGGTTATTCTTTTATGACCAAAGAGCTGAGGCCCCATACTTAGTAACCAGTCCTGAGACGGGCGAAAAAACGATCCCGTATGCTGAAGGATTTGAGGTTGTAATGCTGAGAGACCCCTTTTAAGGTTGAGGGAGAGGACTCCCACAGCCCTCAAAAGTTTAGCCATGAGGAGAAGCAAAGAAATGGAATGGAAATCCATAAACGAGTATGCCAAAGCCTATGGTTTGGAAGGGAACTTGCCGGATATATTCGTCTCCCTTGCGGAGGGTGTCTATCCACCAAAACTGGATTCCTTTCTGATAGCTAAGGAATTGATAAGAATAGTGCAGGAAGGCCACAATGTCCTGGATATTGGCACTGGCACAGGTATCCTTGCGATTGTTGCCGCAACGAAGGGGGCTGCTGTAGTAGCTACCGACGTGCACGAAGCCTCGGTTAAGTGTGCAAGGCATAACGCATCTTTGAACAGCGTTGAGTTAGATGGCCGAGTGGGCAACCTGTTTGAGCCAATAAGGCAGGGGGAGCTGTTCGACATAGTCGTGGGCAACATGACATCGCTCCCGACACCACGAGACGAACAGCATGATGAGTACACCGCGAGAACCGTTGATGCCGGGTATGATGGGAGAAGGTATCTCGACCCACTGCTAGATCAAGTCCCCGGATATCTCAAAGAAGGCGGCTATTTCTTGACCCAGCACTCGAATTTCGCAAACATAGAGAAAACCAGGAACAAGCTGGACGAACTGGGATTTGAGGTTGAGCTAAGGATGTATGAATATCCGGCCGGCAAGACCTCCCGGCAAAGAATAGAGTATTTCCTGAGGCATTTACCAGAGAATTGCCATCCTATCAAGAAAGAAGACGGATGGTACCAGAAAATCGCGGTGTTTATAGCAAGATCTTCAGGGGGATTCTCCCCCTGAAACCCCCTGCCTCGAACTAAGCACAGTGCGCCTCCCTTCTTATTCCCTGACTGGTTCCCAGGCACCGGTTCTTAGTGAACGGTCTCCCGCCAGCATCAGTGCCAGTGTCTTCGTCGCCTCATCAAAGTCAGAGAGCACCCCATTCCTCTCTGGTCTACGCACAGCGGCGAGGAAAGTTTGCATTTCCAGCACATGCAGGTCATTATGCGGCATCTTGTTCTCGATCGTTTCCTCACCTATGTGCCCGTGCAGGCGGTTACGGGCGTAGTCCACAACCAGTCGCCAGTTGGGGCCGAACAGTTCGACCTCCCAGTTGAATTGCAGCATTGCACAACTGTCGATGTGTGTGCCGAGGGCACCGTTAGCAAACCGGTAAGTCAAAACCAATCTATCCTCGGAGTCCACCAAATCTAGGTCCGGCCGAGCCTGGCGATCGCCGCGCGCAAAAACGTGAGCAATCTCACCGACCAGATACCGTGCGGCATCAAACATGTGAATTGACTGTTCGAGCAAGGGACCGCCGCTGTGTTCCCGCTGCAGGTACCAGAGAGGCATGTCCATCATCAGATAGTAGGGGGTGGTGCAAATAGTCCGCACATGGGTCACCGGCTGCCCGGACGTAATGGTTCTGGCTCGCTGTGTCAATGGCGAGTAGCGCAGTTGAAACCCCACGGCGTTGACAACTGAAGCTTCTTTGACAGCGACACAACATGCCTTTGCAGTGGACAGGTCCAGTGCGATAGGCTTCTCCACGAAGACTGCTGTTCCCAGAGCCGCAGCGGCTTGGACGACTTCCCAGCGAACTCCAGGTGGTGTCGCCACAATGACGGCATCGAGTGGCATATCAGCAAGCATTGCCTCCCCACTAGGATACACAGCCGCCCCCCCCACCTCCGCTGCTAGCGCCGCCGCCCGGGCAGTGTCCACATCGGCCACAGCAACTACTGATACCCCTTCTGTTCGATAACAGTTAGTGGCATGTTTACGTCCCATGTTTCCACAGCCAACCACACCGATTTTCAGGACTTGTTCCGCTCTCATTTGCATAGTCACCTATTCCTCCAGGTATGCCCTCCTCGAACGATCTCCCCCAGCGCCGCGACCACCCTGAGCGCCTCTTCCTCCTTCATCTCGGGCCAGAAGGGCAGAGACAGGAGCCTTGCCCCGGCGTCTTCAGCAACGGGGAACTCCCCAGGCGAGTACCCGTATCGCTTCCTGTAGAAAGGCTCCAGGTGGATGGGCCGGTAGTGCACACCGACACCGATCCCCCTGGCCTGCATCCCGGATGCCACCCGGTCACGGTTCACGTCCTTGAGCAAAACGGCGTAGATATGCCAGGCATGTCTCACGTGCTTGCGGGGACGCAAAGGCTGCACATGGGCATTCAGGGGTTCCAGCAGCGCATCGTAGAGCGCAGCAAGCTCAACTCTCTTCCTATGCCTTTGCTCAAGTCTTCTCAGTTGGTGCAAACCCAGGGCGGCGGGGACATCCCACATAATGGACTTATAGCCAAGGGCGGTCATCTGGTAATGTTGGAACTCACCTGTATGGTACCTTGCCCAGGCGCCACTGCTCATTCCATGATCCCGCAGGGACTGCACCATCCCGGCCACATTATCGTCGTCCGTCACCAGCATGCCGCCGTTGCCGGTGGCCAGATTTTTCGTTGCATAGAAGGAGAAGCAATCAATATAACCGAGGGCGCCGGTCTTCTTCCCCCTGTACTCGGCCTCGATGGCGTGGGCACAGTCGCCGATCACCTTCAGCCCGTGGCGCCTGGCAATATCTGATATTTCGTCCATCTCGCACGGGTGCCCATAGAGGTGAACAATCATTATTGCTCTGGTGCGCTCCGTTATCGCCTCTTCGATATGCGCTGGATCAATGTTGATTGTATCAGGCTCCACATCCACGAACACCGGTCTGGCACCGGCGTAGATTATAGAGTTCGCCGTTGCCACGAAGCTCATGGGGGTGGTCACCACCTCGTCTCCCGGCCCCACCCCCAGCGCCAGGAGGCCGAGATGCAGGGCAGCCGTGCAGGAGTTGGTTCCTATGGCGTGTTTCCGTCCGAGATAGGCAGCGAACTCCCTCTCAAAGCGCTCGGTTTTCGGCCCGGTGGCGATCAAGCCGGAGCGCAGGGTGTCAATGACCTCCTGCTCCTCCTCCTCGTCCATAAATGGTCTGGCCAGAGGTATGAACTGCCCCACATCACCTCTCCTGGACCGAATCCTGCGGTGGAATCCTCTCAATCTCGGACATTTCGAAAAAGGCGACAGAGTTATCCGGAAATTGAACCGCATAGAGTGGACGTGTGCTGACAAATTGATTCACCACGCGACCTGTGTGGCCGAAGCGAATACCCGAAGCCTTCACCTCTACAAAATCATTGATAGACAAAACCTCCATGTCCACCTCCTGTACCAGAGAATTCCCCTTCTTCTTTTGATGGCCATACACCGTTCCATACCTGTATGTAGTATCGCAGTTTGGCTCCTCTGTGTCAATGGGCACGTGCCGGTAACAAATCTGGACGAATCAGGATAGAAGAGCAGAGTGCTTGAGGTGTGGACTATCGACTGCTGACTATCAGACTAGCGACTACCAGACCCTGCAGCGGTCTTGCCATGACATTACCAGTCTATCACAAAGAACACCAGTAATGAAGGTGTGACCCCCTTGTGGTACTACTTAAAACCTAAAACTTAAGACCTAAAACTTCGTATGTTGACATCTCAGAAACAACTGTGATATGATGTATTAGATGCCAGCCGAAACAGCTCGTAACTGGTACCTATCATGACTATGAGCGAAGCTGAAACATGAAAACAATAAGCATCGTGATCCCTGCCCTGAATGAGGAGGATGGCATAGTTCAGACAATCAACGCCATCCCTAAGCTTGCGCTTGAGAGCATGGGGTATCAGGTTCAAATCCTGGTGGTGGACGGCAGCTCGGACAATACAGGCCATCTCGCCGAAAAGGCAGGTGCGGAGGTTGTTTATGAGCCCCGCCTAGGCTATGGTCGTGCTTATAAGACTGGCTTTGCCCATGCCAAGGGAGATATTATTGCTACCGCCGATGCCGACATGACCTACCCGTTAGAGGAAATCCCGAACCTGGTCAACATGTTGGAGGAAGAAAGCATTGACTTCCTCACCACTAATAGATATGGCTATATGGAGAGGGGTGCTATGGCACCACTTCACCGGCTGGGCAACGCCGTCTTGACAATTACCACAAGGCTTCTCTTTCGACTGAAGCTGAATGACTCCCAGTCGGGGATGTGGGTTTTCAGAAGGGCTCTCCTTGATAAAGCGATCTTAAGATCGGATTCGATGTCCCTCTCTGAAGAGCTCAAGATCGAGGCCTGCCATTTTATCAGATGCCGCTGGAAGGAAGTCCCTATTCGATATGGAACTCGCATAGGCAAGGTTAAGCTAAGAACCTGGAGGGACGGCTTCGGCAATTTGTTGTATCTCATAAAGAAGAGGGTAAGACGGTAAAATCCTTGGGCCCAAAATGAAAGTAATTATTCTCGCTGCCGGCTATGCTAAGCGACTGTGGCCGCTGACAAAGCATATTCCCAAGGCATTGTTGCCTATCGCCGGAAAGCCGATCATTGACTTCACAATAGAACAGATGGGCGATGTTCGAGAGATTGATGAGGTCCTTATCTCAACAAATTTAACATTTGAAAATCATTTTCGATACTGGTTGCGTGGGCTTCCACAAGAACTAAAAGCCATCATCAAGATGGTAGTTGAACCGAGCACGACTGAAGAAGATAAGCTGGGCGCCATTGGAGCGATAGGATATGCCATTGAGCAGGAAGGTTTGGCCGGTAACGATTTGCTTATCGTTGCGGGAGACAATCTGTTTGAATTCCGACTGGCCGATTTTGTTGCCTTCTATCAGTTGCATAGAAGACCGATTGTAGCATTTTGCGACCTGAAGGATGTGGATAAGGTCAAGGGAAAGTACGGAGTGGGCATCCTTGCGGAAAATAGCAAACTTATCGGTTTTCAGGAGAAACCAGTTGCGCCAAAGTCTACCCTTGCCTCGACAGGCTGTTATCTCTACCCAGCCTATGTGATAGAATATATTCAAGATTACCTTAAGGGGAAGAACGACCCCGACGCTCCCGGGCATTTTATCGAATGGCTGTACCGCCAAACGGATGTATATGGGTTTGTTTTCGGTGGAGCCTGGTACGATATCGGCTCTTTTGAGTCATACGACCAGGCGAACGAGCATTATAAAGACAGGCTTAGATTAGAATGAATGCTATGAGGAGGGTCCTGGTAACCGGTGGAGCGGGGTTCATTGGATCGCACTTAGTGGATAGGCTGCTTGAGGACAATGAGGTTACTGTGATAGATAACCTCAGCTCCGGGATCAGGGAACATATCAGCCCCAAAGCGAGGTTCATAAAGGCCGATCTCTTGACCGATGAAATAGAGGGATTCTTTGAAGGGCAGGAAATCGTCTTTCACCTTGCCGCAAATCCGGAGGTCAGGCTTGGGGCTGAGGATACCAGAGTTCACTTACAGCAGAATCTCCTTGTCACCCACCGCATCCTTGAAGCGATGCGGGTAAAGGGCGTTAAGAAAATCGTCTTCACCTCGACTTCGACGATCTACGGGGAGGCACCCATCCCCACCCCGGAAGATTACGGCCCTCTCATGCCCATCTCCCTCTATGGCGCCTCCAAACTTGCTGCCGAAGCGTTAATCTGCTCCTATTGCCATACTTTTGAACTTAAAGCCTGGATTTATAGATTTGCCAACGTAATAGGTGAGCGATCAAATCATGGTGTGATCCACGATTTCATAAACAAGCTCAGGGAAAATCCCGAAGAGCTTGAGATACTGGGCAATGGCAACCAGACCAAATCCTATATCCATATCGAAGACTGCATAGAGGCAATGCTTCATGGCTTAAAGGCTCAGGATAAGGTCAATATCTTCAATTTAGGAACCGAGGACCAGATTACGGTGAAGGAGATTGCCGGGATAGTAAGTGAGCAACTGGGTCTTTCCCCAACCTTCGAATTTACCGGAGGGGAGCGGGGATGGAAAGGGGATGTCCCCGTAATGCTCCTCTCAGTTGAAAGACTTAAACACATGGGCTGGGGACCGAAACTAAATTCTAAAGAAGCTGTCAGGGAGACGGTAAAACAAAAAGTTCGGTCAATCCATTGATGGGCAGCAAGAGATAATGAAAATAGCATACATTTACGATGCAGTGTATCCCTGGATAAAAGGTGGTGCAGAGAAGCGCGTTTACGAAATTTCAAAGCGATTAGCTGAAAGAGGGCATGAGGTTCACTGGTTTGGACTTAAATGGTGGGATGGCGAAAATGATATTGTGAAGGATGGAGTTTATCTGCAGGGAATTGGTAAATGGGATAATCTCTATGCTGATGGCAGGCGATCAATCAAAGAGGGGTTGTACTTTGGGATTAAGACCCTGACTGGACTGAAGGAAGATTTTGATATCATAGATTGCCAGGAGTTTCCCTATTTTCCTTGTTTTACTGCTAAGGTTCATTCGTTATTCAAGAGAACGCCATTAGTCATAACTTGGTATGAGACATGGGATGACTACTGGTTTGAATATTTAGGTAAGAAGGGAGTATTTGGATGGGCATTTGAGAGATTTGCGGCAAAGTTGCCCAATCTTATGATTCCAATCTCAGAAAAGATAAAGGTAGATCTGAAAAAATTAGGAGTCCCCGAAAAAAAGATGAGGGTTGTTCCAAATGGCGTTGATTTTTACACATTACAAAAGGCTGAACCAGTTGATAAACGCTTCGATGTAATATATGTAGGAAGACTGGCTTCTCATAAGAATATAAATGTTTTGTTAAGGGCAATATCAATTGCCCGGAAGAAAGTCCGTGGTGTTAAGTGTGCGATAATTGGGGATGGCCCAGAGATGAGAAGGTTAAAAGCTTTGAGCGATGAAATGGGATTGAATGATAATGTTGAATTCTTTGGTTTTGTTGAAAGTGATGAGGAAGTGTATGCGTATATGAGAGCTTCAAAACTACTTGTGTTGCCATCAACAAGGGAGGGGTTCCCAAACACAATTCTTGAAGCAAACTCCTGTGAATTGCCCGTCGTGATCGTCAGGCACGAGAAAAATGCAGGGGTTGCGCTAGTTAAAGATGGATATAATGGGTTTGTTTTGAACCTTTCACCTGAAGAAATTGCAGAAAAGGTTGTTTACCTGCTTCAAAACGAGAACGAGTTGAACGAGCTGAGAAAAAGTGCTGTAGAGTTTGCGAGAGATTATGATTGGAGCGTCATACTTAGCAGAATAGAAGAAGTTTATGAAGAGGCTTTAAAATGAAACGCGAAATTAAGAATATATTAGTAACTGGAGTGGGGGGATTTATCGGGAGTCATTTCGCAGAGTATTACATTGCGCAAGGATATAATGTTATCGGCGTAGATAATAAATCAAAAGATCAGATTTCAGCCACAAAGCTGTTTGACTACAAACAATTAATGTTGCCAGACGACCTGGTCCACAGCCTGATTCAAAAACACAAGCCGGATATTTGTATTCACTGTGCAGGGGGCTCATCTGTAGGTTTTTCTGTTGAAAACCCATATAAGGATTTCACTTCAGGTGCGTTGGTTACGTTTCACTTGTTGGACTGTTTAAGGAGATTTTCACCTGAATGTAAAACTATATATCCATCAAGCGCGGCGGTGTATGGAAATCCTGCCTCTCTTCCAATATCCGAAAACTGCCCCTTAAACCCAATATCACCGTATGGGTACCACAAAATTTTATGTGAGGCTATTTGTAACCAGTTTTCTCAATTATATAATCTTAATGTTTATATTCTTCGAATCTTTTCTGCGTATGGGCCTGGCCTACGAAAGCAAATAATATGGGATATTTTCAATAGAATTAAGAAGGGCAAACAATTAGTTTTATATGGCACCGGAAACGAGAGCAGAGATTTTGTATATATTGATGATATCATTAAGGCGGCGGATATAATCTTGAATTGCTCCGGTAACAATTATGACGTTCATAATATTGCCTCAGGACAGGAAACCAGCATTCGAGAATTAGCCGAGTTGATTGTCAGAGAACTCAATATTGATGTCCCAATTGTGTTTAGCGGAGTAACTAAGAAAGGCGATCCAGAGAACTGGAGAGCAGATATTTCAAAGATAAGGGATCTTGGGTTTGAGCCAAGGATTGGTCTGAAGGAGGGGATTTTGAAATTGAAAGATTGGTTTGAGAGAGTGAAGGATAAATGAAAGTTGTTCATGTTTACGACGGACATGAAAGGGTATTTCCGGGGGAAGGATCATCTCCTTACATCGTTTACAACATAGCGAAATATACAGTAGCAAAAGGCCATGATGTAACAATCTTGGAAAGAAGATGGAAAGGTTTAGATTACAGAGAGGAGATAGAAGGGATTAAATTTGAAAGAATTAATTTGCACTTTTGCTCTTCTATTTCTCGCAAAGAGCCCCCACAAGAGTTGATCACGAGTCCTATTGGACTCTTACGTTTCATCCTGGATAGAACCGAGTTTGCATTGAAAGCTTTAAGCTACTTGAAAAAGAATAATTTTGATATTATTCTCGTACATTTGCCTTTTGCTGCGGTTATTCTTGTGACTTTAAGCAGAAAATTAAGAAAAAAGATGATTTATGGCGAAATGATCGGGGAGGTCAAGAAAAGGCTAAGGCTCGGACCCCCGAAAGACATACCATTACCATTCAGAATCTTTTCACCTGATTTATATTTAATGAAACGAGTTAGAAAAGTGGTGATGCAAAATGATGGCGTGCTGTCAGAACTTGTTTCATCAGGTAAAGTGGAATCAGAAAAAGTTATAGCTATTTCATTGGGGGTGGAAACAAACGTATTTCATCCAGGTATTGATGCAGGTGATATCAAGGAGAGATATGGGCTAAATGAAAAAACCGTCGTATTATTTGCTAGTACAATTATCCCTCGGAAGGGAGTGGAATATTTGGTAAAAGCGGCAAATATTGTGGTAAATCAAAAGGGTTATAAAGATGTATTATTCTTAGTTAAAGGTAACGTACCCGAAAAAAAATATCTTAAAGTCATATACACACTCATTGAAGAATATAAGCTGGGAGAAAATGTAAAGATGATGCTCGAGTATATACCAAATGAGGAATTGAAGAAATTATATGTTGCAAGTGACATCTATGTCCTTCCTTCTCTTGAAGAGCCCTGCCCTACTTCCCTATTAGAGCCTTTAGCGTGTGGAAAACCGTCGGTTGGAACAGATGTCGGTGGAATCGCTCCGTTGATTAGAGATGGCTGGAATGGATTTTTAGTAGAGCCAGCAGATGAAAAACAATTGGCACAGAAAATTAAATATTTGTTGGACCATCCGGAGAAATGGAAAGAAATGGGAAGAAACAGCAGGAAGCTTGCGGAAGAGGAATTTGATTGGAGTAAGATTGCAGACAAGTATTTCGAGGTTTATCAGGCGGTCATGAAATGAAAATCAAGGGAAAATATGCTGATAAATTTGTAGGAGGAACGCCGAAAAGGTATGCGGAACTCGGTGACATGCATAAAAGAGTCTTAGAGATTTTTTCCAAGTACAAATTTGATAGAATCTTGGATGTGGGCTGTGGGGACGGCAATTTTTCAATTTTATTAAAGGACGCATCGAATGCGAAAGAGGTTTATGGAATCGAAATATCAGAAAAAGGAGTGGAATCTGCAAGAAGGAATGGAGTTAAAGCTCTTCAGTTAGATATAGACGAAGATGATTTTCCATTTGAGGATGATTATTTCGATGCCATCTTTGCCGGAGAGGTTATAGAGCATCTGTGGGATCCCGATCATTTGTTCGATGAACTTTATAGAACATTAAGAAGGGGGGGTCTTTGCGTGATTACAACGCCGAATTTAGCATCGATTCACAATAGAATTGCGTTGCTTTTTGGTTTTCAGCCGTGGACAATAAGTGTTAGTTTAAGACACGCAGTTGGGCATTTATATGAAGTACGAGAAGGGGATCATATACCCTGGGCTGATCATATTAGAGGATTCACTTATCGTGCACTGATACAATTACTGAGAATTCATAAACTTCGCGTTATTAAAGTTAAGGGTTCGCATACTTTCGCATACTACTCAACATTATCAAGGACTAGGAGTTTCCCTTTCTTGTTTGTCAGAATTGGAGATTGGATATTAGCAT
>JALPYG010000039.1 GCA_023271215.1 Dehalococcoidia bacterium
ATCAACGATCTGCTCCACCGTTTGGCGGGAGACTTCTCTCCGGCACTGAGGACAATGCGGATGGCCCACCCAGGCGAAGAGGAGGCGCAGGTAGTCGTATATCTCAGTCACCGTGCCGACGATGGAGCGGGGATTATGGCTGACCCCTTTCTGGTCGATGGAGATCGCTGGACTCAGCCCTTCGATGTAGTCCACATCGGGCTTCTCCATCCGACCCAGAAACTGGCGAGCGTAGGCCGAGAGGGATTCCACGTAGCGTCGCTGCCCCTCGGCATAGACAGTATCAAAGGCCAGAGAGCTCTTCCCCGACCCGGAGACACCGGTGATGACCACCAGCTTGTCCCTGGGGATGGTGACGTCGATGTTCTTGAGATTGTGCTCCCGAGCACCCTTGATGAATATAGAATCGAGCGGCATGCTTACTCCAGCACTGCTCTGACCCTGAAGAAGCCGTTCTCCTGGCGTGGGGCATTGGCCAGAACGTCGTCCTGGGCGAGGGAAGGCGCTACCTCGTCATCGCGGATTACGTTCTTCATTTCGATGACATGAGCGGTGGGAGGAATATCACCGGTATCCAATTCCTGGAGAATATCAAAGTTCTCCAGGATATCGGATAGTTGCGACTGGAATATCTCCGTTTCCGCCTCGCTGAGCCCCAGTCGGGCGAGCCGGGCAATGTGTTCTACTTCTTCGCGATCCAGCTTCATCTGGCAGCCTCCTCAGGTCCCGCTCTCCCAACTGTCCAGGTATTTCCTCTGTGCATCGGTCAGGGTATCGATGGTGATTCCCATAGAGAGGAGCTTGAGCCGGCCGATCTCCCGGTCGATGTCCTTCGGGACGGGGTAGACCCGGGGCTCAAGTTCCTTGCCATGCTTCACTATATATTCCACCGAGAGTGCTTGATTGGCAAAGCTCATGTCCATGACGCTCGCCGGGTGCCCTTCGGCGGCCGCCAAATTTATGAGCCGGCCCTCCCCCAGAAGAAACAACCGCCGGCCATCATCCACGGTGTATTCATCGACGAAGGGGCGCAGACGCCTCTTCCCCCTGGCCATGCTCTCCAGCGCGGGGATGTCGATCTCGACGTTGAAGTGCCCGCTGTTGGCCATGATAGCCCCATCTTTCATCAGCCGAAAATGAGCTCTATCGAGGCCGTTCAGTCCGCCGGTTACGGTGATGAAAATATCACCCAATTTGGCCGCCTCGCGTGAGGACATGACCTGATAGCCATCCATCACCGCTTCCAGGGCTCTAATGGGATCGACCTCGGTCACTATCACGTGGGCTCCGAGCCCTCTGGCCCGCATGGCAATCCCCCGTCCGCACCAGCCATACCCAATTACAACTACTCTTTTCCCGGCCCAGAGGATATTGGTCGCCCGGGTAATGCCATCTATGGTACTCTGTCCGGTGCCGTACCGGTTATCGAAGAAGTGTTTGGTGTCGGCATCGTTTACCGAGATAATAGGATACCTCAGCCGGCCTTCGTCTTGAAGGCTCCGCAGCCGGATGATGCCGGTGGTGGTCTCCTCAGTTCCTCCCAGTATGCCTGTTATGAGATGCTGACGCTCCTTGTGAATGGTGGCCACCAGGTCAGCCCCGTCATCCAGGGTGATCTGAGGCTGATGATCCAGCGCCGCGCCTATGTGCTGATAGTAGGTTTTCTCGTCTTCGCCCTTGATGGCATAGACCGGTATGCCGAATCCCACCAGGGCAGCGGCCACGTCGTCCTGTGTGCTCAGCGGGTTTGATGCGCAGAGAGCGACATCGGCTCCCCCGTCTTTGAGCGCCAGCGCCAGGTTCGCCGTCTCGGTGGTGACATGGAGACACGCCGAGATTCTTACCCCTTTCAGCGGCTTCTCCCCGGCGAATCTCTCCCGGATAGACCGAATCACCGGCATCTCACGGGATGCCCAGTCAATGCGCAGCTCGCCTTCCCCGGCCAGAGAAAGGTCTTTGACATCATAGTCAACAACCTTATCCATATGGCTCCGTCCTTTCCTCGTATTTTGGATTCCATCTAAATTGCTTCCAGAGATTGGTTATTATGGCACCCACAAAGCTGTGGCGTCGTCCCATGGCTTCGACGATCAGGCAGTCATCTCGAAATCCTAAGCCAGCATAGGCCTTCACGGCCGGCAAGTTCTGAGGCTCCACGCCGATCACCACCTCGGTGCAATAATCGAAGAGATCGGCGGCGACGGCGCTGATGCAGATAGTATCCAGTCCCTGATTGCGATACGCCGGATGGACCAGGACATCTTCCAGATAGGCGATGCCATAGGTCGGGGAAATGAGATGGGCACCTGCCGCGGCGACGAGCCGCCCGTCACGGTAGATGCCGTAGAACACCCCTTTCCCAACGAGTCGAGAGTCGAGAGTCGAGAGTCGAGAGTCAGGGGTATGGGGTGGGGGACTCCAGACTCCAGACTCCAGACTCTACAGAGATTATTCGCTTCTTTCGCCTGAGCGGCCGTCAACTGTATCGCCTCCTCCCCCAGGGGGCTAAAGGTCTCCCTGACAGTTGCCATGCGCTTTATTAAACGGTGCCACTCGAGATCATAATGCCTTTCGATGGCGTCCAGATGCTTGGGCCGGCAGGTGACGAACGCCTCGTCGGGAAGCGATATCGAACCAAGAAGACAATTCAGCACGGCTTCGTTGCCCAGGGTCATGATGAATCTGGGCGACATGCTCCTGGAAATCAGGCAGAGAGCGAAGGTCTCGTGGTGTATCGCCACGAAGAACTTCGAGAGCGCCCAGAGATCTGGTTCGAGGTGAGCGATGGCCGCGGCGCAGCAACTGCGCTCCCGCTCCAGATAGGAGAGTATCTCCGATCTATCGCTCAATCTCCTGACGGCGGGGCTATGCTTCCTATCGATCCCCTTCTTTCCAGGTAACTGCACTGGCTTGAATTTCATCGCTCTTCAACCGCACGAACTGGCCCGCAACGCAACCGGGTATCCCCAGAGTGCCGATGAGAACCGGTGCCTGATGGCAGTCGCTGCCGCCGGTCATGATCAGGCTGTGCTTCCCGGCGAACTCGATATAGTGCCGTGTCGTCTGAGGATCGTGCCTCGAATGCCAGCACTCAACGCCATCGATGTAGCCCAGCATGTGCTCTTCGATGATCCTTGTTTGCGCCTCCAGATCCCGAGTTATGCCTATCAGTGATGTTCCGTTCGGATCGTTGGGATGGGCTAGAACAAGTATGCCGCCCGCATTCCTGATCAGCCTCGACGCCTCGGCAAGAGAAAGGGGATACTTGGGCACATCACACCTCCCCAGGTATCTGGCGAAGGCTTCCTGCTTGTCCTTGACGATCCCCTTCTCGATCAGGTAATTCGCAATGTGCGGCCGGCCAAAGGCGCCGTCGACGCTGTCTTGAATTCTCCCGAGGTCTTCCTCAGTGAACCTCTCCGTGCCCTCCTTATCGAACTCGGCATTGAGTTTTTCCAAAATCAGGCGTGCTCGTCTCTCCCGATGGTCCTTCATCACCCGAAGCTTGCTCTTCAGCTCTCGATTGTCGATATCGTATCGATACCCCAGGAAATCCAGGGAGACGGATTTCCTCCCAGGATACTGAAAGGTGACATTTAATTCTACGCCGGTGATGTATGATATTCCGTGCCCTCTCGCCAAAGAGATCGCTGCTGCCTGACAGTCCGCCGAATCGTGGTCGGTGATTGAAAGCAGCTCGACCCCCCTTAATTTTGCCTCCTCAAAGACCTCCTCGACGGAGAGATTGCCATCGGAGCCGGTCCTGGTGTGGACGTGCAGGTCTATCTTCACTTACTCTCGAAGCACCTTCAGAAATGTATTCTTGTCAATGCCGGCTTGCCTTAGCATCTCGTAAAATGTTCCAGGCGGGATATCCCTTTTGCCTTTGTGACTGATTCTTACCTGGAGAATAGCCCCGTCTCCCAGGATTCTTTCCCAGGTTTCCTGTTTCCTGCTTCTGATAAGTTCAAACCCAAGCTTGCGCAATACATAGCGCATATCGCTATACGT
This sequence comes from Dehalococcoidia bacterium, assembly GCA_023271215.1. Classification (GTDB taxonomy): domain Bacteria; phylum Chloroflexota; class Dehalococcoidia; order SZUA-161; family SpSt-899; genus BS503. Next base: position 4,012 of record JALPYG010000039.1, read on the forward strand.
GTAGATGGCCATATCGTACCCCAACGAGTTCCATCATTTCCCATTCGTCTCGGCATCCGATAATTCGATCCACGTACGGCTTATGGTGAGCTCTGTTGGGGCTCTTCAGGTATGTTTCCTCCCGTGATCTGTAGTCTCTTGCATATTCTCCTATGAGTTCAACCATAGCCTTCAATGCTTCCTCCTGGGTGTCCATCTCGGTAACAAGGTCTAATTCAGGGCACTTGGCCATGTATCTCTCGCTATCTTTGATAATGAGAATTGTCAAGAGCGAGACACTGGTGACTGCACTGGGGGAATTTTCCTTGGTTGGTCTAGTGCTAATCATAATATACGTGCTCCTCGACGGAGAGATTGCCATCGCAGCCGGTCCTGGTGTGGATGTGCAGGTCTATCTTCACTTACTTTTTTGGTAACTATTCAGCCACAGAGCACACTGAAATTACAAAGAGATTCTTTTGATACCTTATTCCCTTCCATTTTCTCTGTGAACTCTCCCTGCCTTCGCAGGGGCAAGCGTGGCTATCAATCGCTGGCTGAGTAATTACCTTTTTTCTACCCCGGTGACGTACCAATCCTCAGGCGGGTCGTACCGGGTATCGACGGTGAAATGGATTATACTTAGATTGGGATACAACCGCTTGAAATCATCGAGATCGACAGCCTCGAACTTTGCCTTGTTGTTGAAATAGGCCTGTTCGGTGAGGGCGTTCGATTCATAGTCCTCCTTTGTCCGCTTCAGTATCCGGGCAATGGATACCTCCTGCGGGCAGCTTGTCTGCATGATGACGAACGTCCGATGGTGTTTGGCGGCGATCTCCGCCGCACGCCGGCGCAGCGACTGGGTGACGAAGGTGGCATCGAGTATCACGCCGTCACCCTTCTCCAAGCTCTCACCGGCACGCCGGAATACCTCATCGTAGACCTTCCGGCGCTTGTCCATATCCGAGGCCACCTTTTCATCGAAGACATCCTCACCCTTCAGCACCTCCAGCCTGACGAGATCGGTCCGGATGATGGGGTAGCCCTTGATTTTGGAAACCTCCTCCGCCGTCTCGGTCTTCCAACTGCCGGGAAGGCCGCAGGTAATGAGCAGGATTCCGGGCCCTAGTTCAGCTTCTATAAATCTGGCAAATGGCTCCTTCAATTGATTATCCCCCCCACTCGCCCCTCAATGCATACGACTCCGCCAGCTCAAAGTACCTCCTGGCGATGCCCAGAACCCGGCCCTTTTCCTCGTCTGAGATATGCGGGTCGTCGAGCTTAAAGCTTTCCACCTTTCCCCTGACATAGGCCCGATAACACCGGTAGAAGTTGAGAAGCTGCTCAAGCTCCCGATCGCCGGATAGCCCGACATAGCTATCAATAAAATGCCTCGAGAGATGGGGATAGCCGTGCACATCCAGGTCCATAGCCAGAAAGGCTACCTCACTGGCTACGTCGCAGTACCTGAAGCGGTCGTTGAACTCGATACAATCGAAGATATAGACTTCATGGCCGAAGCAGATATGTGCCGAGTGCAGGTCTCCATGGCAGTCCCTTATCTTGTCCTCCTCTATGCGCCGCTTGAATAGCGGGGTTTGCCTCTCTATGAAGCTCGTGGTGTAAGACTTTATACCATCATAGATTTCCTGGGAAAGGGACACCTTTAGATATTTTGTCGTCTGAGCGAAGTTCTCCTCGGTGTTCTGGACGATAGTCTCAATGTCGCCGTACCTCAAGATTTCCTCATCCGACCGGGAAGCCTGATGGAACCTGACCAGCTTCCGTGCTACCTTCATCAGCATCGCGGGGGTCGCTTGATCCCTGACAAGGAGCCTGTCCAGACAGCGTTCCCGCGGCAGTTGGCGCATCTTCACGGCGTATTCAACAACCTCGCCGGTGCCCCCCACGAAGAACCGCCCCTCATCCTGGGTCACCTCAACTACCCCGAGGTAGATCTCCGGGGCGAGGCGGCTGTTCAGTTCTACCTCTTGCCGGCAGTAAAAGTGCCGCTTCTCCAGGGTGCTGAAATCGAGGTAGCCGAGATCGACCGGCTTCTTGATCTTGTAGGCAAAATCGCCAAGGAGGAAAACGAAGGACATCTGCGTCTGCATCAGATCGACGTGCCGGGGATTCTCCGGATAGGCGTCTCCCTTCAGCAATGCCCGAACCAGCGGTGGTAACTGCCCCATTATGCCCTTTGCGCCTCGAGCCCGTCCGCCTTCCCGGCCTTCCTCTTCTCCTCGATCTTCTTCTTCCTGCGGCGATGCTTAAGACTGGCTACCCTCTTCGTCTTATTCATAGTTAGTTCTCCAAACTAAAGGTTGCAGTCACACGCTCACCGGCCGAGAACTTGTCTCCCGGGATAACCGCATGGCCTAATCTAACTCTCCTGCCGATCATATCCATGGTGGCTTCATCGCAGTCTACATCGATGACGTTACCCATGAGCCACGGGCCTTCGTCAAGCTCGACGATGCCCACAATGTATGGGGCCTGAAACCCTTCCGCCGCCACCCGGATGACGGTGAAGGTTCTGATCTCTCCCCTGCCGCTGAGCTCGACGACGTCCAGGTCCTCACTGGCACACTCGATACACACCTTCTTCGGGGGCACGGTGTAGCCACCGCAGGCATTACACTTGAGTCCCAGCAGCCTGTTTTCCCTCAGCGCACTGGTATACGCCTTGTGAGTCAGTTTATATTCCATGTTTACCAGCCCCTCTTCAGGATTACGTTGCATATGGTGCAGGCATCGCCGCCCAGGGTATCGGTCATGCCTATTTTTGCGCCTTCCACCTGCCGCTTTCCGCATTCACCCCGAAGCTGATTTACCACTTCGCATGCCTGAGCAGCACCGGTAGCCCCTATGGGATGGCCCTTTGCCTTAAGACCACCGGAGGGATTGATGGCGATCTTAGCGCCGATCCGGGTCTCACCCTGCTCGACCGCCTGACTTCCCTGGCCGAACTCAAAGAATCCGAGGCACTCCGTGGCCACGATCTCGGCGATGGTGAAGCAATCGTGAAGCTCGCAGAGGTCGACATCCTGTGGCTCAATGCCCGCCTGAGTATAGGCCTGCTTTGCCGATAGGATTCGAGCCTTCATCCTGGTGAAGTCCTTCTGATTGTGGAGCGGGCCGGCGGAACACTGCCCCACGCCAGCGATCAGAACGGGCTTGTCGGTCAGCCTCCTGGCCTTGTCCCTGGAGGCCAGGACCAGTGCCGCGGCGCCATCGGAGAAGGGGCAACAATCGTAGAGCTGCAAGGGATCGGCGATTACGGGATTCACCTTGATGTCACGAAGGAACTCCATCTCATCAGCCCAGGTGGGAACCGGCTGCCCCCTCTGGCTTGCTCTGGCTATCCGCGCCTCCATGAGGTCTCTAATGGTTGCCTGGAATTGAGCCTTGGGATTGAGCTTGCCGTTCTGGTGGTTCTTTATCGCCACCATTGCCATTTGCTCCTTGAGTTTCGGGAGCGGTATGGCGTACTTATGGGCGTAGAGGTGAGCCAGCATGGCGAAGACCCCGGGAAAGGTGATCCCCGCGGGGCCCTCGTAGTAGCTATCGCTGCCCATGGCAAACGTCCGCGTGGCATAGGGGGTATCCATCACCGAGGCCCTCTCGGTGCCACCGACGAGCACGACATCACAATACCCCGAAGCTACCCACATGAAGGCATCCCTGATCGCCACCGAGGCGGTAGCGCAGACACCTTCGAATCTGGTTGTGGGGATATTGGGAATTCCTATGTCGGCGGCGGCGTATGCGGCCATGCCCATCTGGCCTTCCTCGTGTGTGCCCAGCACGTTACCAAAGAAAAGCGCCTCGATATCTTTTGGCTTGAGATTCGACTCGTTGATGGCCTCCATGGCAGCCTCAGAGAACATCTCGATGCTGGTATTCTGCGAGACGCCGAACCTGGTCATCCCCACGCCGATTACTGCAACCTCTCTCATCTCTCTCCTCCTTGTGAGCGCCTGAACTCCCTCGACACCTCGGCCGTCAACTCCAGGGCCCGCTCCGCTGACCGGGGCGAGATCGAGGCCAGGCCGCAGGACGGGGTAATCAGGCTTTGTTCACACAGTATATCATAACTGATGCCACCATCTGAAAGCAAACCCATCAGCTTCTCCAGACGCCCCAGTAGCTTCGATGCGGTCTCATCGAACAGCGATGCCTCATCGCTGGGGACGATTCCCCAGGAAAGCACGCCACCTCGATCGAGGAAGGCCTTGATCTCAGCCGGATATAACGTCAGCGACTCACCGTAGTTGTAGGCATCGAAGCTGAGGATATCGATGGCCGTATTCATCAGGACGGGCCAGTCGGCATTTCCACAGCAATGGATTCCCTTAAGTCCTCTGAGGCCAGACAGTGTCTCATCGATGAGCCCGACGACCGTATCAGCGGAGACCGCCACAAATGCGGACCCTAACGAGGCGAGATAGGGCTCATCGAGGAAGACAATGGTATTGGGCGAAAGTCTGGAGAGCTCCCTCTCCTGCCACCTGGCCTTTAAGGCGAGATGTTTGGCCAGGGCATCGGCGAGGGTATCGTCATACAGGATGGGGCGGCGATCCTGGTCGGTAACCATCAGTCCGAAGCTGATAGGCCCGGTCACCTGCCCTTTCACCGCAAAGGCCGAGCCCAATTCCCGGGAGAGAAACCGGTGGAATCCGGCGGCGTATTCCGGGCTCATGGCATACCGGTCCGGATCATCGTTCATGTAGGCCGTGTAGAGCCTTTCCAATGGCTGCAGGAGATCTGCTGAGCGGTCGACGTAGATACGTTCGCCCTTCCGAATCAAGCCAGGAAAGCCTTCACTGAACTGGGTGTACATGCTCTCCAGAAAGGATTGATGGGGCAACTGCGGCCAGACGGGTATGTCGGGCAGATGCGCCAGAACGATCGAACACGCCTCAGCGGGGTCGGTGTGCGGCATACCGCCGATGGCGGTGGGTAAGCCTCCGGGTTTGAACGTCTTGTCAGTCCTTTTCGCGCCTTCCCCCGTTAGAGAATTCCAAAGCAAATATCGTGAGTGTTCAGCCGTCATCACTTTCACTCATTACTCAGAACTGAGTGCCTATTTCAGGTACCTGCCAATTAGAACCGCCAGCTCCTCCTTCATCCGTTCCGGGATAAGTCCCGGCGGAGTGACCATGCCGGTTCTCAGGGCGTGAGCGCATTCGCAGTCCCTCCTGCCGGGAATGCGCGGTGAGGCGATCTTGACGATCTCCTTGGCGGTACCGACGTTTTCCGCCAGGATGGCAAGTATCGTCTCTACAGTTACCGGCTCCTTCTCGTCGTGCCAGCAGTCATAGTCGGTGATACAGGCGAGGCTGGCGTAGCACATCTCCGCCTCTCTCGCCAGCTTGGCCTCCGGCAGGACGGTCATCCCGACGATGCTTGCCCCCCAGGAACGATAGAGACGGGATTCCGCCCTGGTGGAGAACTGGGGGCCTTCCATGGCGATAAACGTACCTCCTTTATGCACTGTGGCTCCGGCATCCCGAGCTGCCTGGTGAAGTATCTCACTTAATGTCTGGCAAAAGGGCTCGGCAAAGGCGACATGAACCACCAGACCATTTCCGAAAAAGCTGTCCACCCGGTTCCGGGTGCGGTCAACGAGCTGGTCGGGGATGACCAGGTGGCGTGGTTCCATCTCTTCTCTAAGGCTGCCGGCCGAATTGATGGAGATGATCCACTCCACGCCCAGAGATTTGAGGGCGTAGATATTTGCGCGTGAGGGAAGTTCAGTTGGATTGATACGGTGGCCCCGGCCATGTCTGGGGAGAAAGGCGATGCCCGTCCCTTCGAGCGTGCCCGTAATAATTGAGTCGCTGGGATCGCCGAAGGGCGTCTTAACCTTTACCTCTTCGACATCGCGGAGCCCTTCTATCTCGTAGAGACCGGTTCCCCCAATGACCCCGAGTTTCACTTCCGGCATTGGATCCTCCTTCCTAAGCTTTCAATATATGGCTCTCTCGCTATCCCCTGCTCAGTGATGATAGCCGTCACATAGCGGTGCGGTGTCACATCGAAGGCGGGGTTAGCCACCCCCACCCCATCAGGTGCAATGCGCGCCCCGCCAATCCGGGTCACCTCGTCCGGACTTCTCTCTTCAATCGGAATCTCAGTCCCCGACTTGACCGAAGGGTCTATGGTGCTGGTGGGAGCGGCCACATAGAAGGGAACGGCGTTTTCTTTTGCCAGAACGGCGACGCTGTAGGTCCCGATCTTATTTGCCACATCTCCGTTGGCGGCGATCCGGTCTGCCCCCACAACCACACAGTCTATCTTTCCCTGACTCATGAAGTGTCCCGCCATGCTGTCGGTTATCAGGGTTACGGGTATCTGCGCCTCTACCAGTTCCCATGCAGTTAGTCGGGCGCCCTGAAGTAAGGGGCGGGTCTCATCGGCAAATACCTGGATTCGTTTCCCCTGCTCGTGAGCGGCCTTGATTACCCCCAACGCCGTGCCGTAGCCCGCCGTAGCCAGCGCCCCGGCATTACAGTGGGTCAGGATGGTAAAACCGTCTTCTATAAGCTCAGCACCAAGCAGTCCGATGCGCCGGTCGGCTTCCTCGTTTTCCCTATCGATACGCTTTGCTTCCTCAACCAGCGCCGCCTTGATCTCTGACATCGCTGAACCTTCCCTTCGCTTCCTGTCATTCTGAGCGTAGCGAAGAATCTCCTGGCGCTCAGGGCAGGCTCCGGCTGCCCGAGTCATCCGGTCCAGCGCCCAGAAGAGATTAACCGCCGTGGGACGCGTGGAGGCTAACTCTCGAGAGATAGTGCCCAATTTGCTCAGAAATTCCTCCCTGGAGCCTGCCTCGATCGCTTGAGCCCCCAGTGCCAGCCCGTAAGCGGCGGCCACCCCGATAGCTGGTGCGCCACGAACTCGCATCTCCCTGATCGCTTTCGCCACCTCAGCGTAATCCGCCAGATCAAGGAAGACAACCTCCGCGGGCAGCCTGGTCTGGTCGAGAACCCTTATCACTGTGTCGCGCCACTCGACGGGTTTTACCTGCACTCCCTCACCTCCAGAATCGGGCCAGGAGGCTCTTCCTCAAATCCATGGCTTTCTCCGGGCAGAGTTCGTAACAACATAGACAGAGAATGCACTTCTTATAGTCAACGCGGACAGGTCTTTCCTCGATGTAAATAGCGTCCACCGGGCAACTATTCATACAGACACCGCAATTGGTGCATTTATCCGCCCTTGCCCGCGGCCTGACCATTATCCGCCGGGCAATGAGGTCGAGGATAGGTCGAGGAATGCTCCTCACCACCGCATTAGAGGGCAGAAGAAAATCTTCAACCACCTTTAATGGTTGCCCCAGGACTTCTATCTGTCTCAGATCGGACGTCCCCAGTTTCCGCTGCGCCGCCGCGCGAGTGGTGGGCACATCAAAAGCTTTCAGGCCTATCATCGCCTGAGCCACCGTATCGAGGGCTACGGAGTCCCGGCCGGCCAGGATAACCCCGATATCTCGCAATTTATCGGAGACCGGCCCGTTCCCTTCCATCCCCACCACGGCATCCATGAGAGCTAACTTCGGCCTGGCCACGGAAAATACATCCACGACGGCCTCCCCCAGGTCATCCGGCCTGGGGCAACGTCTGTGAAACTCTAGCTTGCCCCCGCCGGGAATCAGGCCAAGAAGATTCTTCACTGCCCCGGTGAAAAGGGTAAGACTGTGGGTCTTGAGTTTGGGGACGGTGATCAGAGCATCCACCTCCAGCACCGAGCGGGAAAGATGAAGTCTCTTGTAGATTACGCCATCGGCAACTTCAACTTCCAGTATCTCCCGATCCAGGCTTATTAAGGGCGCCCCCGTGACTCTGGAGACCTCACTATAGCCGCAAACCTCCCAGAAATGGCTCAGCTCCCGGTTCGTTTCCCCGGGACTGTCGCCGATGAGCGCCTCCGCCCCCGCCTCCTGCACCAGTTCGACTAGTGCCCTGACGACCGCCGGATGGGTAGTCACCCCCTCATCCGGGGGGCGCGCCGAGAGCATGTTGGGCTTAACCAGAACGCGGTTTCCTCTCTCTGCGATCCCCTCCCACCCGCCGATGAGGGAGACAGCTTTCCTGATGGCCTCTTTCACCCTCCTTATATCGTAGTCAGCACATTCAACAATCGAGATCTTCCTATTGTTCATTGGATATTCTTACCGCTGCCACGCCGGTAAGCACCTGGATCTGAGTGAATTCTATCACATGGATGGGGGTGAAGTGCGAGTCGACCGAAGCAACCTCAATCGCTTGAAGCTAGGAACGAGATTGCTTCACCACCTTCGCTCCTGCCTGCCTGCCAGGAAGGCAGACAAGGCAACGACATTCGGACGCCGCGGAACTGAGGATACCTTCTGGTAACTTCAGGTTCCAAGTTCAGGGGTTCACGGTTCAACGGTTCCCCTGAGGGGTCACCCCGAAGGGTTAGCCCGATCAGGATTGAGCGGTTAGGCGAACAACCGTGAACCCCTGGGCCTGCGGCCGGGGGCAGGCCTGACAACCTGAGTAATTATCCCTTCTACTTAGACAGCCGCCGGTGTCTGACCGGGGAAAAGGACCTTCCATTTCTCCAGCAACTGCTCCCGGGACTCCTCGTGGTCCGGATCAGGGATACAGCAGTCCACCGGGCAGACCTCAACGCATTTTTGAGACTCAAACCATCCGACGCACTCGGTGCACCTGGCGGGATCGATCTCGTAGATTTCATCTCCCTCTCTGATCGCCTCATTCTTGCATTCGGGTTCACAGGCTCCGCAACTGATGCATTCATCGGTGATCTTGTATGCCATTTGACTTCCTCCTTTATAGTTATAGTGTTTTTCGTAGGCGTTCAGCCATCAGCGATCAGCATCTCCCTGGCGACAGAGCTGACCGCTGAACAGTCCCTATTCTTGTGGCCGCAATGGAAAACTTCTCCCTCAGAGAGCTGGCTACGTGATCGGGGACCAGGTCTTCAATGCACCCTCCGTGTTGCGCCACCTCCTTGAGAATACTGGAGCTGAGGAACTGATACTGCACGCTGGTCATCATGCAGAGCACCTCGATCTCTGGTGCCAGCTTCTTATTCATCAAAGCCATCTCGAATTCCCGCTCGAAATCGGGGCTCATTCTCAGTCCGCGCACGATTACCCTGGCCTTCAACTGTCTGGCGAAATCGACGGTTAGCCCGAAGAACGGCTCCACCCGTATGTTGGATGTGGGGGCCACCGCCCTCTGTATCATATCCACCCGCTCTTCGGTGTTGAAGAGGAGGTTTTTCTGCGGGGTGGCGAAAACCCCGATGACGAGCTCATCGAAAACCTGCGCCGCCCGGGTAGCTATATCGAGATGACCATAGGTTATGGGGTCGAATCCCCCCGGATACAAAGCGATGGTCAATCCTCACCTCCTGCAAATTGATATATTGAGACGCACGTATCTCCGTGACGAAGTCTCCTGATCATGTGGAATTTGCCGCAAATCTCCTCCGGACTCAACTTCTGAGAATGCTCCATTACAATGGTTGTCTGCCTCCCTGCCAGGCTGGAGTCAGCCACCTCTTTGAGTCTGGAGTCTGAAGTCTGGAATGATGAGTGATGAGTGATGAGTGATGAATCCCCACCCCTCATTCCGCATTCATCATTCATCATTCGCTTGACTCTCGGCTCTTGACTCCTGACTCTTGACTCGTCATATGGTGGATCCAGGAAAATGAGGGTGTATTGCTTCTCGAGGGTGCGGAGGGCCTTTCTCGCCTCCATGCGGTAGACCCTGGACCTTTCGGCGAGCCTGGTGTGTTTCAGATTCTCCTTGATTATGGAACAGCAGTTGTGGTTCCGCTCTACGAAGTCGACCTCCTCTGCTCCCCGGCTCAGGGCCTCGATGCCCAGTGCCCCGCTGCCGGCGTAAAGGTCAAGTGCGTGAGACCAGTCAACGGAAAGGGACTCCAGGGCGGAGAAGATAGCCCCGCGAACTAGATCAACGGTGGGGCGGATATGGGGATCCTTGGGCCACCTCAGTGAATGCCCCTTAGCTTTGCCTGCAATTACTCTCATCCCTTCGACTCCGCTCAGGACAGGCCCTTTGTCAGTTCCAACCTATCCTCGGCGCTGAAAGCTAAATTCTTC
>JALPYG010000004.1 GCA_023271215.1 Dehalococcoidia bacterium
AAGGAGGCGCAAAAGATGAATACAACCGAAATGGAACGGATAGAAATAAAGCTTCCTCAAGACATAATATTTGCCATGGGGGGACTGGAGAAACCAGAATGGGTTAAAAAGAAATTGAAAATAGCATTGGCGATCCTCTTATTTCAAGAAGGGTCCATATCGCTTGGAAAAGCGACAGAACTGACAGAAATGAGCAGAGTCAGATTTATGGAGGTTTTAAAGGAACACGGTATCCCTGCCTATGAGTATGGCGAGAAGAGTTTTGAGAAAGACCAACAAGTGATAGACCGGTATCGCAAGATGGTTGAAAAATGTGGGTTTGGGTAGAGGAGAGCTTGAAGCTATCGCATATTGTAAGACAGAGCAATGTGCGTTTGCAACAAACGACATAAAAGCGAGGGAATTTGCAAAGCATGAGGGAATCTCTGTTATCTCGTTGCAGGCAATTCTAAAAGCGCTCTGGAAAAAGAAGATAAAAAGCAAGGAAGAGGTCGGGCAGATACTTAAGAGGATAAAAGAAGCTGATAATCTGGCAGTGAGTAGAGATGTTGAAAGAGAAATATTTGAGAGATAAAGGAGGAAGTGATTAGCAATGCAGGTAATAGGTAAGAGGTGATAGGCGATGGGTGGATTTAGAGATTTGAATGTGTGGCAAAAAAGGCAAGGAATTGGCTGTTCAAATTTATGGGATTACCCAAAAGGAACCATTTAACCGAGATTATGGTTTTAAAGATCAAATCTTTTATATGGCAAAGGGATCGCTAGCCGAGCTTCAAACCCAGCTAGAAATAGCATGTGCTATAGGGTATCTGGATGAGCAACTGATGAAGGAGTTGGAAGGAAAATGCCAGATTGTTGGCAAGATGCTGGGCAGTTTGATAAAGGCGCGGTCGTATATAAAGGCCGAATGAAAGCAATTATTCTAGCTGCCGGATATGCCAGACGGCTGTGGCCTCTGACCAGGCACATCCCCAAGGCATTGTTGCCTATCGCCGGCAAGCCGATCATTGACTTCATAATAGAAGAGATGATCAAAGTTAGGATTCTCCCCCTGATAAGCTTGTCTTCGATGGAGCCTGGTACGATATCGGCTCTTTTGAGTCATACGACCAGGCCAACGAGGATTATAAGGGCAGGACGTAGTCTTGAAAGTCCAGCATCTGGCTTATAGCATATTGGCAGAGGAGGATTAAGCCATGTGGGAAGCAGAAATTGCTCCGGTTGCCGAGCTTTACCCACCGCAAGGACAATGGACTGAGAGAGATTATTTTACTCTCCCCGATACTAACCGCTATATAGAGTTATCTGAAGGGGGACTTGTTATGCCACCACATCCTACAGACCGTCATCAAGCTGCTATTCTGGAGCTGGCAGTCAGGCTGAGGACATTTGTTCTGGACAGAAATCTAGGTTTAGTGCGTATTGCTCCTCTTCCGGTGCGGCTTTGGCCGGGGAAGATACGAGAGCCCGACATTTTCTTCCTCTCAAAGGAGCATGCTGATAGAGCCGGGGAGAAAGTCTATGGAGTCCCTGATTTAGTGATAGAGGTACTCTCACCGGGCACGGAGCAAGTAGACCGGGGCGAAAAATATTTCGAATACGCCAGAGCCGGGGTGAGAGAATACTGGATGGTTGACCCTGATGAGCAAACGATTGAGGTGTACATCCTGCGCGGGAACGTGTATCAACTTAGAGAAAGATTTAAGGCTGGTGAGTTAGTCCGCTCTGAGCTTTTGTCCGGATTTGAGACGAATGTGAGCGAGGTATTTCAGTTAAGATAGCACTTTCTCTTAAGAATTTAGTCTCGGCCACAAAGGAAATGGACGGCAAGGACACAGAATTTCTTGCTGAGAACCTTCTGGCGGCTACAAGTCCTGAATACCTGGAGAGCATAGAGGAGGCGAGAAGAGATTGTAAGTACAGGAAATACAAGATAGATGTCCTGATGAATGGCTATGTATAGAGGTTGTCAAAGAAAATGAGAATGCTCAGCCAACAGCCGGGCGAGTTATAGCTCATAGTCCTGAAAAAACTTATAATAATTGCCGAAGGGCGAAAGGGGTGGGATTGGAGGTGCAAGATGACGAAGAGGTTACATGCCGTTTTTGATGGCAAAGTGCTGAAGCCAGAGGAGTCAGTTGATCTGGAGGTGGGTAAGCGTTACGTTTTGACTATTGAACCGAAGCAGAAGATTCCTGATGTTAAAGAAGACCCTGCATTCGATCTATCTTCATTAGCTGTCAAAACAAACATCTCAGACCTGGCAAGGGAGCACGACCACTATCTTTACGGAATACCAAAACGAAGATCAGATGCTGACCAATAGATGTTTTGTTGATACGGTCTGTTGGATCGCTCTGCTTAATCAAGATGATCAGTTGCATGAATCTGCCGACCGCGAATATAAGTTATTGATGAAATCGAGGTGCCTCGTTACCACAACTTCGGTTTTGAACGAGACCGCAAATGCGCTGAGTGCCCCACGGTTTCGGCTGGCAGTGGTTGAGTTTTACCGGCGGTTGTAGATGTCTGCACGTATTGAAATTATCTTCGTTGATCCGCCTTTATGGGCGAGAGGGTGGCAGCTTTATGAACGACGATCTGATAAAGCCTGGAGTTTAACCGACTGTATATCAATCATTGTGATGCAAGAACAGGGATTAACAGATGTGCTAACCAGTGATAGGCATTTTCAACAGGCAGGCTTCCGAGCACTGTTAGTGGGGTAAGGGGTGAGAGGCAAAAGGCGAAAAGCGAATGAAAGCAATTATTCTAGCTGCCGGATATGCCAAACGGCTGTGGCCTCTGAGCAGGCACATCCCCAAGGCATTGTTGCCTATCGCCGGCAAGTAGGGGCGTATAGGGAAAGCCAAAGTTTATGACTTTAAACAGAAGCGGCACGGTAAGTATTACGAGCAGAAGAGGGTGGAAGTAATCTACAGCATAGAGGAAGAGATTATTGATTATGAACGCCGATGGGCACAGAAAGAAAGCGAGCGAAATTGAGGGCAGTTTGGGCGAATTGCTCCCGGATTCAGAAGGCAGACATGTTGTTGCCGTGGTTGAATTGACCTTTGGGATTTTGTTGCATTGGATTGCGTTTGGTATGGAGAAGAAATTCGGTAAACACGTGGATACGCATGTCGGTCTGCCACGAGAGCTGAGGAGATTGGGTCAACGCAAGATAGCGGAGGTTTTTGAAACCATGGATACGTTCAGGGCTGGGAGGTGGTATGGTTCAAAGAGTAATGGGGACGTTGTAGAGAGATGTATAGCATCAATAGAATCTATCAAGAGGTGGGTACAGGAATGATTGAGGAAAGGTTCAAGCTGCCAGTCATAGATTTCGTTAGTAGAGCAAATGAAATTCCAAACCTTGTAAGTGTGGTACTTTATGGTTCTGCCGTTACAGGAGGCATCTCCAAGAAGAGCGATATTGATCTTTTACTTCTTTTTGACTGTGAGCATGACCCTGAACTTGGTGAAGAGGCAAGCATTGCACATGAGATATCATCTGATGTTTCATTGAAGCACGATCTTGCTTTCCCACTCACCTTTGTTGTTGTGAACCTGAGAGACTTGGAAGAGATCGAATCAGATTTCTTGTGGAATGTTGTCAGGGAAGGCATCGTTGTCTGGGGAAAACCAGAAGATGTCATAAGCAAGGAACCCCACCCATCCCTGAAGCCTTTGGTTGTTGTTAGTTATTCTGTTAACGATCTGAGTGAAACAGATAAAAGGAAGCTGTTGAGGAGATTATACACTTGCAAAAACAAGTTGTTGGATAAGACAATTGACAGGCTTGGCCCAGGTACGCTATTGGTGACTGCAGAAAAGTTTGAAACTGCGAGTGAGTTGTTTGACAAGTTTCATGTGAAGTATTCATTAAAGAGAGTATGGGGGCACTGATATGTCACTGTGGTGTCGAACATGGCTGGCAATGGTGTCTATTTGTCATTCCGGTGACATTCAATTTACCTGCATTCTCCGGCCTCCTCAGCCGGTCAAAGAGTAGTAGGCTTTCTAAATTCACGCATAGCAAGCACACGTCACACCAAAGGCTAAAGGTTGAGTAATGAGTAATGAGAAGAGCAGCAGTTTCTATTCCTTCAAATATTGCGGAAGGAGCAGGTTTAGCGTGTAGCGCATAGCGTATAGACTGAAGACCGAAGGCTAAAGGCTGAACCTTGAACCGTGAACCTTGAACCCACTAACGTATTTACCTTGTGAGTCTTCCTTCTGCACGTTATACTGGAAGTCACGAAGGCTCTTATCCTCATCACCAATTACCAATCACAAAAGGCAGTAAGGCTTTTCATCGGTGAAGATGCGAGGGTGGAACTATAAACATTGAAACAAATTTACCTTGCTCGGCATGCTAAACGAAGGATGAAGTGGAGGGGTATCCCATTAACAGAGGTAGAGGAAGCGTTAGCCTATCCTGATAGGATTGAGTACCTATCCACAGGAAGGAAGAATGCTTTTAAGTCTATAGGAGAAAAATTAATCCGAGTTAGCTATATAGAGGAAAAAGACCGTATAATAGTGCTAAGCACGGTTGATAAGAACAAGTAGGAGGTCGAGGATGCGGATTGAGTACGATAGAGAAGCTAATGCCCTCTATATCCAAATCCAGGAAAAGGCTGTTAGTAAAACGAAGGAAGTAGAGCCTGGGGTATTAATTGATTTTGATGCTGAGAACAATCTTATTGGTATTGAGATACTTGATGTGACCTATCGTTTTGCTTTGTCGGATATTGTGAATCTTCACGTGGAGAACCTGCCAGTTGAACCAGTTAGCTTAGGGTGAGCTAACCCATTCTCGGAAGGTAACTACTCAGGCCTGCCCCCCGGCCGCAGGCCCAGGGGTTCAAAGCTCCGGGGTTCACGGTTAGAAAATGATGAACGTAAACGTCACTTCGTGAAGACCGAAGGCTAAAGGCTAAAGGCTGAACCTTGAATATCTAAAAGTCCAAATCGACACCATTTTTCTGTGGCACAAAAAAATGTCGAAAGGAGTAATGGGAAAATGGAGCGCATATTGAAGATACCGGGAGACGTTATGGAGGCACTCCGATTACCTCCTGATGAGGTGGAGACGGAGTTGCGTAAGGAACTGGCGTTGGCACTGTATCAGCGTGGCGTGCTTTCTTCAGGCAAAGCGTGTGCCCTTGCTGGGATGACTCGTTGGGAGTTTGAAGAGGTTCTGGGGCGGCGACAGATCAGACGGCACTATACGGAGAAAAACCTGGAAGAGGACATTGAGTATGCAAGAAGTCATCAGTGATTCTTCCACCTTGATTCACCTTGCGGGAATTGGGCGATTGGAGCTTTTAAAAGAGTTCTATGAGAAGATTCTCATTACGCCTGCGGTCTGGAGGGAGGTTGTAGAAGAGGGAAAGGGGAGACCTGGCGCTGAAGAGGTCAAAGAAGCTCAAAGAGCGGGGTGGATTGAAGTAATTGCACCAAGTAATGAATCAGTGGTCAGATTCTTGGAGCGGGAATTGCATAAAGGAGAAGCGGAGGCTATTGCATTAGCGACCGAGCGGAATCCAGAGGTCATTCTTCTGGATGAGTTAGAGGCAAGAAGAGTGACGGATGTATACGGATTGCGTAAGACGGGTGTGGTTGGGATTTTGATCCGTGCGAAGTTGGAGGGCAAAGTGGAATCGCTTCGTGAGGAGTTGGACAGGCTGCGCAACGAAGCAGGATTCTGGATAGGAGATGAAATATATCGGCAGGCGTTGGAAGCAGTAGAGGAGGAAATGTGGACGTAGAGAAACCGCATGTGGGAGAGGCCGATGAACTTTTGGCATTGTGCGATGCGGCAGCGGATATGTGGGAAGGAGAGTTTGATGCGGCTCAAGAGATTCGCCAAATGCGTCAAGAGCGGGATGAGCAAATATGGCCGAGCAAGTCATAGATGCGAGCGTCGCTATCAAGAACGCATCTATGATTCGCTTTATGCCGCCTTTGCCCAATTGCGTAGATGTGATTTCTGGACAGATGACAAAGCCTTTTATGAGGCTGTGAAGTCAGAGCTTTCATTTGTAAAGTACCTACACTAGAAAGCGCATCGTCCTATCCTCATGAGTTCTTCCTTGGTCATGCCGACTAGTAGCCAGTCACCGTTAATTTTTGGGGCAAACTTTTATAATTGACCTTGCTCAGGAGTTACTGCTGGCAATCACCAATCACACGTCACGGGAAGGGCTAAAGGCTGAATCTTGAACCTTCAACCTTGAACCTTGAACCTTGAACCCAGTAACGTATTTACGTTGTGAATGTTCCTTCTGCACGTTATACTGGAAGCCACGAAGGCTCTTATCCTCTGTGGCGGCAAGGGCGAAGGGTTAAATAACCAATCACCAATCACCAAAAGGGATTAAAGCTTTTCATCGGCGATGATGCCAGGGTAGAATGTCGTAATGCAAGACCTGACCCCTATGCAGAAAGAAAGTAAGCGAGGATAAGGATGATCAAATACAAGAAAGTTACCAAGACTACCGAAGAAATCTCCTCTGTCAAATGCGACAAATGTGGGAAAGAGTATGATGTGGACGATGTTTTTGAAGTACAAGAGTTTCACTATATCAGCTTTTGGGGTGGCTATGGTTCGATATTTGGAGATGGTACGAAGGTAGAGTGTGACATTTGCCAGCATTGTCTGCATGAAATGATAAGCAGTTTCTGCAGATGCAGCGATGGATCAGGCTGACCCCTTCTTCTCATACGCCAGTGTCTTGGGATACCCCGGTGCAAAAGCTGCGCAATATGACTTTTGAAGGGCCTTACCGCGGTGGGAAACACTGTCTTGTGCTAAAGGGAGTTCAAAAAGCAAGACCTGACCCCACTTAATTATTATTTCCTATTCTGTGAATGAAGAAGTGGTCAGTGCGGGAGGGAGGTATCCTGAAGGTTTTATATATCATACGCTAAAGATATTAGAGAGGGGGGATAGGAAATGTCTGAAATAAAAAATGTTTTGCAGTTAATACGAGAAAAATATGGAGAAAAGAAGGTGGGGGAATCGGAAATGGTAAGAGAGATTTTCTATCTCCTCTTCAATAGCCACAAGATTACACAAGGGTAAGAGTTGTTTTGGAAAGAGGAGCGCAGAGAGAGAAGGCAATGGAAGAAGACAAGGAATTGAGCCGGTTTAGACATCATATTCCGCCTGGAGTTTACAGTAGCAAAGCTTTCACTCAGCCTAAATGAGCAGCACATGGGGAGAATCCCCCTGATGCTCTTGTTTAGGTTTGACCCCATTACTCCTCCCTCTAACTCCCTCCCGCCAGGGGAGGGAGGATTATAAAGATTTATGCGGCTAACTAATCAAAACCGTAGACTACCTACTACACGCTACACGCTACATGCTTGATGGGTGATGAGTGATGAGTTGGGTCTTCATCGCAATGGTAAATACCGAACCTTACTCTTTTCCTGAAGACATGCCTATTCTGGTTGAGGTATGGTATAATAATTGGCGAAAGGCGAAAGATAGCGGTCTCAAGAATGTCGTAATGCAAGACCTGACCCCACAGGAGTTACCACAGGAGTTAGTAATATGCAAATAGATATATTGAAGCCTATAGTAGAAGCGGTCCCTTTATTTAGTGACGTACAAGATAAAGAGAAATTTCTAATCGTAGTTAGCGCTCTTAAATTGAGATTGGTGAGTCTTGCAAAGGCATCGGAAATAATGAATATGACAAGAGACGGCTTTTTGGAACTGCTTGAGGCGCTTGATATCGATTATTCCTATCTCTCTGGAGATGATGCAAAGGCTGATATTTCTCTCAAAGCTGAATGTCATCGATCCAGCTCTAAGACTTTTTTCTGAAATAGCTATACCGGTTTATGTACAAAAAGAGATCTTACAAAAAGAAGATATAGCGTCAGAGAAACTGAAAGCGCTGTTAAGATCAAACAGTGTTGTTGTAGTTCAAGCAAAAAATGTGCGCATGGTTGAAGCCCTGTGCAGAAGATTAGGGAGAGGGGAGTCTGAGGCTATAGTTCTAGCAATGGAGCAGTCCGCTGATTTTGTTATTCTGGATGATCATGTAGCAAGAACTGAAGCCGGACGAATTGGTCTAAAGGTTAAAGGAACTTTGGGAATTATCAGAAGGTTGCTGGACTTAGATATAGTATTATTGGCAGAGGCAGTGAGCCTGTCCTTGCGAACTTGTCCCCCTGGGCCTGCGGCCGGGGGCAGGCCTGCGAAGGCAGGGATGCGGGGAGTGCTGGAAACGGCTACATTCTTTAACACTGATACAATTCTGTACGAGCACTTGAACGCCTACGCCTTAACCAAGAAACATTTTGCACTCTCACATACTAAATCGTTTCCGATTGATGATCTTGAAAATGCTTGACAAATGTGTATATGTGATATATACTTAATAGACAATGAATAATTACAGAATATTATGGGAATGCGTTGGTTTCGAGTGGGATCAACATAATGCTAAAAAGAATTGGGAGAAACATAAAGTAACACCGGCTGAATGTGAGCAAATGTTTTTCAATAAGCCATTGATTGTTGCTGACGATACAAAACATTCTCGATCTGAAAGGCGATTTTATGCATTGGGAAAAACCGATTTACGCCGAAGATTGTTTATTGTATTTACCATCAGAAATAATTTGATTCGGATAATATCTGCAAGGGATATGAGTAGAAAAGAAGAGAGGAGCTATGAAAAACATGAAGAAGAACAAAATACCAAAATTTAGAACTGAGGAAGAGGAAAGAAACTTTTGGAGCTCCCATGACTCTACTGAATACATTGACTGGTCAAAGGCAAAGGCTCTCACTTTATCTAATTTAAAACCTTCTATAAGGAGCATTTCAATCCGCCTACCAGAAATGATGGTCGAGGAATTGAAATTATTAGCCAACAAGAGAGATATCCCCTATCAGTCACTGATGAAAATCTATATTTCAGAAAAAGTAGAAGAAGAACTCCATAGAATATCATAGATAACAAATTGCCGGCGGGGGTCAGGTTGGAAGGGTATGGATAGAATCCCTTGAACCTGAGCAGTTACAAACAAATAACCAATCACCAATCACACGTCACACGAAGCATAGTTCAGGTTTGACCTAGATTTAGACCCTAAAATCAATTTGTGACTTGGTGGTTAAATAGTTACAAAGAATAAGAGGTGCTGGAAATAGTGGAGGAAAAGGTCGAATTTATCAGATATGCACAGTTACAGATGCAGGAAAGAGAGATAAATGATGAAGACGTATTGGATACTCTCAAATCACCTGGGCAAATACTTATAATAACTGTTTACTGGACGTCAAAAATAGAAAAATACTGGAGGTAAGTATGAGAGTAAGATACGATGAGCAAGTGGATATTCTCTATATTAGAATTAAAGAAACACCTTATCATGAAAGTGATGAGATAAGAGAAGGAATTATCATGGATTATGACAAGGATCGCAATATAATAGGTATCGAGATACTGGATGCCAGTGGATATCTGGCACCAGAGGAACTCTCTACCGTTGAATTTGATATCAGTCGAGCTATCGTTCAGCGATAAATGTAGAAAACGCAGTTCTGGGACTTAGAATGAGGTGGAGTATTAAGTTTAGGTATGACCCCATTACTGGTGGTGAATGGTAACTGGTAACTAGTGAATGGTAACTGGTAAATGACAATAAGGACTCACAAGGATTTGGAGGTGTGGAAAGAAGCGGTGAAGCTTTCCGTTATCTGCTACGATACGACAAAAGGCTTCCCACGGGAGGAGCAGTTTGGACTAGTATCTCAGATGCGTCGAGCAGCAATTTCCATAGCCGGCAATATTGCCGAGGGGGCTGCTCGTGCAGGCAATAAAGAGTTTATTCAATTCCTATAATGACCAATCACCAATCACCAAAAGGCGCTAAAGCTTTTCATCGGCGATGATGCCAGGGTAGAATGTCGTAATGCAAGACCTGACCCCTATGCGCATATCACCCGAAAAGCGAATGAAAACAATTATTTTAGCTGCCGGATATGCCAAACGGCTGTGGCCTCTGACCAGGCACAGAGGAGGCGAGAAGAGATTGTAAGTACGGAGAAGAACTTAGAAGAGGACATTGAGTATGCAAGAAGCCATGGAGGGTATGATGCGAAGAAGGGTAGAAGAACAAAGTGGACAAACTGTGTATAGTTTAGGTTTGACCCCAGTGACCCCAGTACTGACACTGGAGCAAATACAAGATAGGTATCCTGATGAATGGGTATGTACCGAGGTTATCAAAGAAAATGAGGATGCTCAGCCGACAGCCGGGCGAGTTATAGCTCATAGTCCTGAAAAAACAGAGGTAATCGAAGCAGCTTCTAAGTTTCGAACACAAAACCCTCAGTCCAGGGGATTTCTCTTCTTCACCGGGGAACTAATTCCTAAGGGGATGGTGATTGTTTGTCAAACGCCAGCAGAATAGAAGGAAGTCGCCAATATGGCGGTGTTTTAATACTCACCGTCAGGCTCAATGGCTGGGATTTTAAGCTACTAGCCGATACTGGGGCAGCCTTTATGGTTATAACCAAGGATGCGGCCAACCTTTTAGGCATAGACCTCCGGCATCCGGAGCGAATGGAAAAAGTTATAGTCGCGAGCAAAACGATAGGGAGGGCACCAGTTATTAACATAAGGGAGGTAAAGGTTGGGGGCTATCAAGTAAACGATTTGGAAGCGCTTGTTCTTGAGTTTCCGCCTGAGCTACGGATTGACGGGCTTTTAGGGGTTAATTTTCTGGAGCGATTTAGACCTACTTTTGAATTCGATATTGCTACCTTGGTACTGCGTGGTCGCAAATAGAATGAGGGAAAAACTGAGAGCAAACGAAGCCCTTATCTGCATCATCGGTCTGCGCTATGTCGGCTTGCCTCTGGCGGAGGCATTTGCCAGAAAGCTGAAAGTTAGCGGCTTTAGCACCGACGCCGGAAAGGTGAAAATATCGAAGAAGAAAAACAACAAAGTGGACAAACTGTGTATAGTTTAGGTTTGACCCCGAAGAGCTGTTTTTTGTGAAGGAGCTATTATGGTAAAATAGAAGCGGATTAGCATAAGTAGGCTAAAGGAGTAGTAATGAAAGCGGTTATCCTGGCAGGAGGACAAGCAACTAGATTACTCCCCCTTACCTGCAACATACCCAAAGTTATGGTTCCTGTGCTTAATATACCCTTTCTAGAACATGTCATCCGTTATCTCAGCAAGCACCAGATAAAGCACATAATCCTGGCTCAAAGTCATCTAACACAAGCCATCGAAAGCTATTTTGGCAATGGTAGCCAGTTGGGAGTCAAACTCAACTATGTAGAAGAAGATACTCCTCTGGGAACGGCTGGGGCGGTGAAAAATGCTGAAAGGCATTTAGATGATACCTTCCTGGTGCTAAACGGCGACGTGTTCACCGACCTGGATATTGCAGCTATGATAGAGTCCCACCTGGAAAGAAAAGCGAAAGCAACTATTGCCCTTACCCCGGTAGACGACCCCACCAGCTATCTCACATTCCGCCTCAAGCCAACTTCAGCTTTGAGCATCAGCTATTTCCACTACTTTTAGACCAAGAGGAGCCAATTTACGCTTATCCTTCCTCTGCCTATTGGATAGATATAGGCACCCCGGAGAAATACCTCCAGCTACATCGGGACTTACTCAATGGCAAAAGCAGCCAGTATGCTCCTGCCTTACCTGGGGAGGTGGTGATTGGAGGACAAAGCTACATCCACCCTACAGCTCAAATAAAGGGACCAGTAATGATAGGCAGTAACTGCACTATCGGGTTCCCCCCAATCTGCTTGCCCTTAATCCGTGGATCCAGATTCAAAAAGCTCACCTCGGGGTGATGACCTTAACGAATCTGTTTAGCTTCGCTTCCAACGTTTCATTCACGGATTAAGGACCCGTGGAGTGGACTGGACAGTCCTTGCCGTTTATGGTATCCTTTAGTGAGCGATATATTGTCGGTTCTGAGGCCACCTGGCGAATGGGTAAAGGCCTCACAAATGATGTTATCTGGCATGAAGGCACTTATTCTTTGTGGCGGCAGGGGCACGAGGCTAAAACCCCTCACCAATACTATAGCAAAACAGCTTCTCCCTGTCGCCAATAAGCCGATTCTGTTCTACGTCCTGGACCAGATTAGAGAAGCTGGTCTAACAGACATTGGCATCATTATCTCGCCGGAGACGGGACACTGGATAAAGGAAGCAGTGGGTGAAGGTTTAAAATGGGATACTCAGATCACCTATATCCTTCAAGCCGAGCCCCTGGGACTCGCCCATGCCGTCAAAACTGCCCGCGACTTCCTCAGCGATTCCCCTTTCTTAATGTTCCTGGGCGATAACCTCATTGAAGGCGGCATTAAGGGGTTTGTTGAGGAATTCAACAGCTTTCATCCCGATGCCCTTATCCTGCTGAAGGAAGTCCCCGACCCCCGTCTTTTCGGGGTGGCTGAACTCGATGGCTCGGGCAGGGTGACGCACCTGGTGGAGAAACCCAAGGAGCCAAAGAGCAACCTGGCTTTAGTAGGCATTTACCTTTTTACCCCTGAGATCCATCAAGCCATCGCTCAAATAAAGCCTTCCTGGCGGGGAGAACTGGAGATAACCGATGCCATACAGAAGCTCTTGGAAATGGGGAGGGAAGTTAGAAGCCGTATTCTTAAAGGCTGGTGGCTTGACACCGGGAAGAAGGACGACCTCCTTGAGGCAAACCGAGTTGTCCTTGATGATTACCTGAAGCGAGATATTAAGGGCGAAGTGGATTCTCAAAATCAGATCGTTGGCAGGGTGGAAGTCAGGCGAGGGACGAAGGTAGAAAGCAGTATCATAAGAGGGCCGGCATCCATCGCTGAAGATTGCCGAATTAGTAACTCATTCATCGGCCCTTTCACCAGCATTGGAGCTGGGACGATAATTGAGGGCTCATCAATAGAACATTCGGTAATACTGGAGAACTGCCACATCTCAAAAATCGAGCGTGTGGCTGATAGTGTTATCGGCAGAGGCACTGAGGTGGTCAAAGGAGAGCAAAACTTCAAAGCGGTAAGGCTTTTCATCGGCGACGATGCTAGAGTAGAATTATAGTAAGTGTTCAGGTATCAGTGGTCGGCATTCAGCAATTCCGAGTAAGGGATTTCAAGTAGAACAGGGATTTATTCCCGATGGCTGGAAGCTGACGGCTGAACGCTTATTCGTAAGATAAGAGGTAGATAATGAGAGAATATACTATTATTCTAAAGAAATCTGGGGATCAGTATGTCTCATTATGTCTGGAGTTAACCGTAGTAGGCTGCGGAGCTACTAAGGGGGAGGCTATATCTAGTGTAAGAGATGCCATCGATTCCTACATCAATTCCACTGAAGCAGGGGTGTTCCCAGAACGACATATCTCCTTAGAGTTACTTCACGAGTTTCTTTCTGAGGGTGAAGAGGCTCCGGAGGAAGAAGAATTACCTCGTTTAAGAGTTGTCGCCTACGACTAAAAGAGCCAAAATCCCGGCTATGTCCACTAACTGGTGAGGAGATCAACCAATTACTCCAATGAGATGGTCGTGCTAATAGAGGGTAGCGCTGTTTTGTCGGCGACGATGCTAAGGTAGAGCTGTGAAGGAGCTAACAAATGATGAAGATTCTAGTAACCGGCGGGGCCGGGTTTATTGGGAGCAACTTTGTCTGTTACCTATTGCGTGAGCACCCCGATTGGGAAGTAACCAACCTGGACAAGCTCACCTATGCCGGGAACTTAGAGAATCTGGGGGATGTCGAAGGTAACCCTGGATATCACTTCGTCAAAGGCGATATTACCGAGAGGGAACTTGTTGATAAGCTGTTGGGTCAGGGCTTTGACGTAGTAGTTAACTTCGCTGCTGAATCCCACGTAGATCGAAGCATCCTGGATTCTTCGCTCTTCATAAAGACCAATGTGCAAGGAACACAGGTGCTTCTTGAAGGGGCAAGACAGCATAAGATAAAGCTATTCCTTCAGGTATCCACCGACGAAGTCTACGGATCACTAGGAGCGCCAGGTAAGTTTACCGAAGAATCACCTCTTTTGCCCAACAGCCCCTATGCTGCCAGCAAGGCAGCCGCCGATTGTTTATGTCGGGCGTATTATCATACCTACGGTTTGCCGGTCGTTATTACTCGCTGCTCCAATAATTATGGACCCTTCCAGTTTGGAGTCCGGGCATCCTCCTTGGGGAGGGACTCAGGGAAACCGTCCAGTGGTATATGGAAAATCAGTCCTGGTGGCGGCGAGTTAAGAGCGGGGAATACGTTGAGTATTATGAGAGGATGTACTCCCAAAGATGAAGGGCAACCGTTTACCGCAGAGAGCACCGAGACCGCTGAGATGAATCAAAATTTGATCGAGACCAAAACAACAGCGATTCCCTCTGCGTTCTTTGCGTGCTCTGCGGTGAAGATCTTAGTTACCGGTGCCAATGGTCAACTTGGAACCGATCTTTGTGGGGTTTTGCCAAATATTGAGGTTATCCCGCTTGCTCATGCCGACCTTGAAATTACCGATATGAAGTCGGTAAAAACTGCTTTCATCAAGCACCGGCCGGATGTGGTCATTAATACCGCAGCTTACGTCAGGGTGGATGACTGTGAATCTAATCAGAATAAAGCTTTTTTAATAAATGCCTTAGGCGCCAGAAATGTGGCTGTGGCAGCCCAGGAGTTAGGGGCAAAACTGGTTCACATTAGCACCGATTACGTTTTTGGAGGAGAAAGCAAGCCCCGCACCGCTCCTTACAGCGAGTTCGACTTCCCCATTCCCCCAAACGTCTATGGCAAATCAAAGCTGGCAGGCGAAAACCTGGTTCGCCATCTCTGCATCAGGCATTTCATTATTAGAAGCTCCGGACTCTTTGGCGTTGCCGGCGCTAGCGGAAAAGGAGGAAACTTTGTGGAGACCATGCTGAGGCTGGCTAAGGAGAGGGAGGAGCTAAAGGTGGTGAACGACCAGGTCTTCTCCCCCACTTATACCAAGGACTTAGCAGAGAAGATAGCCCAGCTTATCCATACGGAATACTACGGGATATTTCACATCACCAATAAAGGCTCTTGTTCCTGGTATGAGTTCAGTAAGGAGATATTAAACCTAGCAGGAATAAGAACCCCTGTCATTCCCATAACCTCAGACCAGTATCCCCAAAAAGCCAGAAGACCTCACTACTCGGTGCTGGATAACTATCACCTTAGACTTCTAGGAATGGACGACATGAAGCCCTGGCAAGAAGCACTTAAAGATTATATGACAGAAAGGGGGCATTTGGAGTGAGAGATTCATAGAGATTGATAGAGATGGGTAGAGATTGATGGAGACTTACAAAGGTCACAATAGAGCACCTGGCTCGTTCGAAGACCTTGAAGTTTGGCAGATGAGCAAGGAGATAGTTAAACAGGTCTACAAACTGGCAAAGGATTTTCCAAAGGAAGAGTCTTTCGGGCTGGTAGCTCAAATTAAGCGGGCTGCTTTATCTATTCCAGCCAATATTGCTGAAGGCTTTGGCCGCTATCATTATCTTGATAAGGCTAAATTTTACCTTAATGCCCGAGGATCTCTTTACGAAGTAAAGAGCCACCTTCTTATCGCGCAAGAGCTGGGGTATCTGAAGGTAGAGAGTCATAGAGATTCAGTAGGGATTGATAGAGATAGGGTAGAGACTGGTAGAGATACAGTGGAGATTGATGGAGAAAAATCTCAATGTGTCTCAACTTATCCCCATAAATCTCAACCTATCTCAACCAATCTCCATAAAACTCAACCTATCTCCAGGAACATCTTCTCCCTCATAGACACCCTGAGTGTTAAGCTTAATAATCTCATCACTGCGACCAGGAAACGAAGCAAGGAGCCTCGATGAATCTCTCAATCTCAATCTATCTCCATATGTCTCAACAAATCTCAACCTATCCCAACGTATCTCCACCTATATCAAGGAGGCACAAATGCAAGAACTGAAGGAATACACTGACCTACCCGGCGTAAAGACCTACGATTTGAGTCTTTTCCCTGACGAAAGGGGCTTCTTCTCCGAAGCCTTAAGAAGCGACTGGAAAGAGCTTCTTGGAGAGGACGAGATAGTCCAGGCTAATGTATCCTTTAGCTACCCAGGAATAATAAGAGCCTGGCATCGGCACTTAAGGGGGCAGGTTGACTATTTCCTGGTGCTTCAAGGGGCGATGAAAATCTGTGCCTATGATGATAGAGAAGGTCATACAAAGGGAAAGCTGGTAGAGATTATCTCTAGCTCCCACAAGCCTCAGGTAGTAAGAATCCCTGGCATCTACTGGCACGGCACAAAAACTATATCCAATGAGCCTTCTCTCCTGGTTTACTTTAGCACTAGGCTTCACGACTATCAAAACCCTGATGAAGAGCGCCACTCCTGGAACGACTGTGCTATAATAGACCCGAGGACAGACAAGCCCTTTGATTGGAACAGGCCGCCGCACAAGTGAAGGGTAATGAGTGATCGGTGACGCATGAAAGGTGGCGCTTTTGACCTCCATAGATTTGGCGGCGATGTTTTAGTCTATGCTGCGGGTCAGGGGCTTCTTCTCTTCTTCGGCTTCATTCAACTGCTCATCATCCCCAAATATCTTTCGATAGAAGATTTTGGCTATTGGCAGCTATTCATGCTCTATGGCGGCTATGTTGGCATATTACAGCTCGGCTTCATTGAGGGCATTTATATCAAGTGGGCAGGCAAAGAGCTTGCCCAGGTTGGCCATGAAATTAAACCAGCCTTTAGATTTCTCCTTTTAGAGCAGTTAATTGTTATTATACCCTTAGGTTTGCTCCTATATATTCTCCTTCAACCACCTTTTCAATGGATAGGGTTAATGATATTGATATATGCCTTTATCTTCAATCTGGCACTTTTGTTCATGTTCACTGCCCAGGCTGTCAGGAAATTCAAGCTGTTCACCGCAGTAAATGTTGGCAAAGGACTGGCGTTCCTGATACTTATCATCCTCTTTTTTGTTTCAGGTTACTTGAATTACCATTACGTAATCCTCGCCTCTTTAACTGCTTTGTTTCTTGCTTTGTTTGCCCTTGCTTTCTGGTTTCGCCGATACCTGTGGGGCAAAATGCCCTGTCTCTCTTCCTTATGGGCTTACGGCAGGGAAAACATCAATATCGGCATCTTTGTGCTGCTGGGAAATTTTGTTCTAGTGCTTTTCCTCACCATTGACCGGCTGATGGTTAGCTCCTTCTTCTCGATACAAGAATTTGCCATTTATGCCTTTGCCGTGGCCGTGGCTATGATTATTTATACATTTGTCGGAGCAGTATCCCAGGTCTTCTTCCCCTATCTCTCTGGCGTTGGGCGTGAATTGCGAACTAAAGCCTACCAATTAGGAAAGCCTGCCATCATCCTTTCCTGGGCAGCCATTTTGGGTATCTACTTTCCTCTAACCAGGCTCATTGAATTTTACTTGCCACACTTTGTCGCCAGCCTGCCCATAATGCAGATTTTGCTCGGGGCAGTTGGGTTCGGCAGCTTGATTCAAATCCTGCATGTCAGCTTCTACATGGCTTATCGCAAGCAACGCCAATACTTCGTCTGGGGGATAGCAGCACTGGCTCTCTCAGCCACATTGAACCTTTTAGCCATAAAGGTTTTTGGCACCCTGGAGAGCGTGGCTATTGCCACACTTATTAGTTTTGGTGTATGGTACGCTATAAATGAGCTGAGTTTAAGGTCAGTGATAGAGCAAAGCAATAGGGAGCTAGGGAGAGCTCTGGTAATTCTCGGTAGCTATCTAGGTGCCTTCTGGCTTGCCTCTTTTTTGGCTGACTGGTTTATCGCCCAGGCGCTTATCTATATTGGTTCCTTCTGCCTGGTCACATCGGTTTTCTTTAGGCCAGAGGTAAGGGTATTGGTGAGCATGTCTAATAGATTGCGAAATTGGCCACGCCTTTAATTGAATTCTGGGGGTGGGCACCCCTATTTTGTATTAAGGTTTCACCCTTCCCTATCATGTAAACTGTTTGGCGTATTCTAATTTTTAAGTGCGTTGTTCTTTATAAGCAAAATAATAAGTATCTAATGGCGTTCTCTCTATCTTATATCCATATGACCCCAATATATTCCACATTTTTGACATTTTCTCATCATCGAGAGATTCAAATATTATTCTGGGGCTTTGCTTTAGCGTTTCTTTGGCACCCTCCAAAACCTTTATCTCTGCACCTTCAACGTCAATCTTTATTAAATCCACACTTTCTATTCCCAACTCTTTCAAAACATTATCAAGCGTATCAGCTTCAACAATGCGATGTTTCCAATTTGCGTGGCATACTACAGTTGACGCACCTGTATTGCCCGTATCTTTGTCATTTGGGTCATGTGGGTAATAAAGTTTCAGTTTACCCTTTTCTCCCCACAGAGCTTTGTTAAGTAGAATCACGTTTTTCAGCCGGTTCAAGGAAATATTTTTCTCTAAAACCCTATAATTATCACAATCTGGCTCAAATGCGATTACCCTGCCACGACTGCCCAGTCTCCTACCCACGGTCATTGTGTATTTTCCTATATGTGCACCGACGTCAACAAAAACTCCCTCAGTTAGATTGAAATAGTCTCTTATCTCCTTTTCAAATCCAGGAAGAATATGGACAAAATCAGTAGTCCGCTCTCTGCAGTAGAAAACGCCATCCTTATTTCTCAGGGTAATATCCTTCAACATAAAATTATAAGTACCGGGAGTTCTCTTTAGCCGCATTTGATACAGAAAGCTAGAAATACCTGCTAAGAACAAACTGATTAAAATAGCAAATTTATCCTTAGTAGTTATGGCGGTTGATATGATTTCAAACACCAATTGGCATCTTGAAATAAATAAAGATATAAAACGAGGTTGCAATGCTCTACTCTTTTTAGCCGAATGGCCCACCGGTTGGCCCCCGTTTCTTATGCCTTGCTCAAAACTCTGTTCATCTAATAGCATTGCGTTTGTAGAGCGTGCTGACAAACGCTTCCCCAGGAGCGGCAGGTTCCTCAGTTTGGATGGTCCCATTTTGTAACTCCCATATTTTTATTATGACTCCCTTGTCTTTATAGACAACGATTGGGTTTTCTGTTAGGTTATCTCGTTTATGATCGGCCCAGTCTTTCCTTAATTTGACGGTGTCCCAAAAGATATTGTGAACTGAAGTGCCCCAGGTCATGTCCTCACTTCTTGTGACTACATAGTCTGGCTGGCTGTTTACATTGTGAGTGAGATTTATGTTGTCTTTAACGTATAATCCGTAAATCCAGTAGGCTATCTGTGGAGATACCAGCACCTCTGCTTCCCCCTCCAGGGTGTTTAGAAAGTTTATGGCCTTAATATCAATGGGTTTTATCGCTGAGTAATTGCTAGTCCATTCTCCTGCTGAAACTACTATGCCAGCGGGTATCCCGATGAGCGCTACCACTAAGATCATTGAAGGGATAGTGCGGTAGATACCCGGGTATAAATCTCTAAGCTCACCTCTATACTTCCACATATTAGTAAAGGTTATGCCGAGTAAAACAGAAGCAAAAATGGCAACGAATGAGCTTAGTTCCCTCATAAACCTTTCTGAGTGGATACCCAGGGGGGTAAAAGTGCCAATGGCAAAAACCACCAGGAATGAAAGGAGAATATAGGTAAGCGGTTGATTTAGTTTGTCGGTTAAGTCTTTCCTGTAAAGCTTAGTTCCCCTGCGGTAAAGATGGATAACACTTAGAATACCGAGTATGAATAATATAGCTACTATTGAGGTTGTCGATAAATAATCGGTAATTGAGCCGGTAAGGGAGACTGGAGGCGTCATTACTACGAATTCACCTCTAGACATTTGAGCCATTCGCTCTTCCGGAAAGGATCCCCCGAACCAGGTAAAATAGGCTAATGGGATTGATAAACAAAAGAGCCCTGCAGCATAAATTAACCTGGCATAGCTCTGCCGGTTAATCAATTTGTAAACCAGAAAACCAGTAAAGAATAAGCCCATTGAAGCAAGTATGAATAAATAGGTTACGCTATGGTAAACTGCGGTTATTGAAAACAAGACCCCTGATAATATCAAGTATTTTGAGCTTCCAGATTTCAACCACAGTGCCACGCAAGTGATTGCTAATATACCAAAGATATATAAATTGGCTATATTAAATATTGTTCCGTCGTTGAAATAATGCCAAATCGCCCTTGATAACATTGCTGTGAGGGGAAAACCTAATAACGCGGCTGGTAAGCCATAAAAGTGCTTTAATAAGAACCATAAAGATACAAAGATGCTGATTAGGACAATATAGTTAAACCAGAAAAATACGGTAATGCTATCCAGCCCAGCCAGGGTAAACGGCAATAAACTGACTAGACCGTAGTAATGCAGGGAAGGAATTTTAGTTAAGTCTTCCGAAATTGCGATTAATGATTGTATGTGGAATGCGGTATCGTCTCCTCCCGTGGGATAAATAAAGTTATATCTAATAGGGGCATATAACACCAGAGCGATAACCGCAACGAGCATTGACGGAAATAGAAACCGTTTCACCCCAAAACCTCTTGGTATACCTTTGTATATTCCCCAACACAAGCTTCCCAATCATGCAACTTGGCAAACCGGTAATTATGCTCAATGTTGCAAGAAACACTGGGAGCCTTGAAGAACTCCTTCAGGCTTTCCACTACTATACAGCGGCCCTTAATTTCCTCTGGTATAACGGCATCCTTTAGCACCACTACCGGTTTCTTGCATGCCATTGCTTCTATTATGGGCAACCCGTATCCCTCTAGGGCACTAGGAAAGACGAATATATCCAGGGAGTTATAGAAATCTACTAGCCTGTCATCGGGTATAAAGCCCAGGAATTTTATTCTCTTATCTTCATTGCTTAGTGCCCTTAGCCTTGCTTCATCTGTTCCTCTGCCGCCTATAACCAGCTCGGCATCAGTGTTCGCTTGCAGAAAGCCCTTGATAAGCAAATCTATGCGCTTTCTTGTATCTAGAACGCTCAGTGTGCCAATCCGGAATACTCCATTTCTATCCCTTCTCTCCTCTGGTTTAAGTTGAGGGCTAATCCCTAACCTGATAACCCTTAGCTTTTCCTCGTCTTTGATATTTAGATGTAAAGCTACATTTTCCCTGGTCTGCTCAGAATTACAAACTATAATTTTGCATCTGCTGGCTACCTTGCTGGCAAGGGCGAAGTAGTACCGGCCTATAAGTTTCCTGAGGAGTCCCAACCTACCACACCGATAGTCTCTCTCCATTCTGCCAAAATACAACCAGGGGATAAGGTCATGAAAAGTAACAATACTCCTCTCTTTGGGTAGATATATAGCCTCCATAGGAGACAGGGCGTGATATACGCTATATCCCTTTGGTACCCTGAACGGCATTTCTAGAGCGGTGTAGGCAAAATAGCCGATGCTACCATTGAGGTTTGTGGATATTGTTGTAACTTGAACCCCGTTCCCTTGAAGCCTCTCGTATAACTCTAAGGAGACCCGGCCTATACCACCGTTACGAAGCTCAAAATAGCGGCTTACCAGACAAACTTTCATTTTCTCCCTATCTCACACCCTGCAATTCTTCCCATTTTAGCCTTGCTTGCTTACTTTTCTCTCTGTTGCTCATCACCTCGTCATAAACCTCCAGGTACCCCTGGATGCATTTTCTCCAACTGAATTCCTTCTTTTGGGTATTTTCGGTCTCGCCTTTATAAACCTTCGCCAGCCCTGTGGCTATAGCTTCTGGCTTTCCTGGCTCAACCCATACATGCCTTCCAGAGACAACCTCAGGTAGAGAAGCCACCTTTGAGGCTACCACCGGCTTTTGCATTGCGCATGCCTCAGCAGCAGCGAAGCCGAAGCCCTCAGATAAAGAAGGAACAACTACGCAATCACAGGCGGCGATATAATGTGGTAGCTGACCCCTTGGTACCGGATGAAGAAGTGCAACCTTATCCTCAATATTGAAATCACTAATCATTCTCCTAATGTGTTCATACCTATCGTTGGGTTCCATTGCCAGGATCAAGAGAAGCCTTGAATTAGGGATTCTCTCTGAAATCAGGGGGATTGCTGAAATTAAGTATTCTAGACCTTTAGAGACCCCAGGCCTGCCATAGTACATATACACAAACTCACCATCGAGGCCAAGTTTTTTCCTTATCATTTCACCATCTGCCTTTAACGGATGGAAAAGCTCATGGTCTATGCCATTATAAATGACTGCCGACTTTTGATCGTTAATACCGGTGGACCTTAGACGGTCACGGGTATGCTCGGAAACAGAGATATGCTTATCGAAGGGAAGAGAGATAATCGCTCTTTCTAGAAAGCGGTGTAACTGGGCCGAAAACCAACTCATTCGCATTAAGTTTCCCCATAAAGGACCCCAGACTTCGTGAACGGTGATTACAGCCGTCTTTCGCAATAATTTGGCTACGACCCAGGCTGGGAAGGTACCATTGAAGGTTGTCGTATGAATCAAATCTGCCCCCGTGGCGAGAGTGAAGACCCTGGGAATAGCCAAAAAGGTGAACCAGTATCTGTCTCCCTTCTTGGGTACTTTTACCCTATGGATTTTAACCCCCTCAACCTCTTCGTATTCGCTGGTTCCAGGAACCTTACAAGTGACAACGTGGCAGTCATGCCCCTGTTTAGCTAGCCCTTGAGCTAACTGATTGAAGACAATCTCCACTCCCCCAATATGCGGGGGGTAATATTCACACACAAATAGAATCTTCATCGCTGTTTTAATCTCTCTTCGTCCCCTACCTTACGTAGCGGGCACCCGTCCTGCTCGCGCCACCTTTGATTTTCCGGCATCGCTACCTCTGATCAAGCTGAGAGAGCTACGCTAAGCCCCTGACTGATTGCCCTTTCTTCTATTCAACTACAGATGGCTGTGGCTGGACAGAGTGTTACCCTTTATTTCGGCGGGATTTTAGCCTCCAAGTTTGTTGGGTGCTATTATCGAGAAGTTTTGGGGGTAAACACCGGGCAAACTGGGTGTTTCCCCCACTACTCACCACCCGCTACCTCCTACACGCTACCCACTAGATACAAAGCTGGACAATCCTTGCCGTTTATGGTATCCTTTAGTCAGCATGAAGGCACTTATCCTTTGCGGCGATTCCCCTTTCTTAATGTTCCTCGGCGATAACCTCATTGAAGGCGGCATTAAGGGGTTTGTTGAGGAATTCAACAGCTTTCATCCCGATGCTCTTATTTTGCTTAAGGAAGTCCCCGACCCTCGTCTTTTCGGTGTGGCTGAACTCGATGCCTCAGGCAGAGTGATGCACCTGGTGGAGAAGCCTAAGGAGCCAAAAAGCAACCTAGCTTTAGTAGGCATTTACCTTTTTACCCCTGAGATCCATCAAGCCATAGCTCAAATAAAGCCTTCCTGGCGGGGAGAACTGGAAATAACCGATGCCATACAGAAGCTCCCATCCCCCTTTACCAGCATTGGAGCCAATACGGTGATTGAGAATTCATCAATCGAGCATTCGGTGATACTGGAGAGCTCGCACATCTTGAAAATCGAGCGTCTGGCTGATAGTGTTATCGGTAGGGGCACTGAGGTGGTCAAAGGGGGGCAGAACTTCAAGGCAGTAAGACTTTTCATTGGCGACGATGCTAGAGTAGAACTGTGAAGGAGCCAATAAATGATGAAGATTCTAGTAACCGGCGGGGCTGTGTGTTTTTTCCTTAAGGAGGTCACCCCGCAATGAAAACCATCATTCTTGCCGGTGGTGCCGGGACACGGCTATCTGAAGAAACCGCTATCAAACCTAAACCGCTGGTCGAGATCGGCGGGAAGCCAATCCTGTGGCATATCATGAATATCTATGCCGCCTTTGGCTTCGAAGAGTTCGTCCTCGCCCTGGGTTACAAGGGCGAGGAGATCAAGAAATACTTCCTCGATTTTTACATGCTGAATAATGATTTGACCATTGATCTGAGCACCGGGCGCACCGACCCCCATAATAGCGGTCAACAGCCTGACTGGAAGGTATGCCTGATCGATACCGGTACCGCCACGGAGACCGGGGGGCGAGTCAAGCGGCTGCAGCCCCTGATCGGTAGCGAACGGTTCATGCTCACCTACGGAGACGGCGTCGCCGACATTGACATTAAACGCCTGGTGGCTTTTCATGAAAGCCACGGGAAATTGGCGACAATCACCGCTGTTCGCCCGCCGGCACGGTTCGGCGGTCTGCTCTTCAACGGCGACCTGGTGACTGAATTCACCGAAAAGCCTCAGATTGGTGAAGGCTGGATTAATGGCGGATTCTTCGTGCTGGAGCCGGAAGTGCTGGACTACATCGGCGGGGATGACACCATTCTTGAACGCGGCCCCCTGGAGCGATTGGCGGAAGAGGAGCAACTGGTTGCTTACAAACACGACGGCTTCTGGCAGTGCATGGACACCTTACGGGATGTGCGACTGTTG
Source organism: Dehalococcoidia bacterium (assembly GCA_023271215.1). Taxonomy (GTDB): domain Bacteria; phylum Chloroflexota; class Dehalococcoidia; order SZUA-161; family SpSt-899; genus BS503. Next base: position 24,465 of record JALPYG010000004.1, read on the forward strand.
GAAAGCTTGTGGCAATCCGGCAAACCGCCCTGGAAAGTGTGGAAAGACTGAGAAAATTCTTCCTGCCCAGTTAGCAGACCAAAGGGAGTTTAGGCAGCTATCTTGTGGAACTGTTGTCTCTATATAGAGGGCTTCGGGTTACTATGCTAGCGAGAATCCCTTAGATGTGGTTATTGGTGGTATTATTGGAGGACAGGTTAAATGGCTTTTAGAAAATCAAGAGTCCTCAAAGAAGATTACGATTATGTCTGGGAGAATATCGAAAACAAAGGGAATATTGAAGGCTCTGTTTTCCTGATAACAGGAATAGCGGGTTTTTTGGGCTTCAACTTTGCAAACTCGCTATGTTACCTTGCTGAAAATGGCATAAAACCTCGTATTATCATAGGCCTTGATAACTTCATTCTCGGCAATCCTCCTTGGATAGAAAAGCTGGCCAAAGAGTTCCCATTTTTTAGGTTCTTTGATTACAATATTGCAAAAGATGAACTTGGTTCGATACCCAATGTCGAAAAAGCCGACTATATAGTTCACTTAGCTTCAATAGCTTCACCAAGTTTCTACAGGAAATATCCTATAGAGACGATAGATGCCAATGTATGGGGTTTGCGGAAGCTTCTTGACTTTTATCGAGATAAGAAAATTCGGAGCTTCCTATTCTTCTCAAGCAGCGAGATTTACGGCGACCCACCTGTTGAGTTTATTCCAACCCCTGAGGATTACAGGGGGAACGTGTCCTCCATTGGACCAAGAGCCTGTTATGATGAAGCAAAGAGGCTTGGAGAAACGCTCTGTTATTTTTTCAATAAAGTCTATTCTATGCCGATAAAGGTTGTAAGGCCCTTCAATAACTATGGCCCTGGTTTGTCCGTAACTGACAAAAGAGTGGTTGCAGATTTTGCCTCTTCTATTAAAAACAATGAAGATATTGTTATTCACTCTGATGGCTCACCAACAAGAACCTTCTGCTATGTAAGCGACGCGATTAGCGGCTATTTCAAATGCTTGATGTATGATAGGTTTGATGTCTTTAATATCGGTATAGATAGACCTGAGATTAGCATAAGAAGTTTGGCGACCATTTACAAAGATGCGGGTAATGAACTATTAGATTACAGAGGCAGCATAATTCTTGAGCCCAGTAAGGACAGGGATTATTTAGCTCACAACCCTCGGCGTCGTTGTCCTGATATTTCGAAAGCAAGAAGGTTGTTGAAATATGACCCGAAGGTGCAGGTTTACGAAGGAGTAAAGAGATATTTAAGGTATCTTGGGGAGGCAAATTTATGATAGGAGTAGTTGGGATGGGATTTGTGGGTTTGACCACATCGGTTGGCTTGGCTCTTAAAGGGCACACCGTTTTGGGGTATGACAAGGATAGAAATAAAGTAGATCAGATCAGCAGGGGTATTGCTCCTTTTTACGAGGATGATTTTGATAAAGCTCTCTCTCAGGTCTTGGGTGAGAAGTTTCAAGTTGTTGATCGGTTGGAGAAATTAACTAGGAAAAGTGACGTGATTTTTATTTGTGTTGGAACTCCGTCCACGCCGGAAGGAATTAGTTTAAGTTCACTTTATGACTCAATTCAACAAATCATTGGTTTGCTTGACAATTACACCGTACTGGTCATAAAATCCACGGTGCCTCCTGGCGTGTCTATGGAGATAGCTAGGATGATGGAGGAGCGAGGACTGTTTGCTGGGAAACAAATTGGATTGGTAAACAATCCAGAGTTTTTGCGGGAAGGAATAGCTTTGAAGGACTTTCTTGAACCTGGACGGATAGTAATTGGTGAATATGATAAAAGAAGTGGTGATATTGTTGAAAGAGTGTATGAGTCTTTCGATGCGTCTATATGGAGGGTCTCACTCACAACTGCTGAGTTCGTCAAATATCTTTCCAATACTCTTCTTTCCACCATGATCAGTTTTTCTAACGAAATGGCAACTTTTGCAGAGGCTTTAGGCGACGGCGACATTGATGTTAAAACAGCTTACAAGATTCTACATCAGGATGGAAGATGGTATGGGAATCCTGCCCCTATGATTTCTTATGTGTGGCCAGGCTGTGGTTTCGGTGGTTATTGCCTTCCCAAAGATACCTATGCTATGATCAAAAGAGGTGAAAATCTAGGACTCGAAATGAAACTTCTGAAAGCTGTGCTGGAGATCAACTCTCACCGCAAAAAGCATCTGGTGGATTTGATGGAAAGAAGGCTCGGAGGTATCAAAGGGAAGACAGTGGCTGTATTAGGATTATCTTTCAAGCCGGATACCGATGATGTGCGAGATACTCCCTCAGCCGGAATAATACAAGAGCTCATTGAAAGAGGGGCGGAAGTTATTGTTTACGACCCACTGGCAGCCGGTAACTTCAAGGAAAGCTATGATTTTCGGATAGACTACACAGACTCTGCTGAGGAAGCCATAAAATCGGCCGATGGGGTTTTCATCGCCACTGCATGGAAGGACTTTAGGGGTATTGGCGAAGTCTTCCCTGAGAAAGTCATTGTAGACGGTAGGTATCTTTGAGATGAGAGGTTTTTTAATGCTGGGAATTTAGGAGTATTTCTTGGGCAACCGCAGGGGTATGAGTATACCAGAGAATTCTGGGGATGAAGTCGTTTAATGTATGAAATTGTGGGGGGTTTGAAAATGCAAGCTATAAGAAAAATTCTGAAAACAAAAGCAGGCAAAATATTGATTGAAATTCCAGGAGATTTCGGGGATGAAGTTGAAGTAATAGTCTTGCCAGTGTTAGAGCTAAATCATAACAATACAATCGAATTTGAAGATGAGAATGGAAATACTAAGAAAATTGCTGGATGGAGTGACACTGATTGGCAAGAGTTGCTTGAAGAAAATTTAATGCGAGATAGTACTGTAACAGAGGACATATTTGATGTATAAAGTCGGAGACATTGTAGAAGTAAAGTTTGGTTTTACAAGTAAAACCGGCATTAAAAGCAGGCCATCGGTTATCATAGACTTACATAGAGCTGACTGCATTGTTATTTTTATGACCAAGGAGGTGCATAAGTACAAAAACGAGGATACATCAATCATTATCACCAATGATAATTTGGAGCAGGGTAAATTGAAAACGACGAGCATTTTGCGCTTGCATAAGCAGGAGGCCGTCTTAAAAGACAATATCACTATTAAGCTCGGGAGATTAAATCGAAAAACAATGGCTTTGTTGCTCAAGAAATTAACATTTATAGATACCCAAAGACATTATTATGCCGTTCACCATCCAGCCCAAACCACTCCATTTGTTCCTGGTCAAAGTAGAATAAACTATGCAGGGCGGGTCTATGACGAGCGGGAAATGCTCAACCTGGTGGATTCCGCCCTTGATTTCTGGCTCACCGCCGGTCGGTTCGAGCGGGAATTCACGGCCAAGCTGGCCGGATTCCTGGGAGCCAAACACATCATCACCACCAACTCCGGCTCCTCGGCCAACTTGTTGGCCATTGCTGCCCTGACCTCTCCCAAACTGGGAGACCGGCGACTCAAGCGTGGCGACGAAGTTATAACAGTAGCCGCTGCATTCCCAACCACCGTCGCCCCGATCATCCAGCACGGACTGGTTCCGGTATTCGTAGACCTCGACCTCGGAACCTACAACGTCAACGTTCAACAACTGGAAGCGGCGATTTCTAAACGCACAAAGGCCATCTTCCTGGCCCACACCATGGGCATTCCTTTTGACCTGGATCAGGTGCTGGCGATTGCCCGCCGGTACAACCTGTGGCTCATCGAGGATAACTGCGATGCTCTGGGAGCGAAATGGGATGGAAAATACACCGGCACCTTCGGCCACCTGGCCACCCTCAGCTTCTACCCGGCCCACCACATCACCATGGGCGAGGGGGGTGCGGTGAACACCGACGACACCCAGCTCAAACAACTGGTGACCTCTTTTCGGGATTGGGGCCGGGACTGCTGGTGCGACCCCGGTAAGGACAACACCTGCGGCAAGCGCTTCGAACAACAACTGGGGACCCTGCCCTTCGGCTACGACCACAAATATGTCTACTCCCATCTGGGATACAACCTGAAAATAACCGATATGCAGGCGGCCGTTGGCCTGGCCCAACTGGACAAACTGCCCGCCTTCATCGAAAAACGACAGCAAAACTGGCAGCGGCTCTACCAGGGCCTGAAAGAACTTGAGGAAGTCTTCATCCTGCCGGTGATTCCGCCACGGGCCGAGGCCTCCCCGTTCGGCTTTGTCCTCACCATCAAAAACGGTGCTCCCTTCAACCGGCAGCAAATCACAAATTTTCTTGAGGGGCGCAATATCCAGACCCGTACCGTCTTCGCCGGCAACATTCTCCGGCAGCCGGCTTTCACCGAGAGTGCCGCTCCCTACCGGATCGCCGGGGAGTTGAAGAATACTGACAAGGTGATGACCGACACCTTCTGGATCGGAGTCTATCCGGGATTGACCGCGGAGATGCTGGATTATATGATTGAAAGGATAAGGGAGTTTGTCAGGGAGAAAGCATGGTGAAGTTTATTCCGAGTCGTATCCCAGGGTGTTTTGAAATCCAGCCCGTAGTGTCTAAAGATGAACGCGGGCTGATCGTGAAAACCTTTCATGAGCAAATTTTTGCCGAACATGGGCTGGAAACGCATTTTTCCGAAATATACTATTCAAGATCCTACAAGGGCGTCTTAAGAGGACTGCACTTTCAGGTTCCGCCTCACGACCACGCCAAGGCAGTTTACTGCCTTGTTGGTGAAGTCAAGGACGTGGTGGTTGATCTGCGGGTGGGTTCGCCCACCTACGGCAAGTTCGCAAGTTTTATACTCAGTGCTGAAACGGCAAATATGATTTATGTTCCGTGTGGCTTGGCCCACGGCTTTTACACACTAAGCGATAGTGCCATCATGGTATACAACGTCACCTCTGTTTATTCGCCACAACATGACACCGGTATTCGTTGGGATTCGGTTGGTATTGATTGGCCAAGCGACAATCCAGTTATTTCTAAACGCGACGGCCAATTTATGCCGCTTGCTGATTTTCAAAGCCCATTCCGGTTTGCAACGGAGGTAGGCGATGACTAAGAATCGACCACTCAGGGCGTTGATTACCGGCGCGACCGGTTTTGTTGGTTCCCGTTTGGCGCAGCGACTAGTGCGCCAAGACTGGGAGGTTCACGTTATTGTCCGGCCCACATCCAAACTGGAACAATTGGATAGCATTAAAGACCGCATTAAGATTTATGAACACGACGGTAGCACCGAGCACCTGGAAAATATCGTTGCGGCGGCCAAGCCGGAGATCGTATTTCATTTGGCGTCGCTGTTTCTCGCCCAGCACCATGCAAAAGACATCGTGCCCTTGATCCAGAGCAATGTGCAGTTCGGCACCCAACTGGTAGAGGCCATGGTCAAAAACGGCGTATACAGGCTGGTGAACACGGGAACTTCTTGGCAGCACCACGAGAACCAGGACTACAGTCCGGTGTGCCTGTACGCCGCCACCAAGCAAGCCTTCGAGGCGCTGCTCCAATTTTACTTGGAAACCACTGCGTTAAAAGTTGTTACGCTAAAGCTGTTTGACACTTACGGTCCCGACGACCCGCGGCCGAAGCTGTTTCGGTTACTTAAGGCCACGGCCGAACAGCAAGAGCCTTTAGCCATGTCTCCCGGAGAGCAACTGATTGACCTGGTTTATATCGACGACGTGATCGAGGCCTATCTGGTCGCCGCCGAGCGCCTACAAGCCGGATTGGTTTATGCTCACGAATCCTACATCGTATCGTCAGGTCAGCCGATAAGCCTAAAAGAACTGGTTCGCACCTATGAACAAGTCATCGGCAAGGAATTACCTATCCAGTGGGGAGGACGGCCCTATCGCCCAAGAGAAGTGATGGTGCCCTGGAACAAAGGGGACAAGCTACCCGGATGGGAGCCTCGGGTCGCACTTTCAGAGGGAATAAAACGGATGGAGAAGTAGCAAATGAAATACTTCACCAACGATTGCGGAATAAATAATAAGAGATAATACAGATGAGAGGAAATGTTAAATGAAGTTAGCAATATCTATACCTACATATAACAGAAAAGAGTCCTTAAATTTATTATTAGATTCCATCTTTAGTGAGATTAAGGACATTAAATCAGATTATTTTCAGATTGATGTTTTTATATTTGACAATTGTTCAACAGATGGAACAAAAGATTTCATAAAAGGTATCTATGCTAATCATAACAATGTGAATTATTGCAGAAATGAAATAAACTACGGATTACTTGTAAATATTACTAAAGCAATGTTTACACCAATTTCAGATTATCTTTTACTACTGCCTGACGATGCGATACTTGAAAGAAATTCGTTGAAACGAATAATAGATATAATTCAAAGTCAACAACCAGACATAGTAGTGTTAAATCGTTTTGATAGTTTTGGTGATAAAATCTATAGTGATATCGGCGATTTGTTTAATGAGCATTTTAATAAGATTACATGGATAGGAGGATATGTATTTAATCAAGAATCATTTCAGTATAAGAACTTCTTCAAGGTAGCAAAATCATGGTTTCCTCATATTGAATATATACTTAATAACAGAAAAATGATCAAAAGGATTGTTTATTTAAAAAATGATATAGTCAGGAAAAATGAGAGTGTCTCTAACAACTATTTGTTAATGGATCACTGGTATGATATTTTGTTATACTTGGATTATATCAATTATGAATATGGGATAAAGATTAAACACAATGCATATAAGAAATTTCTAGATATGATTGAAACAAATTTAATTAGCGTAATGTCTAATAAACCTTATTATTTGGAAAATAAGAGTAAGATTGACTCAATCATCAATAAATATCCAATATATTCTTTTTCGTCATATATAAAATTATCAATATATAAATGGGTTATAATGTTCCTGCCAAAACCCGTTAAGGCTGTTTTGCGTCCACTGAGAAGACGATTTGGATGATTTAAATGCTCAAAGATAGAATAGAGATTATATCTTCCCGGCTATTGGATACAGAACGACAACTTGTCGAAGAAATGCGCCGGGTAGGTGAAGAATTGGGCTTAGGCTTAGGCTGGCACTACCTGCTCGACCTGACCTGGGCAGCAGAACAGCTTAACCCAACAGATGGTATGCGCGTCATAGATGCTGGCGCTGGTCTCGGCGTCATGCAGTGGTGGCTGGCAGAACAGGGTGTAGATGTAATCAGTGCTGACCGCCAGAGGCGCCGATATTTTCCGATGCACTTCAGGCAACGATACTGGATTCAAGGCTGGCGTAAGGAAGATTTAGCACCAGAACCAAATCTATATGATTTCTTGCCCTCGTTATCACCCCGGCGCTGGCATCTATATCCACAAAAGCTAATAACGTCCCTTCGACAGTTACGATACAAACCAGAAATGGCTTCAGTTAGGGGCACGGTTTTCATTTACAATCAGGACTTAAAGTCAATGAGGGATATACCTGATGAATCGGTGGATGCCGTGGTCTCCATATCGGCTTTGGAGCACAACCAGCCGGACGATTTGCGGACTGTCGTTAAAGAGCTTATGCGTGTCATCAAGCCAGGTGGCAAGCTGATCGCTACGCTGGGCGCAGCAAAGGAGCAAGACTGGTTCCACGAGCCGTCCAAGGGCTGGTGCTACACCGAGGCCACCCTGCGTGATATCTTCGACCTGCCAGCCGACTGCCCGTCTAACTATGATCAATACGACGAGCTGTTCGAGGCACTGTGCAACTGTAGCGAACTGCGTGACAATCTTGCCGATTTCTATTTCAAATCTGGCAATAATGGTATGCCGTGGGGGATTTGGGACCCTAAGTATCAGCCGGTCGGCGTGGTGATGGTGAAGTCCCGTGAGTGATAACGTGAGAATTCCAAAAATGATTACAAGAGCTCTCAATCAGCCTGTCTTAATGACATGGATGAGCCACTTTGTTCAGTTTGGTTCAGCAATTTTCGTATTGCCCTTGATACTTATAAGGTTCAGTACTGAAGAGATTGCTGTATGGTTCCTATTTAATATGATCATAGGAATTGCAGTGCTTGCGGGCAGCGGGTTTGGGGCTACTACGGTGCGGGCAGTCTCTTACTTTTTCTCAGGCGCCGATAGCCTCCCTACAAACATAGTGGAATTTAAAAACCAAAAAGCAAAAACTGGCAAACCAAATTATCAAAAGCTGTATCTTCTATTAAGTACACTGGGAAGGGTTTATGTCTTATTAAGTTTATTAGCAATTGCATTGCTCGCTACTATAGGACCACTTATAGTGAGTAATGTAGTAGCGCTTGCTGGAAATCGAACAGATTTATGGGTGGCGTTTGGTGTTTTAATATTAAGCAGTGCTGTTCGAATGCAGTCGGTAAGGTGGTCATCATTTATTCAAGGCATTGATCAGGTTGCTTTAATAAGAAGGCTTGAAAGCTTCATAAGCGTGATTCGTATCTGTATATATTTTATTTTGTTGACACTGGGTTACAAGATATTGGCTTTATTTATTGCGGACCTGTTGCTCAGTATCATAACTTTGCTATATGCAAGGCATTTTGTCGATAGTTGGTTTGCCAAAAATGCAGGTAAGAGTAGTATGCGAACAACGCGTTTTGATAAAGAAATTTTTGGAAGTATGTGGCCCGCAACATGGCGCTTTGGGTTGATTATGCTGGGTGCATATTTGATAAATTATGCAATATCATTGTTGGTTGCCCAGCTTGATGATGCGGCACTGATTGCCAGTTTTTTATTTACCGTTAATATTCTTTTTATGATACGGATGATATCACAGGCACCACTTTATGCCAACTTGCCAAGATTAGTGCAGATGATGGCAAAGCATGATTTTAATAATTTAAGGCGTTATGCAGGTACAGGTATTTTTGCGGTAATGTCGCTTTTGGTAAGCAGCTTACTTGTTGTTGGTCTATTTGGTAACACTATTCTTGAATTTTTCAATATAGGTACAAGGCTTGTCGGCAATGAAATTTTTGTTCTTTTATCAATTTGGATAATACTGGAAGTACATCACGCTGCTCATGCACAAATATATATGACAAGTAATCATATCCCATTTTTATTACCGGCCGTTTTATCTGGAATAGCTATTGTAGGAATAGGATACATTGTCATGCAGAGTTATGGTCTTTTAGGGCTTATTTTGGTACAGTTGGTTGTTCAAGCCTGTTGTAATAATTGGTATCCGGTAATGCTATCTCTCAGATTGTTACAATGGCCATTTAAGCAATATATTTTTGATGTGCCTAAATTCGGGATACAATATTTGGCTTGGCGAGGACTTGCCATCCGCAGTTTTTTGGGAAGCAAATTGGCATGATGGTTTCCCATTCGGCTATTGGGCATGTACTTCTTAGAGAATCTCACATGTTAGTGCTTACGTACGCTACTCTGGCGACAGTTGATGAACTTTTTCGATATAAGAGCCAAGGATTCAAGCTGGAAGATTTTCCCGGTTACACTCCCGATCAATGGGGCATTAAAGCTCACAATCGCCCTTGGATCGAAGAAGCTGGTCAATTTGCCAGGGATCAAAAGGTTATCGAAGTTGGGGGGTATAGTCTCTTGCCTAAGTATCTGGCTGAAAAATATGAGCTGGAAGCTTGGATAGGCGATGATTTTGGCATGGCACACGGGGAGCCAATATGGTCTCGTTGGGGAAGTCCCCTCGAGCTACCGAGTAAATACCCTTCGGTGAAATATGTGTTTGAGCAATTTGGATCTTCCTCATCGAAATATCCTGATGGCTACTTTGACAGGGTATTTACTGTATCTACTCTGGAACATATACCATATCACCATCGTTTAGCGGTCTTTAAGGATATGCACCGTTGTTGTCTAAAACGTGGCGGGCGGCAGCTCCATACCATTGACATTCCAACAATGAGTGCTAATTTAACTCTAATGGGCGCTGTGGTAGACAAAATAGACAAATTTTCAATCTTGAAAAAGGTAACCGGAAAGTCTATTTCAGAAATCAGAAGCTGGTTTGAGTTAATCAGAGCTTCAGGGGTCAAGATTGCGATTCCAATACCTGTTCCGATGCAACTGTTGGATAGACGGATACTGGTTGAGTCCTCTGATGTCGTTTATCGTTTTTATCCGCCTAACAATGCACCTAAACCTTATCGTCCCTCAGCATCATTGTGTATCATAATAGAGAATCGGTAGCTCTATGGCAACAAAAAAGGCCACCTGCTCAATCGTAATCCGCTGCTACAACGAAGGGCAGCATATAGGGCGCTTGCTGGCGGGAATCTTACAACAGTCCATCCGTGATGTAGAAATCATTCTGGTAGATTCGGGTTCCACGGATGCTACACTCTCCATTGCGTCGAAATATCCGGTAAGAATCCTTTATATCAAGCCAGAGGAGTTTTCGTTTGGACGTTCCTTGAATCTCGGCTGTCAGGTAGCCGGTAGTGAGTTCGTCGTCATTGCCAGCGCCCACGTCTACCCTGTGTACGAGGACTGGCTGGAGAAGCTGCTTGCGCCCTTCACTGACCCAAAGGTAGCTCTGGTTTACGGAAAACAGCGCGGTGATAACTCTACCCGGTACTCAGAGCGCCAGATATTCAGTAAGTGGTTTCCTGAGCAGTCAGTTTCCCGTCAGGATCATCCGTTTTGCAACAATGCTAATGCTGTAATCCGCAAGGAGGTGTGGGAAGAGTTGTACTATAATGAGAGACTGACCGGATTGGAAGACCTTGACTGGGCCAAGCGAGCGATGGAGAAAGGCTACTACATAACATACGCGGCGGAAGCCGAGATTATCCATGTTCACAATGAAGCGCCTCTTCGCATCTACAACCGGTATCTTCGTGAGGGAATGGCGCACAGACAGATATTCCCGGAGCAAAAGTTCACTTTATGGGATTTTGTGAAGATGTTTACAGGGAACGTTGTCGCCGACTATTATCAGGCTTGGCACGATCGGATGCTGCGAGGTAATCTGTTGAGCATCCCATTATTCCGACTGATGCAGTTCTGGGGCACTTACCGCGGATTTGTTCAGAGTGGGCTAATAACCAATAAACTAAAAGAACGGTTTTATTACCCCAATAATATCAGGCGTTCTCAGCTCGAAACTGTGAAAGACTCTAGAAAGGAAAGACGCATCGACTATTCCGAGCTTGAAAAGGAGAATCCCGATGCCGAAGATTATTGATATCTCGGTGCCGTTGCATTCAGATATGCCGATCTGGCCAGGAAGCGTTGGTTTGCAGATCAGCCGCACTCAAAGTCTGGAGAGCGGCGATGAGGCTAATGTCTCCCGGCTTGACTGTGATGTCCACATAGGCACTCATGTGGACGCACCGTTGCATTTCATTGAGGGCGGAGTCAGCGTCGACCAGTTGCCGCTAGAGGTCTTGTGTGGTCCGGCGGCAGTGGCAGACCTGACCGGGGCGGACAGTATTACGGCAGACGATTTGGCAGCGTTGTCGTTGCCGGAGAACACGACACGGCTCTTATTGAAAACGCCCAACTCCACATTATGGCAAAGGCAACAAAGCTTTGACGCCAATTATGCGGCGTTAACGGCTGATGCTGCCAGGTGGATTGTCGAGCGCGGCATTCGCTTGGTTGGAATTGACTATCTCTCTGTGGAAGGGCATTATGATGGTTGTGAAGTCCATCGGATTCTACTGGAGGCTGAGGTGGTTATTATCGAAGGGCTCAACCTGATAGGTGTAGTCGCTGCGCACTATGAGTTGCTCTGTTTGCCGTTGAAGCTGGTGGGAGCGGAAGGCGCGCCGGCGAGGGCGGTGTTGGTGGGGAGTGAGGAGTGAGGAGTGAGTGGTGAGGAGTAGGGATGGAGAAGCCACATAAGAAACTGGACATATGGAAAAAGAGCGTTGACTTTGTCACTGAGGTGTACAAGGTGACAGCAGACTTTCCGTCTGATGAACGGTATGGTCTTGTTTCGCAGATGCGTCGTGCCGCTATTTCAATACCGAGCAACCTGGCTGATGGAGCAGCCCGGGGAACCAATGAATTGATACAGTTTGTGCGTATCGCCATTGGTTCCGCAAGTGAACTGGACACACAGTTAGAAATCGCTTGTCGTCTCGGTCATTTACCCGATGAAGTGTATCGCTCCCTCGACATGGAACTTGCCCAAATAGAC
>JALPYG010000040.1 GCA_023271215.1 Dehalococcoidia bacterium
GTCGCTTTGCTTCCTCAGAATGACACAAGCGAAGGGCTCAGAATGACAGTAAGGTGAACCGTTACCGATACTCAATACTCGATACTGAATCCTGGATATGCCCTATCCTCCAGTTCGGCAATGAACTTCTCGGCCTCCACGGACGCCCTGGCACCCGTGCCGCAGGCGGTGACCACCTGCTGTAAGACGCGCTCCTGCACGTCACCGGCGGCGAAGACCCCGTTTATGCTGGTGCGCTGCCTGGCATCGGTGATTACGTAGCCCTGCTCGTCCAGCTCTATTTGTCCGGCGAAGAGTTGCGTGTTGGCGACATTGCCGATACAAACAAAAACCCCATCGGCAGTCAGGGTGGTCACCTGCCCGGTTTTCAGGTTCTTCAGGTGCACACCACTGACCTGGGCGTCGCCCAGGATCTGGGTCACTGTGGAATCCCAGACAAGCTCGATTCTCTCGTTGCCTCTTACCCTTTTCTGGAGGATGTCGTCTGCGCGCAGCCTATCCCGGCGGTGCACGATGTAGACCCTGGAAGCGAATTTGGTGAGGAAAAGGGCTTCCTCGACGGCGCTGTTGCCCCCTCCGACGACGATCACGGTCTTGTCCTGGTAGAAAAATCCGTCACAGGTGGCGCAGAAGGAAACCCCGCGGCCGATGAATTCCTCTTCCCCGGGAACCCCTAGCTTGTGGGGTGAGGCGCCGGTGGCGATGATCAGGGCTTTGGACTCATATTGCGCACTGTCGGTCTTTACACCGAAAGGGCGGGTGAGGAGATCAACCTCGGTAACCTGGTCAATGACCACCTGAGCCCCGAAGTGCTCGGCTTGCTTCCGCATCAGGTTGGTGAGCTCGTCCCCGGGAATACCCTTGGGAAAGCCGGGGTAATTCTCGATTCTATCGGTCGTCGCGGCTTGCCCACCGATGAACATCCCGGTTAAGATCAGGGTGTCGAGCCCGGCGCGGCCCGCGTAGATGGCCGCAGCGAGGCCCGCCGGCCCCGATCCAATGATGATTACATCGCGCCGGTTAGGTGCATTATCCTGCTGACGCATTGTCCCGTATTCCTCTAACCGCTCTGGCAATCGCCTCGGCATCCAGTGCCAGCTCCATCAAGCCTACCTGCTCGTCGTAAATGTCCGACGGCACGTGCTGCTTCACCTCTGGTTCCAGAATGTGGTAAACGGGAAGTCCCAACTGGACTTCGGTCAATGGACCGGCGTAGCTAGGGTCTCCGGTGGTGACGGTCTCGGCCACCAGTTCCGAGCTATCGGCATCTCCGGCGCCCTGTACTACTATCAGGTTCTCCCTGCCATACTGCTCGGCCAACTTCTTGATCCTCGCTTGATTCTCCAGGTCCATTGCGCCTGCCGCGGTTCAGACGATGCACTCGGTAACGGTGAAGACAACCTCCGCCCCTGCCGCAGACAGGCATTCGGCGATCGCCGGGCCCTGCACACCATCCCGTTCACCGAATGCCACCACTTTCTTTCCTTCAAACATCTAACTCACCTCCTTTCTAGTCGCGGGATTTCTCTCTATTATGACTGAAACTGCATCGGAAAGGTCAGTCATCCTGGCCAGGAAAAGGCTCCCCTTGGCCATGAACATCGTATTCTCGATCCGGCCCGCCATAATCATATCCCTGGCATGACCCATGAAGGGAATAGCTGCCGGGATATGACCCTGTGTTGGAGAAAAGCCTGGCATGCCATAGGTTCGCACAAAATCGCCCATCGCCTCTTTCCCGATCTCCCCCCTCAAACAGGCGAGAGCCCCTAATGCCCTGTAGTTTATCAATGGGGTGTCCGGCCTCCCTGCGGCGACGGTTATTTCCGGATTGTGTAGTTCGGTGGAGTACTTGTCTATATCCGTGATTCTCTTACCGAGCTTGTTCAATGGCTTTACCGCCACCTCTTCGTATATCTCTTTAGCCGATGCGCCGGCGCAAATTGGATGCACTCCTATCGCATCGGTCCTGATCACTGGGCTAACGCCGTCGTCCTTTCCGATTAGGATCGCTATTGCTGCCAATGTGTCTTCCAGAATGGGCATGTCCTTCTTGACATGAAACTGGAACTTCATCCCCAGCTTGGGTAGCGAGCCACCGCCCAATAGGGCAACCTCATCGAATGTGCCTGCCTGAACCAGAGCCGCTGCGATCGCTATAGCATGGGTCGGGGCGCAGCAGAAGGCCTTAACATCGGCGCCGGTAGCATTAAGGCATCCCGCCATCTCCCCGATAGCCTTGGCGATATTCCCCCCACCCCTTTGATATCTATCACCAACAGCCCCTTCACTGAAGTCGAGCAGGTAATCAATGTCCCTGGGATCGGTGGGATTCACCCTGGCAAGGAGGTGTCTCAAGGCCAGGAAGGCTGATGCCTTGGCACTCAACCCTTCCAGGATGACACTGGCGGAAAGAGCCTCATCCTCCTCATGAGCCTGGCAGACGCAGCCTACTAAGTCACATCCGAGGTTGAGCGGCAAAGCTTCATTACGAGCCAGCTTGTCCCTGATCTCAGCGATAGTCCGGCCACCACCCAAACCCTTCAGGTCTCCCAGTAACGGGTGGAGACGGAGCTTTGCGGCTATTTGAGATTGGAAACCCTCCTCCAGCCAGATCAGGTCGAAGGCATCTGCGGCCTTCAATAAGCCATAGAATTCATCCTGGGGCATGATCTCACCATACGGCCCCTCGCGAAAGGCATCCGCTGTGAGGTTCCTCCACCAGGGCTGCTTCATCTCGGCTAGCTCGTCTGGCCTGATATTGCCAATAAACACCTGATTCGGCGGATAGGCCACCGCCTCCCGATAGCTCCTCAGGTGAGCCAGGCATTGTTCGCCCAAACCCTCAAACCGAGGGATTTCCCTTGTTGGCTTGGAGCCCAGGGGGACAAGATCCGGCGTGTGGGCCAGTATGGAAGAAGCACCCTTAAGAACTGCGGTCATCATCACTCCTTTAGCAGAAGGGGGAACGGCGGGCAATACTTACGTGCTGTCCACCGTTCCCCCTGTACTTTGTACCTGAGAG
Source organism: Dehalococcoidia bacterium (assembly GCA_023271215.1). Classification (GTDB taxonomy): domain Bacteria; phylum Chloroflexota; class Dehalococcoidia; order SZUA-161; family SpSt-899; genus BS503. The sequence continues at coordinate 3,026 of JALPYG010000040.1, forward strand.
ATTCGCCTCAAGCGCTAGCTGAGGCTTGCCCCTTCGGTGTCTTTGCAGACTCTTCAGGAAGATTCCAGAACATGCGGTCCTTTTACCTGAGAGTTTCGTCCATAGGCCTGTCATCTCCCATGGCTTGCCCCTTCGGTGCCCTCAACGGGTCTCTCCCACATGCCCTACTTCTATCTTGTTATTCGTAAGAGTTTAGTTTTTCCAAAACCTGAATGTAGTTTATCACACTTTACAACTCCTGTCAAGCGCAATTTTTGGAAAAACTTACCTGTTACTGTTATTCTGTCATATTCTCTTGCTCTATATTAAACTAGAAATTCAAGCGAATGTCAAGCGTTACCGCCTGTTAGGCGACGTTGCTTATGCTTTCTCATCTCGAAGTGTTGCTTGACGCTTATTTGCCCAGATCACTGTGCTCACCTGCACAATAATATAGAGGGGAACCGTTACCCAAAGCAGCCATAGTTGAATTATTCCAGTGAGTGAGAGCACGAGCGGTAAGCCTACTAACAGAGCGATGATTAGTCCGTCGCCGATCACAAACCTTATTATAAATGTTTGCGATGTTGGCGAGTGAAGCGAGCCGAATATACTCTGTTGTATTCCATTAAACAACAATCTCCAGGAAATATCAAGCGTTACCGCCTGTCAGGCGACGTCGCTTATGCTTTCTCACCTCGAAGTGCTGCTCGACGCTTCTTTTCCCAGGAGGTTACGGGCACAAGCAAGATGAAAAACAAGCCAAACGTCATCCAGGCTAGCCATGCCGGGATTATCCCAATACGTGAGAGCACAAACGGTATGACTGCTAACAGAATCGCCGCTATACCCATGCAGGTGAGCGACTTCATTATAATTTTGCGTTCAGCCGGCGTCTTTGCGTGCTTGATCTCGCGATAAGTTACAACGACGCCAATTGACAAGCCAACCACTGCACCTATGATTCCTACAATCGGTCCCATATCCATTTGGAATCCTCCTTCTTGATAATTTCCCCTAATCCTCCGCGGTTTGTGAGGTTACAAAATTCCCGCCCCTGATTATCCACCTTGGCTTATTCTCTGAATACGCTTGTTCAAAAGAGGCGAAAAATGATCTTCATAGCGTTTCTGTAGTTCTAGATCACGCCAATCTTTTCCTGTGACCCGTCCACGACATAAGGGCGAACCACATTTACACTCCCACTTTGAAATATGATTTTCATCAGCTTCCCAAAGCACATAATCAGCGGTTAATTCCTCACCCTGTTTAATATCTCTCTCTGCTACCAAAGTATAAGCGTCCGCCATCCACATATTAGGGTCACAGGAATGGTTGATGAAATACGCTATAAACATCATCATCCCATTGCATCACGAGCTTGCCTTGTTTGAGATAATTTTCAACACCTTTTTTGTCCGTATAATTACCACCCCAAACAATCAAATTTTCGCCTCTTTTTATGTCGGCATTAGCAAATATACCCCTTCCTTCAACCAGGCTACTTTTAACACTAGCTTTTGGACTTGTCCAAGGTTGTTTGTTGCTCATAGGGAATTTCTTAATTTCGCCTAACGTTCTCGGTATTTGTGAAGTGCAAGCGGAACCGAGCATTTGGGTGAGCATAGCTAACCCCAAACACATGCCATCTGTCGTTACGGGCATTTTCTTCTTTCGGCAATTTGCAATCTAATGTCTAACCCTCAAACATTATTCCTAATGCCTTTTGGGCTTCTGACAAAATGGCCCTTGAAATCCAAAGAGATGTCTTTGAAAGTCTATTCAGTGATTCTTTTGCCCCCGCATAGTCTAAATGACCGATCGCCGCAGACCATAATACAACACCTAAAGAACCATGCACTTCCATTCCTAATGAATTTGCAAAAATTCTCGCTTCCGTGTCGTCAGTTAGAAACCAGGTTGGACGAAGTTTCTTTGCAAGAATAATTGCTTCTGCTTCACCAAAATCCAACAGTCCTGAAAGAAATAGATGTTCTGCTTGTTTGATTTCATCAGGTAGTAACTGCTCAACAACTATCCATTCTGGTCTGTCTTTCTCCCAAAAGGGGGATATTTCTTTCATCTCAGTATCTACCATTTGAGGAATATACACTTTCCCTGTTTTGTGAAGCAGGCTTAAAAGATTTGCTTCTTTTAGATGTAGAATTGGGCCGGTATTGGAAACAATCAACCTCATTTAATACCTGCTTTTACATCTAATGCCCATTCAATATCTTCCTTCATAAACTGCTCCATCAATTCAATCCGATTATGTCGAATGAATTCTTGTAAGGCAGTTCGCAATAACTCTCCTTCATCAGTGAACCAACCGCTCTTTACATAGTTTTCAACTTCCATTCCCAACTTCTCTGGGAGAGCAACCTCAATTGTTTTCATTTCTTTCATCTCCTCTTCCTAACCTGGACAAGCCAGAACCAAAAGAATGTTCATATCCCCGCCTTCGCGAGGACAAGACTATTCAATTGGCGATTCATAGCCACAGAGCTCACAGAGAAAACCAAAGCAGATAGGGCATCAAAAGGAACTCTCTGTGCCTCAGTGTCTCTGTGGCTAAATCGTTGCAGATGTTCTTTCCATTTCGCGCAAGACTTCAGTTTTTAGAGCCTAATCGTCTTTTTAATAGCACTGAAAAGTCCTCAAGCACTTCTTTCATAATGTTCACCATTCCTTTCACTTAACCCCCAAATAGACCAACTCAGACTCCGCCTAATCCGCTCGGCTTTCTCAAATGTTAGCATCTGGGGTCGCAACTGTCAAGGTCTCTGCGGCATACTTGTGATCCATCAAATGATCGCCGGTAATCACTCACCTTACTGTCATTCTGAGGAAGCCCTTTGCTTGCTGTCATTCTGAGTGAAGCGAAGAATCTCGGAGACCCTTCCCCCTCACTGCGTTCAGGGTCAGGGTGACATAGGGTGGCTGGGCTGTTACGATCGCCGCAGAACAGTGAGCCACGCGTTACGAGGATTGAAGGAAACGCCCAGCTCTATTGAGGTATATAGTTCTCTGCGAAGAGATTTAGAATTAAAGTTGGCGGCACTGCAAAAAGCAAATTTTGGGCCAATTTGTCACCTAATTTAGCTTCGGGATAAGGCACTAAATGGTCGCTTTTTGACCTTTTTGCAGGAACGCCAAAGTTCCTTTCCCTTGAAGGAAGATGTCAGGTGAGGGTGACACTTCGGTGAATCCCCCTCCCTCTAACTCCCTCCCGCCAGGGGAGGGAGGAGTACAATGATTTATGCAGTTAACTATAGTCTCTCGAACATGTCGAGCGTTATCGCCTCGAATGGTCGTTAGAGGCTTCTTGAAACGAACCCAGGGACACAGAAACAGCCGTTGCGCCAAAGATGACCCTTACAAAAGTTTCTTATCCATCAGTTGCGCTACCCCATTTTTCAGGATTGCCATTTGTCCTTCTAAGTCCCTCAGCTCCTGCTCCACCGCTTTCCTATATGTTTCATCCTGCAAAGAGGAAAGATTGATCCTGACGTTGTAAACTGCGCCCCGAAAGGCAGCTTCCCCCAGGAGAGCGGCTACCCCACCGTCGCTTATGGCATTGACATTGCCCTTTTGAATGACTACCTCTGCGAGTTCGACAATTTTTATCGAGTGTCTTGCCACTTCCAAGGGAACTTCCGCTGCTCTCCTGGTTGCTCGCTGTACTTCGACCCCTCTTTTTCCTTTTGCCTCAGCGCTGTCCTGGGGGAATCTGAGGGCAGCCAGCAGGGCATCAAATGCCTGACTATCCTCATCCACCAGACACATCATCCTGTCCTTCAAAGATGCTGCCTTCCTGGATACCTCCTTTAACTCATCTTCTACATTCTTGTATCTTTCCTTTCCCAGCGTGAGATCGGCCACCATGGCGACCAGCGCTGCCCCAAGAGCACCAGCGAGAGCGGAGGCGCTGCCTCCCCCCGGCGAGGGCGAGCCCCGGGCAAGTTCCTCCAGAAATTCAGCTACCTTTAAGTCAACAAGTTTCATATAATACCCTGCCTCCATCAACCACTACCACTCCCTTCTTGATGACCTTATCCACCAGGTTAACCCCGTAGTGGTACATTAGAAACTCTATGTTGGGGGCATCCCATATTACTACATCCCCCAACTTGCCCTGTTCCAAACTGCCGGCACTGTCGCCCCTGCCGGCGGCGTAGGCACCGTTGATGGTAACGGCGGTCATCACTTCTTCGGGGGTCATCTTCAATTTAAGGCTGGCTAAATTCATAATTATTTGCAGGGATTCGGTAGGACTGGAGCCGGGATTAAAGTCTGTCGCTAGAGCCAGGGGCAGCCCCATCTCCAGCATTTTCACCGCCGGGGCAAAATGAGGCAACATGAGGGAGAAGGATGTCCCGGGAAGAAGTACGCCCATCACACCCCTTGCTACCATCGCCTTGATGCCGGCATCGGAGGAACAAAGAAGGTGGTCGGCTGTTGCTGCTCCTACTTCCGCCGCCAGCTCGGCACCCCCGAAGGGAACCAGTTCATCGGCATGAAGTTTAGGTCGCAGTCCATACTTCCTCCCCGCCAGGAGGATATCGCGCGACTCTTCGATAGTAAAAACCCCTTCTTCACAAAACACATCGCAGAAATCGGCCAGCCCCTGCGCTGCTACTTCAGGGATCATTTCGTTAATTACCAGGTCAACGAAGTCCTGTTTGTTCCCCTTATATTCTTCGGGGACTACGTGAGCTCCCAGAAAGGTGGGGATGATGTCAACCGGATGGGTTCTGTCCAGCTCCTTCAAGACTGTCAATGATTTAAGTTCGCCTTCCAGATTTAACCCATAGCCGCTCTTGGCCTCGATTGTGGTTGTCCCGTGAGCCAGCATTCTGTTTAGGAACTTCTGGCCCTGCACGACCAGCTCATCTTCCGTTGCGCCTCTTGTCTTCCTTACGGTATTCAGTATCCCGCCACCCTCTTGAAGGATATCCATGTAGGAGTATCCCTTGAGTTTGAGGGCCAGCTCCTTTTCCCGCCAGCCGTAAAAAACCGGGTGTGTATGGGCATCCACCAAACCCGGAGTGACGCACCCTCCCCCGGCATCGATTATCGGGGTATCGCCTTGTATTTCAAAGTCTCTTAAGATGCTGTCCTTCCCGACGCCGGCAATTCTACCCCCAGATATAACGAGAGCGCCACTCTCAATAATGCTAAACTCCGTGATATCCTTCCGTGTCCTCGGCCGGGGCGGCCCGGCCATGGTCACCAGTTGTCCGATGTTTTTTACCACCAAATCTACTCTCATAAGAAACCAACCTATTCGTATAGACGATTCTCCAGTATCTGTTCTTTGGAGAACCCTTCCAGTTGAAGATAGTGCTCGGCCACATCGATCAGGGCATCTACAGGGGTAAGCCCGACGATTTCACATCCTATGACAGGCACGCCATACCTTTTGGCTTCCATCTTTACCATCTCATAGGACCTGTAGAGCGGTGTTTGCACGAAGTTGACCATGTTCATGGAAACCTGGGCTACGTTCCTTTCCTCCAGCATAACCCCCATAGCCATTACGTTCTTCAAGCCGCCGCCGGCCTCCCTTATAACCCTGGCTATTTTCTTGGCGATGTTTACATCAGACGTTCCCAGATTGACGTTGAAAGCAATAAGCGGCATTCTGGCTCCAATTGCGATAGCTCCAGCAGTAGGGTGGACTTTGGCAGGTCCAAAATCGGGTGTCCGCCCGGGATGTTTGATTGCCTCCTTCAACCCCTCATATTGGCCATGCCGTATGGTGGGAAGGCTCTTTCGTTCTGAGATAGTGGCCGCCTCGCCATAGAGATAGACCGGCAGATTCAACCCGGAGGCCACCTTCGCTCCCAGTTCCTTCGCCAACGCCACACATTCGGCCATTGTCACTCCCCTGATAGGGACGAAAGGCACCACATCGCAGGCCCCAATGCGGGGATGGCTGCCCTGGTGTTCCTCCATGTTGATGAGGGCTACCGCCCTTTCGATCAGTCGGTGCGCTGCGTCCTTTACCCCCTCGGAGTCTCCAATAAAGGTTATCACGCTACGGTTATGGTCCGCATCGGAAGAACAGCCCAGCAAAGTGACCCCGGAAGTGGCCTTCACCACACTTGCTATCTCCTCTACTACCTCAAGGCGCCGGCCCTCACTAACATTGGGAACGCACTCGACGATCTGCTTGCCCATATGACTATCCTCCCTGGGTTAATGGTAACTGTTCAGCCATCCGAGAGGCTCTTTCGACAGGATTACAGGATTAACGTTGTAAAGTATTGAATTCCCATCTCGTTTATCCTGTTATCCAGTCAAAAACTTAGGCCCTGGTGAACGGGTACGGTTAATGCAACTCACCAACAGCCTGCTCGATTGAGTTGATCAACCTCGCCCCTCTAATCAGCTCTACCATTTTATTGATGTCGGGATACAAAATTCTATCTGCATCTAACCTGGGTATTATTTCTCGTATTACCTCATAAGCTCTTCTCGAGCCTATTCCTGGTTTCAGCGGCCTGAGATAATCTAATCCTTGAGCTGCACAGAGAAGTTCGATAGCAATCACTGTTTGAGTATTTTCCAATATTTCTCTTGCTTTTCTGGCAGCGATGGTCCCCATACTCACGTGGTCTTCCTGGTTTGCTGAGGTGGGAATAGAGTCCACACTGGCTGGATGCGCCAGAACTCTATTTTCTGAGACCAGTGATGCCGCCGTATATTGCGCCAGCATGAGACCTGAATTCAGTCCACCGTGTTCGGTCAGGAAACCGGGCAGCCCGCTCAGATGTGGATCGAGCAGGCGTGCTATTCGCCTCTCGGAAATATTTGCCAGTTCGGCCAGGGCAATACCTAAAAAGTCCATCGCCAGAGCTATCGGTTGGCCATGAAAATTGCCGCCAGCGCGAACCTCATTGCTGTCGGAAAAAATCAACGGGTTGTCCGTTGCCGAATTCAGCTCGATCTCTATCACCTCCCGTGCATAAGCGATGGCATTGCGAGATGCTCCGTGCACTTGAGGTACACAACGCAGAGAATATGGGTCCTGTACCTTTGAACAGGTCTTGTGAGAGGCGATAATCTCGCTTTGCCTGGTTAGATTTCGTATGTTCTCTGCCGATATCAGTTGGCCGGGATGGGGCCTCAAGCGATGAAGAGCCTCATCAAATATCGTGTCCGTTGCCTTCAATGCTTCCAGGCTCATAGCCGCAGCAAGGTCAGCAGTCTTGGTCAGTCTCCGGGCATCCCAAAGGGTCAGAGCACCGATAGCGGTCATTACCTGTGCCCCGTTAACAAATGAGATCCCCTCTTTCGCACGTAACGAGCTGATCGGCTCTATCCCCGCCCTCTCCATTGCCTCCTTGCCGCTTAGCCGCTGTCCCCGAAAGATGGCCTCACCCTCACCTATCATTACTAATGCTATATGTGCCAGAGGTGCCAGGTCTCCACTGGCACCTACTGAGCCCTTCTCTGGAACTACGGGATGGACTCGCTTATTCAGCATCTCTACGAGTTTTTGCACTACGTCCAATCGTATACCTGAGTAGCCTTTAGCCCAGGTATTCGCCCGCAGCAGCATGACCGCCCGTACTGTATCCTCAGGCAATGGCCTTCCTACGCCCACAGCATGGCTCATAATAATGTTCTTCTGCAAGAGTTCCATCTCTCTGGGAGAAATGGTGATATTACTCAACTCACCGACACCTGTAGTGACACCGTAGATTACCTGCTTCTCTTCCACTAATCTCTCAACCACCGCCCTTGCCTCCACCACTTTCTTTGCGGCCTCAGGCGCTAGACTAACTTGTGTGCCGCGGCGAGCCACCGTCACCACATCAGCTATGGAAAGACTGTTGCCGTCGAGAATTATGCTCATTTTCCCCTCGGCATCTCTATTCCTCTCTGTTTGACAACCTTCAAAGCCGTCTCGTATCCAGCATCGGCATGTCTCACCACACCGAGCCCGGGGTCAACTGTAAGCACACGCTCCAACCGTCTTGCCGCCGCTTCGGTGCCATCGGCCACGATCACCATGCCTGCATGGATTGATTTACCGATGCCGACACCACCGCCGTGGTGCACCGCCACCCAGGTGGCACCACAGACTGCGTTGAGCAGGGCGTTCAAGATGGGCCAATCGGCGATCACATCGCTGCCATCTTTCATGGCTTCTGTCTCTCTGTTCGGGGAAGCCACCGAGCCCGCATCCAGATGGTCTCGTCCTATTACGATAGGTGCCTTCACCTCGCCCCTTCGCACGAGCTCGTTAAAGCAGCGGCCTGCCCTGGCGCGCTCTCCATATCCCAGCCAGCAGATTCTAGCCGGCAGACCCTGAAATGTCACCTTATCCTGAGCCATCCTGATCCAGCGGCCGAGGGACTCGTCATCTGGAAAGAGCTCCAGGATAGCCTGGTCGGTGCGATAAATATCTGCTGGTTCGCCTGAAAGTGCTACCCACCGGAAGGGCCCTTTTCCTTCACAGAACATCGGACGAATATATTCAGGGACAAAGCCGGGAAATTGAAAGGCGTTTTTCAGACCACCCTTTTCCGCCTGCCCGCGGATGTTGTTCCCATAGTCGAAGACCACCGCGCCCAACTTGCGCAAGTCAATCATCGCCTGGACGTGCTTGACCATCGATTCAAATGACATCTCGATATATCTCTGAGGGTCGCTTTGACGGAGTTCCATGGCCTCCTCAAAGGAGAGTCCGGCAGGCACGTAGCCATGCAGCTCATCGTGTGCTGCTGTCTGATCGGTGACCACATCCGGTCTTACTCCGCGACGAATAATTTCCGGATAGATATCAGCCGCATTGCCGAGAAGGCCGATCGATTTGGGCTCACCTTTCTTTATGCAGTCTTGAGCGATTTCCAAAGCCTCATCCAAATCCTCGACTGCCATATCAAGGTAATTCGTTTCAAGCCTTCTCTTGATCTTCTGTGGATTCACCTCAACTATTATCCCCACGCCCTCGTTCATGGTGATGGCAAGTGGCTGTGCCCCTCCCATCTCACCTAAGCCAGCGGTGAGCACCAGCTTGCTCTTTAGAGACCCGCCGAAGTGCTGCCGACTTACCTCAGCCAGCGTCTCATAAGTCCCCTGCAGGATCCCCTGTGTGCCGATATAAATCCAACTCCCGGCCGTCATCTGGCCAAACATGATCAGCCCCAGCTCTTCCAGTTCACGAAATTTTGGCCAGGTGGCCCAATCAGGCACCATCAAGGAGTTAGCAATCAGCACTCGCGGAGCATCTTCATGAGTTCGGAAGATGGCCACCGGCCTACCCGATTGCACCACCAGCGTTTCGTCGGCTTCAAGCTGCTTCAAGGCACTGATGATGGCATGGTAATCCTCCCAGCTTCGTGCCGCCTTACCCGTCCCCCCGTAGACGATCAGGTTAGCCGGGTCACCAGCCACATCGGGGTCCAGGTTATTCATCAGCATCCTGAGAGGAGCCTCCTGGAGCCAACCGTTACAGCAGAGCTGTGCACCGCGGGGTGCACGAATGACGTCTGGAATGACTGCGGTTTTCTCGGCCATTTTCGCACCGCCTTAAAATGACTTCTCATGGTGAACTAGCTCAATTAACATCTTTCAACCTCTTGCCGCTGTTCATTTTCTAATCAATCGCCGTTTAATAACATATCAAGGTGTTCTCTCATTTTCTCCCGGGCAAGTTTGGCATCTTTGTCTTTGATGGCGGCATAAATTTGGTGGTGTTTCTCCAGCGACTCCTTGATATGCTGCTCATCTTTAGGCAGATAGTAATCTTCTTCGACCTCTTGCCATAACTGCTGTCTCATGAGATCGAGGAGCAGACGAATAACCCTTTCTATGACTGGATTTCGCGTGGCTCTGGCAATAGCCAGATGAAAATCTCGATGTGCCTCGAGATACCTCCGATAATCCTCAATATCTGCCAGCTCACCCATGCGCTTCAAAACCGACTCGATCCCTGCGATATCCACATCAGTAGCTCTATCTACGGCGAATTCTATGATGCTGTCTTCGAAAACCCTGCGAGTTTCCAGGACATCAGAAGGGCTTTCGTTCTCTTTCAATACAGACAGAATGTGGGACTCACCATTTGCATTTTCGGGAGAGCCCTTGACATAAGTTCCATCACCGGCTCTACTCTCAACTATCCCTACTATCTTAAGGGCGCTGAAGGCCTCACGCACAGATGATCTGCTTACCCCTGTCTTCTCGGCGATTACCCGTTCCGGTGGCAACTTATCACCGACCTTGTACAGGCCGTCTTGAATTACCTTGATTATCTGCTCTACCGCATAAACAGATCTCTTCTTGTGTTCGATCCTCTCAAAGGGCATTGAACATCTCCTCTACATGGGATAATATCAGACAGCAGCTATATGTTGTCTGACCAATGTAGAATATAATAACATATCCTGATGAGATTGTCAAGCGACTTCTGATCTGCTAAAGGCCGTCGCTATTGCTCCCAGTAGCGCCCGGGACTGACCTGCTTGCCATAACCCAACCAATCGTCTACCTTAACAAATAAGGGGTCCATCCAGCGTGTATTCTCCACCCCCCACCTAACTGCGCTGTGCAGCCAGCCGGACGGCTTATTAAACGGACAAACCCTTATGCAGTTGGAGCATGGCAAGCCATTATTTGCCACCCAAAATCAAAGGCACTTCTCGGCATTTACTGGCCAACGGAGCAGTCCCTCTCTATTAGCCCTGGTTTACCACCTCACTGTCATGGGAATGGACTTAGCTTCAGAATTGGGCTGGACTTAGGTGTTTTGAAGCTGAGGCGTCAATGTAGTCCCCCATACAGTTAGAGGGGTGTTGATGTGGGCCCAGCATGTGCTATACTCATTATGGAATGTT